>JBNJGS010000009.1:2964-59620 GCA_051747965.1 Bacteroidota bacterium
CCCGACTCACCAAATGTACCTTAAATGAGTGAGGAAGAATAAATTCAGGCATCTTTCTCCACAGGTACGGCCCGGACACAGGTAAAACCGGCATATGCTAAACAGCACTTTCACGCAAGGTTTTGGTTATGCCAGACAAAGCAGGGCATTTGTAGAGGCAGGCTACGGATACTACAAAAAACTTTCGGAGCTTTTTCGATTCGGTTTTTTGGAGATTCGGGATATGGCATTCTTAACCATTACGCTTTTTACGAATATGAATCCAGCAATTACCGGCAGGAGAAATACAAGATCCGTCAATTCAGAATATTTGCACAACCGGCCATAGGAACAACATCGACATCCTCGGATTTTTGTAATGCAACAAGAATAGCTGTTCTGGATTTTTATCAGCCTGATGTAAATATTGCCAGTCTGTTTATTACACCGGCCCTGATAAGCCGTTTTGGATACAGATCGCTAAAATTCACCATAGACATGGGGTTTTCCAGGCAATTCGGGCCGATTACGGGCCCCAGAAGAATATATCCCCGTTTATGTTTATCAGTTTCGGAATCTGCCTGAATCTCAATCGTATTTTTTGATTGACAGAATGCTCAATGATATTACTATCTGATGTGCCGAAAACAGGATTCAATCATTTGCTTTTACAATAAACAGGCAACTATTTGATAAATTTAACGTATCTTGGGATAAAATAAAAATCTGTTTCAATGGCACCTTCCTACAATAATCACAAAAGCGAAGAACACAAAAGCCATGCAGCTTCTGATAATTCTGCCATTCTCTACAACAGTATTCGTGATGCTGTCCTTATTGTTGACAAAAACCGCAGAATCACTGATTGCAATCCTGCTTTCACTCAATTGTTCGGATATTCTCTGGATGAAATTCACGGCAAGACCACTGAATTCATATACAGAGACAAATCAACATATGAGAAAATGGGTAAAAAAATCAAAGAAATACCTGATCCTGATTTCATTTTCACCATTTCATACAAGAAAAAAAACGGAAACATCTTTCCCGGAGAAACGAGTGTTTTCCCATTGAAAAACAGTGATGGAAAACAATTGGGAATAGTAGGTATGATCAGGGATATCTCAAAGCAGCTGGAAGCTGAAGAGCTTGTTAAAAATGAGGAAAAAAAATACAGAACCATTTTCCATGAGTCACCCATCGGGATTCTACATTATGACATAGATGGCGAAATCATAGATTGCAATAAGAAATTAACTGAGATATTAGGTACGGATAAGAATAAAGTAATCGGGATGCGGATGTTTGAAGTTCTTAAAGATAAGGCATTTTTGTCGGCAATTCGTAACTCCCTCACAAACGGATCAGGATATTATGAAGATATTTATGAGGCGGTAACATCAGGAAAGAAAAATCCTGTCCGGGCCAGGCTCAAGGGAATAAAAGACGATACCGGCAAAATCACTTCAGGCATGGGCCTGGTTGAGGATACCACAGAAACAGAACAACGAGCCAGGGAATTACGGAAAAGTGAAGAAAAGTACAGGCTCATCGTTGAGAATCAAACCGACATGCTTGTTAAAACAGACCTTGAGGGCAGGTTTTTATTTGTCAGTCCTTCCTATTGCGCTGCCTTTGGCAAATCAGAAGACGAGTTGCTTGGGAAAAAATTTATGCCGCTGGTACATGAAGATGACAGAGAATACACTGAAAAAGCAATGCAGGACCTCCATGCTCCACCGCATACTGCCTACCTGGAACAGCGTGCCTTCACAAAAGACGGATGGCGCTGGCTGGCGTGGGTTGATACGGGAATTACCAACAATGAGGGCAGGCTCATTGAGATCATGGGTGTGGGCAGGGATATTACAGCACAAAAAGAAGCAGAACACAAACTAGCAGACCAACAGAGACAGTTGTCATCCCTCATCAGCAGTCTGCCGGGTTTTGTCTACCGGTGTAAAAACGATGAATTCTGGACAATGCTATACATCAGCAAAGGTTGCAAAACCATAACAGGATACGGTCCGGAAGCACTGACCAACAATGAAACACTCGCATACAATGACCTGATAGAACCGGAATACCGTGAAGCTATTTATAAAAACTGGCAAAAAGCCATTCAAAACAAAACACAGTATGAAGGAGAATACCAATTGAGAACAGCAGACAATGAATTGCGGTGGATTTGGGAGCGTGGCAGAGGAGTATATGATGAAAATAACAACCTGCTTTTTCTTGAAGGATATATTGAAGACATCACCAAACGAAAACAAGCGCAGAGTGAACTGCAAAAACTGAGGGATGATCTGAAAAGACAGGTCAGCGAAAAAACAGGAGAGTTGCAGGAGAGAATTGCCGAGCTGGAACGCTTTCACAGAGCAACCATAGAAAGGGAATTCAGAATAAAGGAGCTCACTGATGAAATTGAAAGGCTAAAAGAGGAAAACAACAGAAACATATGATGAATATCCAATCAGGAAAACAAAATGACAAAAATACCGGGACGTCAAACCTGTGAAAAACAATCTCTTATGAGAAAAAAGCTCATTATAATCACCATTCTGACAGCAATTTTCGTGTTGCCTGGTATAATGCAGGCACAGGTACAGTTTACTGCAATTGGTTTTTCCGAAGACACCATTCTCATTGGTTGCGAGCCTGACTATCCCCCCTATTGCATGGTTGATGAAAACGGGAACCCGTCAGGATTTTCAATTGACCTTTTTCAGGCCACTGCGGATGCAACGGGCTTAAATCTGAACATAAAAATCGGTATCTGGGAAAAAATCAAACGTGAGCTGGCCAATGGAGAACTGGATGCTCTGCCTCTTGTTGGCCGTACTCCTGAACGGGAAGAAATATTTGATTTCACCATGCCTTACCTGTCGCTGCATGGTGCTGTCTTTGTAAGAAACGGCACAAAAGGCATTGATAATCTCAGCGATCTGAAAGGCAAGGAAATTGTGGTAATGAGGGGAGACAATGCCGAGGAATTTGTCAGACGGGACAGCATTTCTGAAAAAATATTCACAACCCAAACCTATGAACAGGCGTTTAAAGAACTGGCACAGGGAAAATACGACGCACTCATCACACAAAGAATTACCGGCATCACACTACTGGAAGAGTTGGACATAAAATCCGTAGCACCACTGGATTTTCACATCCCGGAATTCAGACAGGACTTTTGTTTTGCTGTTCAGGAAGGAGATTCAGCCACACTGGCCAGGCTCAATGAAGGATTGTCAATCATCATAGCCAACAACACGTATGACAATTTAAAGGAAAAATGGTTCGGAGTGGATAATGACAGCAGTTTTGACAGGGAAGCCTTTGTCAATCTTTTACTGTATATTCTTATTCCTTTATCCATACTGCTCATTGGTCTTTGGATTTTCACCCTCCGTAAAGAGGTTAAGAGAAGAACCAGGAGCCTGCATTCCGAGATTATTAAACATAAAGCAACCCTGGAGAATCTGAACAGGCAGAATATTTTTCTGAATGAACTGGAAAAGACATCAAAAACCGGTGGCTGGGAATTCGACAAGAATACACAGACCCTTTTCTGGACATCAGGCACCTATGCCATATTTGGTGTAAGTGAAAACGATTTTAAGCCGAGCCCGGATAATGCCCTGTCATTTTATCGTCCCAAAGACCGGCAAATCCTCACTGAAGCATTTCTGAAACTCATGGAGAGCGGCCAAAGCTACAGCCTTACTTTACAGATCAAGACCGATACAGGAGAACAAAAATGGATTAAAACCATGGGCAAAGCAGAATACCGACATGGAGAAATCAGCAAAATATACGGCAATATAGCAGATATCACAGAAGTAAAATCCAAAGAAATTGCTCTTACAAAATTAACCAATGAGCTGGAACTGAAGGTAGAGGAAAGAACCAGGGAACTAAACGAAAAAGTAGCATATCTTGACAAAAGTCAAACAGCCATGTTATATATGGTAGAGGACCTCAACAAACGAACAGAAGAGTTAAAGGAGGAACGCCGGAAGCTGAAGCACTCCAATCAGGAACTGGAAGCATTTACTTATTCTGTATCACATGACCTGAGGGCTCCCCTGCGGGCCATCAATGGCTTTGCAAAGTTTTTACTTGAAGATTTTGCCGACAAGATTGATGACGAAGGCAAACGCTATATTCACACCATCCGGAACAATGCGGCAAAGATGGATCAGTTAATCTCAGATTTGCTTAACCTCTCACGCGTATCCCGTTCCAGAATTGAGCTTACTGAAACTGACATGACTGCTGTTGCAAAAGCCATGTACCATGAAATCGCCTCCGAAAAAGAAAAGAAATCATTTGATATTACCGTAGCAGACATGCCCGAAGCAAAAACCGATATCAACCTGATAAAACAGGTATGGCAAAACCTGATCAGCAATGCACTAAAATACAGCTCAAAATCAAACACAAAAATCATTGAGATATATGCAGAAAAAACAAAAGACAAGATAACATATACTATTAAAGACCATGGTGCCGGGTTCGATCCCAAATACAAACATAAACTGTTTGGCGTTTTTCAACGACTACACAGCGAAAAGGAATTTGAAGGAACCGGTGTCGGACTTGCTATCGTCAAAAGAATTATCAACAGACACGGAGGTGAAGTCAATGTGGAAAGTGAAATTAACAAAGGAACTGTCGTTTCTTTTACGATCCCGGAATCTTAAATCAAGACAAAACAGAATAATTTATTTACTGGACTGAGTATTTACAAACAAAACTGACATGGATAATCTAAACAACACAGAAATACTGATCGTAGAAGACAACCCCAATGATGCTGAAATGACGGTTCGTGCTTTCAAACAAAACAATTTAACCAACAATATCACATTGGTTGATGACGGGGACAAAGCACTTGACTTTATTTTTGCCAGGGGCAAATATGCAAAACGAAACATCCGCAACAGGCCCAAAGTTATTTTACTGGACCTGAAATTGCCCCGGGTTGACGGGCTTGAGGTATTAAGACAAATCAAAAGCAATCAGGAAACCAAATATATTCCGGTCATTGTTCTGACATCCTCCTCTGAGGAGTCAGATATGATACAAAGTTACGATCTGGGAGTCAACAGTTATATCATTAAACCGGTAGATTTTGATAAATTTGTTGCAGCAGTACAAAACCTTGGATTATATTGGTTGTTACTCAATGCACTACCGGAATAATCCGTGCATAAAACGCTTTGGCGGGAACATTTATCAGATATCATTTAAGTATCAAAAAAAGCAAACATGACAGCATCAAAAGAAAAAATCAGAATTTTGTTTGTGGAGGATATCCCAACAGATTTTGAGCTGGCACAAAGAGCAATCAGGAAAGAAAAGATTGACTTCGAATACAGGCTGGTTGAAACAGAGGAAGATTTTATCAGAGACCTGAAAAACTTCAAGCCCGACATTGTGGTGTCAGACTATTCCATGCCGGTTTTTGACGGGATGCGTGCTTTGAAAATCAATCTGGCACAAAATCGCCGGGTGCCTTTCATCATTCTTACAGGATCAATGAATGAAGAAACTGCTGTAAAGTGTATGAAAGCAGGTGCCGATGATTATGTACTCAAAGAAAAAATCACACGTCTGCCATTTGCCATAACTGAAGCCATTGAAAAACAGACAGCCATTGCAGAAAAACAAAAGGTTGAACAACAGTTAATCAACAGTCTGCATGAATATAAGGATTTGATCAACGGAATGAATGAAACCGTTTGGATCATTTCTACTGACGGCATATTGCTGGATGTCAATCAAAGAGCAGAAATCACACTGGGTTTTACCCGTGAAGAACTGCGCAAAAATGGTCTTACAAACATTGATGCTTTACACGATCAAGACTGGATTGACAATATGATCAGGAATTTAAAAGAGGGCAGAATTCAGGTTTTTGAAACAATACACATAACCAAAAATGGCAAACATATTCCGGTTGAAATCAGCTCCAGTCTGATTAAATACCAGGGGCAAACAGCTGTATTAAGTGTTGCCCGGGACATTACCGAAAGGAAAAAAGCCAAAGAACAGATAAAACTTCTGAGCAGGGCTGTGGAGCAAAACCCGATTGCCATTGAAATAACAGATAAAGACGGAAACATTGAATACGTTAACCCGGTTTTCACGGAAATCACCGGATTTCGGGCTGATGAAGTCATAGGCAAAACACCACGGATTTTCAATTCAGGCTACCATTCTTCCAGCTTTTACAAGGAGCTGTGGGATACAATCACAGCAGGCAGGACATGGCACGGAGAACTCAGAAATAAAACAAAAAGCGGAAGAACATACTGGGAACAGGCTACAATATCGCCCATATTTAATGAAAAAGAAGAAATCATTCACTTTCTGGCCATCAAAGAGGACATTACAAAAAAGAAAAAAATGCTGGAAGACCTGGTTGCCGCCAAAGAAAAAGCTGAGGAAAGCGACCATCTCAAATCAGCCTTTCTTGCCAACATGAGCCATGAAATACGCACACCCATGAATGGTATTCTGGGCTTTACCGATTTGTTGTCGGAACCCAGGCTCACCGAAGAAGAAAAAACCATGTACATAGACATCATCCAGAGAAGTGGCCAACGCATGCTGGAAACACTGAATGATATTATTGAGGTTTCAAAAATCGATACCGGACAAGTTCAGCTTCAGGAAAAGAAAACAGATCCCTGGAAAATCATTCTGGAGCTATATAATTTCTTCCTGCCCGAAGCTGAGAAAAAGGGTCTGAAACTAGAGCTCAGCAATACAGAACCGGCGGAACGGCTAATATTTCTCAGTGATGAAAACAAGATCAGCTCAATTCTGACCAATTTGATTAAGAATGCCTTGAAATTCACCTCCAAAGGAGAAATCAGAATGGGCTATAATATCCGAAACGAAACACTGGATTTCTTTGTAGAGGACACCGGGATTGGGATTCCAGACAACAGGCAGAAGGCCATATTTGAACGCTTCATTAAATCAGACCTGCAAGATAAAAAAGCATTTCAGGGTTCAGGCCTGGGACTGGCCATAAGCAAATCATACGCGGAAATGCTGGGCGGTACTATTCAGCTCACATCAGAACCAGGTTACGGAACAAAATTTATCGTAAGCCTGCCAGCCCGGTTCACCGCCAATGAGACAGACGGTGGGCAGGAAAACTCTGACAATACCCATTCCACATTGCCTGAGGCAAGCAGCAGAAAAATCAATATACTGATCGCAGATGATGACCCTGCCGCCAGAAAATTGCTTTCCCTGATAGTTAAAAAGTACGCAAGTGAAATTTCCTATGCGACAACAGGCACAGAGGCTGTAGAACTATGCAAAAACAAACCCGCAACCGATGTGGTTCTGATGGACATCAAAATGCCCGGAATGGACGGGCTGGAAGCGACACGCCAAATCAGAAAATTCAATCCGGACATTCTTCTGATCGCCCAAACAGCTTTTGCAGGAAAAGATGATAAGGAAAAGGCACTGGCTGCAGGTTGCAATCACTATATCTCAAAACCAATTAAGAATACAGAACTCATCAAACTGATCAATCAACATTTCGACATCAGCAAATAACTATCCCCGTCATGGAAATCATACATCAGGAAGAAACCTTTGCCATCGTCAATAAACCAGCAGGCCTGGCAGTCACAAAAAACAGTTACATGCAGCTTGATGCTGATTACCTCAACAAGCAGGCGGCTGAAGTCTTCAAAGAAAATATTTACAATCCACACAGACTGGATGCAAAAACATCCGGACTGATTATTCTCTGCTTTGACAAAGAGACAACAGAGTTATTTAATGCCATGTTCAGGCAGAAAAATATCAAAAAAACATATACGGCCATCACGAAAGGTTCGGTGCCGGAAGAGGGGCAAGCTGACAAGCCGGTTTTTGACCGGAAAAAAGGCAAAAAACTGCCTGCAGTGACATCTTACAAACGGCTGGAGCAGGTTGATACAGGTGAAAAAGACAAAAACGGAGATGATCTGTACCTGAATCTTCTGGAAATTGAAATTGAGACCGGCAGATGGCACCAAATCAGGCAGCATTTATCCGGATTCCGTTATGATATCATTGGTGACACGCAACACGGCGACTGGGACCTCAACAAACATATCAGAGAAAAAACGGGGCTCAACCGACTGTTCCTGCATGCATCAGGACTCACTTTTGCCCATCCCCGTGATAAAAATGTTGTATCATTGACCGCTCCAAAACCTATCTGCTTTAATGAATTACTACAGTACTATAAATAGTTAAGATCACACAAAAATCTGATATATTTTTCTTACATTGCCAGGCATACAAACCAAAACAAATTACATTATGAGAAATTTATTGACAGCTTTTATTGCCGTAGTATTTGCGCTGGGTTTTACCGCCTGCGGAGGTGGAAATGATGTAGAAGTATCTGAAGAAATGCAGGGATTCATGACAAAAATTGAAAACACCAATTCAATCATGGATGCAGCAGAAGCTTATGATTATGAAGCAGATGAAATGCCACTTGACCTCTACACACTTGAAGAGCCCACGGTGAAATCCGTCAAAGAAGAAGATGGCAAAACCATTTACACCATGAATGTAAAACATGGCATGATAGACAGTGATGTCATGATTTGCTGGAAAGATGAAAAAGTCGTCAACATCAAAGAAACACCGGCTGAGTAAGAAACAGTCAAAAAACATTAAAGCCGGTTCCTGAAGGGATCGGTTTTTTTTTGTCCGTTATGTCAATGAAACCGAACAAGGGAAATGGAGAAAGGGAAAAGTAGGGAAACATTTGATGTTTTCTTTAAAAATCAACACAGGTAAAACATTCTTTGTCAGGCATCAAAGCAATCTGATGCCACCTGCTTCCATGACAATTCTCCTGTCTCTGAGCAATTTACCGACAGCTTTTTTAAATGCCTTTTTGCTCATGCCAAGCCTTTGGTTGATTTCAGCCGGGGAAGATTTGTCATTGAGCGGAAGATATCCCTGTCCTGCTTCAAGTGCTTCCAGCAGGTTTTGCAAATGCGTTTCCACACTGCTCTCATAACCCAGAGGTTCCAGGCTGAGATCAATTTTTCCGTCAGGCCGGACTTGCTTTACCCAGGCCTGTAGTTTATCTCCGGGATGCACATTTCTATGGATATCGGAATGAAACACAAGACCACTGTATTTGCCGTTAACTACTGCACTGATGCCTTTATCACCGGCTTTGTGCAGCAATATCTGAACTTCCTCTCCGGCCTTGAGATCAACATCCTCAAACTGCAGGTAGCGGTTTATTTTGGCTGAGCCGATCATGCGATTGGTTTTTTCATCCCGCAATACGTAAATCAGACAATCTCTGCCTTCAGACAACTTCTCATTTTGTTCGGCAAAAGGCACCAGCAACTCTTTAGGCAAACCCCAGTCAACAAATGCACCGAAGCGGTTGACATCTGTTACCTTCATCCAGGCAAACTCCCCGGCCTCGGCCAGTGGCTTGCCGGTAACTGCAACCGGTCGGTCAGAGGAATCCTTATATACAAACACCTCAATCTGATCTCCCGGCTTCAGGGAATCCGGACAATAAGCGGTGGGCAGTAAGACTTCTTCCCCACTTTCATCTGTAAGATAAAAGCCGTGTTCTGATTTTTCTTTCGCTTCCAGGTAATTTGTTTTGCCGATTTCCATGCAACAAAGATAAGAAAGAAAAAAGGATTGCCTGACATGATGGAATTTAAGCAAGAAGATGAACTACCTGCTGGTATGAGGATTTCTGCTTAGTTCAACTCCGGATCTTCGGGAAAATTGCGCCATATCTGATAGCGTTCATTTACAAAGCCAAGTGACCGGCTCCATTTTGAATGGCTGTCAGAAAACACAAAATCTTCAGGTATGTCTTTGGCTACAAGCCAGGCCCCTTCATCAAGCTCGTCACTTAACTGTCCTTCGGTCCAGCCTGAGTAACCCAGGAAAAACACAATTTTATCGGAAGAAATCACCCCGGCGTGCAACATTTCCTTAATGGAGGAAAAGTCACCACCCCACCATAGCTTATCAGTAACCTGCACAGCATCCTTAATCAGGTCACCATAGGTATGCAGATAATAAAGCTTGTCTGTATCAACAGGTCCGCCAAGGAAAATATCAAAATCAAGCTGGTCAAACTCAGACAATACCTGCCCGATTTTGATTCCTGCAGGTTTATTGAGTATCAGACCGGCATGCTTATTTTTGGCATCATCAACAAGCAAAATAACTGAGCGACTGAAAATCAGATCAGGCAGAATAGGTTCGGCAATGAGCATTCTTCCTTTTTCCGGCTTCAATTGTGTTCCGGTAATTTGAAATATATCCATGTCCAGTTTCATCTTTTGCAAGATAAGCATTTCCTAAAGCATTGATGCAGGTATATTTACTGATTTTTTCAAATCTTATACTTTTACTATTTTTATCGATAAAAGCTTCCTTATTTTCAAATACTATGGCAACATTCCTTACTATTTACAGATTTTTCACTTTATCTCCGGCAACTACTTTAGCATGTTCCGTAGTCTTGTTGCACCACTCTTACTGGTATGCAGGCACTTTCCATTACTCATTTTCACACTGAGTACATCTTTTTTGTAGGGTTCAATTGTCTCAATTGCATGCAAATTAATAATGTAGCTCCTGTGAATCCGGATAAAATGCGGAGGAAGATGTTGCTCAAAATACTTCATGGTCTTTGATTTCAGATATCTGTCTTTTTCGGTGTGAATCATCACATAATCATCTTCGGCAGTCAGAAAAATGACCTCACTGACCTGCAAAATACGCACTGCCCTGCCCTTTTTTACAACAAGCCTGTCGAGTTGGTCCTTTTGATCATCGTGATAACTTTTCAGACGGTTCAGGGCGTCAGAAGTCATTTTGCGCTCTCTGAATTTTTCTACGGCTTCCTCCAGGCGCTCCTTGTCAAAAGGCTTCATCAGATAGTCTACAGCATTGATTTCGAAAGCTTTCAATGCATACTCGTCATATGCTGTGGTAAAAATCACGGCAGGTGGATTATCCAAAAGCTCCAGCATTTCAAAACCGGTGAGTTTCGGCATTTGTATATCCAGGAAAACAAGATCCGGCTGAATATCTGCAATGGCTTTCATGGCTTCAAATCCGTTGGCTGCCTCTCCGGCAATTTCAACATCCTTCATTGCAGACAAATATACGTTCAGCAAATCACGGGCCGGTTTTTCATCATCAACAATCAATACTTTCATGTCTTAGGATTTTGGAATGTACAAATCAACAATAAATACACCATCAGCTTTGTTTATTTTAAGTAATCCGCCGGTATCATACAACAAATGCAGTCTCTTACGAACACTGCTGATGCCGATGCCCTCTCCTTTTCTAACCGGAGCTTCCGGGTCATAATCATTTGTAATCCTGATATGCAGAAATCGCTCGCTGCATTCAATGGATGTCTCTATCTCAACAAGATCATCGCTTTCGTACACACCGTGCTTAACTGCATTTTCATACAAAGGCTGCAGGCAGAGTACGGGAATTTTTATGCTTTTGCACTCCGGGGGAACATCAAAATCGAAGCGAAGTTTTTCTCCAAATCTGGCCTGTTCAATTTCCAGATAACGCCGGCAGTTTTTTATTTCATTTTCCAACTCTGTCATATCATCCGGACTTGTTTTCAGGGAATAGCGCATATAATCAGACAAGCGTACAATCATGCTTCTGGCACGCTCCGGTGCTGTCACGCTAAGGGATGCCACTGAATTCAGACTATTGAATAAAAAATGCGGATTGATCTGACTTTTCAGAACTTTCAGTTCAGCTTCACGCAGATTTCGGGCCAGTTTCACCTGGTTGATCTCCCGCTCCTTCATATCCTGATGATAGCTCATCACATAATACATGGTAATCAGAATAAAATAAAACAAGCTGCCTTCCAGAACCTTGTACAGCCGGACACCTTCAGCCATTTCCTGTATCCTGCTGCCGGTAAACAGGTAAAAAATCATCTCGCCAAGCATCAGCCATATAAAAATAAACACAAGCATACCCAAAAAATGTTTTCCCAGAAAACTCACAAAGTGTTGCTTTCCGGGAACAATGCCGTAGGTAAGATACCACAGACTCAAGCCCATTACGGCATATAAAACAATGCTGATCCCTGTATCCAGCATGGCATTTCCTGCCGACACATGCAATAATTTGTGCATCGACAGGAAATGTATGGCCGCCGGTATTATCCAGGTAGCAAAATAATAAAAGACATGCTTTGATCGCTGAAACAGAGGATGCAGCATAATTTATTCTTATTTTCTGACTACAGAACTGATTTCACCTCCCCCGAACACACATGCACCGGTAAGATGCAGGCGGCGGGAATAATCCACATGCCTGTCCGTCACAATATGCCGGCGGTCTGTCACGCCACCAAGAATGCCGGTAACATCAACAACCACATCCCAGTCGGCAGGTACAATGAGCTTGGTGCCACCAAAAATACAGCTTATTTCAAGCTTCTGGTCTCCTTCTGCCAGCTCTGCATTGGTCAGGTCGATTTCCGATCCGCCAAACACACAGGTAATTTGTCCGCCGCGAAAATTCTGACTGGTTACATTGAATTTATTGCCACCGAAAATATTGGTATCATCCAGCACATCACCATCTACGGCATTCCTGATCATTTCCTTACGCAACTTCTGGATATTCCCGATTTTGGTAAGAAATGCCAGGCCGACAAGAATTAGTATGATCGGCCAGAACACGAGATTTGCATCCACAGGCAACTCATTGTATTTGGCAAAAAGAAACAGGCCACCGGTAAATATCAAGGCCACACTAAACCACAAATTGCTTTTTCGCCCCAGCAAACCCATGATTCCAATGGCAATCAACAATGATTGCCAGGAAATTACGTATTCCCTGATTGTCGAATCAATATAGTTCAGGTTGGCCCCAAGCCAAACCAGGCCTGCACCGACAAGTACAAGGCCGATAAACACACGTTTGGCAATATTCATCTCACCTTTATGATGCTCATGTTTTCTGCCACCGTGTCCGGATTTTTGTTCTTCCATCTTGTTTTCTGTTTTCATCATTGCAAAATTTAAAATTAAACAAATTATTGAATCTGATACAAACATACGCTCCTGCATCAGGCTTTTCAATGATGAATCGGTGAACGGGAGAATATTTCCGGTAAATGGCAGAAGAAAACAGGTTTTACCAATATCGCTGATACCTGCTTGCGGGGCATGTCATCGGCTACTGTCTCTGCCTGCAAGCTACCGAATACCGGCATGTTACGCTACATCCGATAAGCTACAGCAATAAACACATCTTTCATTTAATCCGCAGTTTGCCGGAAATATTTTTCGAAAAAATCAATGCAATACAGAACAGAAAAGCTTATTTCATTGTTAAATTTATGGCATTGCAAGTTAGCGTTATGTTAAACATCTTGCTTATCTGAATAAAATCTACTACTTTCATAGACAGAAAGAAAAGAATGAAACAATTAAACAAAATTTTAAAATTTCTTAGCATGAAAAAAACTATACTTATTTTACTGGCAGCATTGCTGTTCACACCGCTATTCAGTCAAAACACAAAACTGTTGCGATTCCCTGACATACATCAGGACAAGATTGTTTTCGCCTATGGTGGAAATCTTTATACCACAAGCGTTGATGGCGGCATAGCACGCCGTCTTACCAGCGACGAAGGGTATGAAATGTTTCCGCACTACTCACCCGACGGGTCACAAATTGCCTTTACTGCGCAGTATGACGGCAATACAGAGGTTTACATCATGCCTGCAGAAGGTGGCACACCCAAACGTATCACCTACACAGCTACCCTTGACCGCGATGACATTGCCGACCGCATGGGACCCAACAACATTGTCATGGGATGGACACCCGATGGCAAACATGTGGTGTTCCGCTCACGCATGAAATCTTTCAACTCCTTTGTAGGGCAGCTTTTCAAAGCTCCTGTTGACGGCAGCATGCATGAGCAGATACCATTACCACGGGGATCATGGAATTCCTTCAGCAAAGACGGCAGTAAAATGGTATACAACCGGGTGTTCCGTGAATTCAGAACATGGAAGTATTACCGGGGAGGAATGGCTGATGACATCTGGCTTCATGATTTTGAAGACCACAGCACCAAACGCCTTTTCGAAAATGATGCGCAGGATATCATTCCCATGTGGATAGGAAATAAAGTATATTTCATTTCAGATCGCGACCGCACGATGAATCTCTTTGCCTACGACTTTGAAAGTGAAAACACCGAGAAACTCACAGATTTCACAAACTACGACATCAAATATCCCGGCTTCGATGACAATGCCATTGTATTTGAAAAAGGTGGTGAAATTCATCGTTACGATATTGCCTCCGCAGAAGTAAGTAAAATCAACATACGCATTGCCGAAGACTTTGAGAACAGTCGCATGGCATATAAAGACGCCGGCGATAATGTGCGCGGTGTTACCCTTTCACCGGATGGAAAACGCGTTGTGCTCAGCGGGCGCGGGGAAATATTCACATTGCCTGCAGAACAGGGTCTCACCACCCGTATGACTGAATCCAACGATGCACATGACAGGTCTCCTGTATGGAGCCCGGATGGCAAATACATTGCCTATTGGTCAGACAAAAGTGGTGAATACCAGCTTTATCTCCAGGACAAAGACGGCAAAAAAGCACCAAAGCAACTGACTGAAAATCAAGACACCTATCCATACAGCCTCATCTGGTCACCGGACAGCAAAAAACTTATGTGGGGTGACAAAAAACTCCGCCTGCGCTACATCGATGTGGAAGCCGGAGAAATCACTGAAGTGGCAAATTCAGGGTATAACGAAATTCGTGATTATACATGGTCACCGGACAGCAAGTGGATTGCATACGCTGACGCTGATGATAACCGCATGAGCCGGATTTATCTCTACAGTCTGAAAGAAAAATCCCAAATTCCTGTCACCAGTGAATGGTACGATTCATCCAACCCTACATTTTCAGATTGCGGAAAACTACTGTTTTTTACATCCAATCGTGATTTCAACCCCATATACAGCCAGACAGAATGGAACCATGCTTACCGCGATATGTCAAGAATATACTATCTCACGCTGGCAGCAGAAACACCTGATCCTCTGGCACCGGAGAATGATGAGGTAGAAATTAAAGACACTGACGACAGCGAAGAAGAAAAGGATGAGGACAAAACCATCAATGTAGATAAAGATGGCATTCAGGATCGTCTGGGCGTACTTCCGGTGAAACCCGCATCTTACTGGAACCTGAGTTTTGCAGATAATAAATTGTATTTCAACCAGTATCGCTTAAAGCACAATTCTGAGCTCAAACTATTTGATTTTAAGAAAGAAGAAGTCAAAGAGCTTGGCTCAGGCATGGGCTATGAAATATCAGATGACAACAAAAAGATGCTGATTTCCAAATCCGGCAAATATTATGTTGTAGACCTGCCCTCATCTGAACCCAAACTTGATCAGGAAATTGACATGTCGAATATGAAAATCTGGGTAGACCTGCACAAAGAATGGGAGCAGATATACAATGAAGCCTGGCGTCAGATGCGTGATTTCTTTTACGATCCCGGAATGCATGGTGTGGACTGGAAAGACATGCACGACAAGTATGCTGTATTCTTGCCCTATGTCAATCACAGGAATGACCTCACCTACCTGATTGGTGAATTGATTGGTGAACTCAACGTTGGGCATGCCTATGCAGGTGGCGGTGACCGGGAAACTCCGGACAAAATATACACCGGTCTGCTTGGCGCCGAATTTGAAAAAGACAAATCCGGTTATTTCAGAATCACCAACCTGCTGAAAGGCAAAAACTGGCATGACGAATACACAGCTCCCCTTACAGGTATCGGGAAGAATGTCAGTCAGGGAGATTATATCATCTCCATCAACGGTAAATCCACCAAAGAAACAGACAATATTTACAGTTTAATGCTGGGTGATGGTGGCGAAAAGCTTTTTATTGAAGTCAATGACAAAGCCAAAGCCGACGGCTCACGCGAAATGATTATCGAAACAAGCAAAGACGAGGCAAAGCTGTACTATTACGAGTGGGTACAGGAAAACATCCGTACGGTAAACGAGGCCACTGACGGGCGTGTAGGTTACATTCACGTTCCAAACATGGTCACCGAAGGACTGAATGAGTTTGTCAAACACTTTTATCCACAGCTCACCAAAGAGGGTCTGATCATTGATGACAGAGGCAACGGAGGCGGCAATGTATCACCCATGATCATTGAGCGACTGCGCAGGGAGCTGGCCATGATGGGCATGGGCAGAAATGTTCCCAACCCGGGTACACGCCCCCGCGGCATGCATGTCGGACCAAAAGTACTGCTGGTGAACCAGTATTCTGCCTCGGACGGAGACCTTTTCCCCTACCAGTTCCGCAAACATGAACTTGGCACCATCATAGGTGTACGAACCTGGGGCGGAGTTGTGGGCATCCGCGGATCTCTGCCTTTCATTGACGGAGGTACCATGCGCAAACCCGAGTTCGCTCATTTTGCTGCTGACGGCAGTGACTGGATTATTGAAGGACATGGTGTTGAACCCGATATTGAGGTATGGAATGATCCCTGGAAAGAATTTCAGGGCACCGATCAACAACTCAGGAAAGCCATTGAGGTCATTAAAAAACAACTCGAAGAAAACCCACCGCAAATTCCGGATATCCCCGACTTCCCGGACAAAAGCGGAAATGACAAGGAGTAAAGTAATCAATGATATTTTCACTCAGAATGCAGAGGCTTTTCCGAAAAGTCTCTGCATTTTTCTTATCCCCCCAGGGATTAACAGAATAATTTTGGTTTTCCGGAATTTTCATGTAATTTTATGCTGTTAACTAATAACTAATAAAACAAAATTTACCGCTATGAAAAAACTATCAATTTTTATGTTTGCCGCTTTGATCGGTCTGTTTGCAATTTCATGTAACAATAATGAAGAAGCCAAGGACGAGGCAAAGGATGAAACCAAAACAGAACAAAAGGACGAAGCCAAGGATGATGCAGCAGAAGATGCTGATGAAGCCAAGAATGATGAAAGTACTGACGAAGGAGAAACCACTTCGGAAGACACGGAAGATTCCGAAAATGAAAACCAGGTAACCAAAAAAAGCTCCAAAGAGGAGAAATCTTCAGGAACCAGGGTTGAAGTGCCTGAATTAGAAAAGAAAACAGTTGAAAAGAAAGACCAGGTACAAACTGAAGAAACCGAGAGTGATATTGACATGTAAATGACAAATCCTACATATTAACAGGGGGCTGTTATGCAGCCCCCTTTTCTATGCTTTCAATCTGTATACCCATATTTAACCATGTTTCAGAAGATCTGATATTTCAGCTTGAGCACCAGGCTGATAAAATCGATCAGGCTGTAGAAATCATTTTGTTTGATGATCATTCCGAAAAGGATATGCAAGCTGTTTACAAAAAATTTGCAGATCTCAAACACATCAGAATTCACAAATCCGACAAAAACCTTGGCAGAGCCGGAGTACGTAACCGTTTGGCAGAGCTGTCAAAACACGAATATCTCTTATTCATTGATGCCGATTCTGAAACCCGGGATGACGGTTTTCTGGACAGATATCTGGATGCTTCAGAAAAAAACACAGTTTGTTGCGGCGGAACCATCTATCAGAAAAAAAAGCCGGATTCGGACAAATTGCTAAGATGGAAATACGGACATGCAAGAGAAACTGTCAGTGCAGAAAAACGCAATAAAAATCCCTGGCAGCAATTTACCACCCACCATTTTCTGATTGACAAATCTGTTTTTCAGAAGATTTGCTTTTCCGAAAGCATCCGTGGTTATGGTCATGAAGACAGTTTATTTGGCTATCAGTTGATGAAACGGAACATCATAATAAAGCATATTGACAATCCACTGTACCACACAGGGCTTGAATCATCTGATGTGTTCCTTGAAAAAAGTAAAAAAGCCCTTGACAACCTGATCAAGCTGTATCATGACCCATCACTTGACGAGGATTTCAACCATTACATCAGATTGCTGGATTTTTATGAAAAGCAAAGAAAGGCAGGATTGCTTTGGCTGTGGAAAGCCGGCTACAGGCTTTTCAGAAATGTCATGAAACCTAATCTCAAAGGCAGTCACCCCAAAATAATCATCTTCGATCTATACAAATTTTCCTATTTTGCGTATCATATAGAAAAAGCACAGGACTATGAAAAATAAAAAATTATTTGTTTACGCTCTGCTTATCTTATTCCTTGTTGCCTGTTCAACTGTACCACTAATCGATCGCAGGCAGGTGCTTCTTGTCCCCCAGGAATCACTATTATCTATGAGTTACAGCAATTATTCAGCTTTTCTGGATACAAATCAGACATCATACAATCATCAGAATATAAAGCAGGTAAAAACCGCGGGTAACAAGATTTCTGCCTCAGTGGAGACATTTTTACAGGACAATGGTATGGAGGATCGCATATCCCAATTTGACTGGGAGTTTAATCTCATACAAAACGATATAGTCAATGCCTGGTGTATGCCGGGTGGTAAGGTGGTTTTTTACAGTGGTATTTTACCATTGTGTGAAAATGAGACAGGCATAGCAGTGGTAATGGGACATGAAATTGCCCATGCCGTAGCACGCCACGGGAACGAACGGATGTCTCAGCAACTGATGATACAGGCCGGAGGCATTGCATTATCAGAGTATATGGAAACAAAACCCGACCAAACCAGGCAAGTTTTTCTGAGTGCCTATGCCATTGGTTCACAAGTAGGTGTATTGCTCCCTTATTCCCGCAAGCATGAATATGAAGCTGACAAGCTGGGGTTGATATTTATGGCTATGGCTGGATACAATCCACAGGAAGCCGTGAATTTCTGGGAGCGCATGATGGAAAACAGCGGTGCAAAACCACCGGAATTTTTAAGTACACATCCTGCTGATGACAAACGCATTGCCGAAATGAAGAAAAATATGCCCGAGGCAATGAAGTATTATAAGCAATAAGCTACTTTAAGGATATCATTACAAGGCAATTTACCAGGAGAGAAAAGTCAATAATAAAATACCGCAGAATCTTCACTGATATTGCCTGCAGCATCAGATACCTGAATTTTCCAATTGTGCCAGCGGCCTTTGGTTACATGCCCGTCAAATTTATAAATCAATCTATCTGATTTGGCCTTATGTTCCAGCAATACCCACTTACCGTCTATCCAGGCGTTGTATGTATCCAGGCCGGACAATTCCTCTGACACCCTGTACTGTATGCTGGTATGTCCCACAAAACTGACACTGTCCCGCATGTGACTTCCAGACAATTTTGGTGGGATAGTATCCACATCTAAAGAAAAGAAACCGGCCTCATCGGTTTTCACGGTGTAATAAGGCCCCTGCCAATACCCCAGCAAACAGGATTCATCATCATTGCGCTCTCTTATCAGTACCGTACGATTCCTGTATTCGGAAGGCACTGCGGAGGCATCGACCGAAAAAGAAAAAGCTTCCATAAATGCATAATAATGATCCCTGAAATCCCATCCTTCAATTTCTCCTGCGGCATTTCTCCTGCAGGAAACATCCATGTGTGTATCGCGGTAGAGCGCACCAGCAGGCAGGTATACAAATGCACCTTCAAAAGGTAGTGTGGCAGATTTGCCGGTACTCAGCAGTTTGCCTTCCTGCAAGCCGGATCTGGTATTTTCCACTCCCTGAATATCAAAAGCAAAAGAAGACCAGTTGCCTGCTCCGTCACGTGCAGTGATTTCGATATTTTTTCTTTCACCGGCTGCCAGTTCTATGATACCGTCATTTCTTAGCTGCTCAAACATCATTGCATGATTGCCCTTTTCCCGAAAGCAGCGCTGCACATGGATTTTATCTGTTTCAAGATGGTATGCATCAAACCATGCTTCCGTGTATTTCTGATATTTCCATGGAAATTCATTGATATGGGAATGATAAAGGGTATCACCATCCAGCCTCATCACAAGTTCAATGATGCCATACCGGTTGTAGGTACCATTCATTCTGTCCATAATTTCAGTGCCGATTCCCCATTTGCCGGCATCAAGCCGTATGCTTTGGTTTTGCACTTCAGCGGCCGACCGCAAAAAAGATCTTTCGGCTTCTGTTTTGTGGTCTGCATCCAGATCATAAAACGCGAGTTTGCGAAACTCCGGAGGGATGTCATCTTTGAAGTACCAGAATTGTTGCGGGTTGATAACATTTTGATCCGGAGGCATACGTATTTCAAAATGCAGATGCGGTCCTCCGGATCGACCGGAATTGCCGGCATAACCGATGATTTCACCTTTTTTAAAGGTGTAAACACTTTGTTCAAAAATGGTATCCAGAAACCAGGATTCATTCTGATATTGCAAATGTCTGGCAAATTCCTGTATATCATCCCGGAAACGATGCATATGGCCGTATAAGGTGATGGTAGAATCTGCATTGCGCAGATAGAGGGCATTTCCGTAGCCTCCGGCACGGATTTTCATCCTGTACAGTCTGGCATCCTCAATAGAATGCAGTGTGTGACCGACGACTCCCTGCGTTTTAATATCAATGCCGGTGTGAAAATGTTCTGATCGGGATTCACAAAAGCTGCCGGACATGACCATGGGGATATTGAGTGGGGGGGCATAATCAGGTCTGGATTGTGCAATCAGGCTTTGAACTGTAGCCACCATTACAACAAGCATGGCCATCCCTTTCAACCCTCTCATGTTTACAATTTCTTTCAACATCATTGCAAATATCTTTTAAATAACTGAAATTTCCACTATTTTTGTAAATAAATGATTTGAATACAATGACAGCCAATACCGATAGTGATAAATTAAAAGAAACCAGAGATATCATCTCATCACTGAGGGATAAGTCGGCCCGGCTGTATGCAGCATATAATGAAGAAAAAAACAAGAACCATGAACTGACGGAAACGATAAACGGCATAAAGCTTGAAAACACAGAGTTAAGAAAAAGAATCGAAAAATTAATGTATGAGCTGGAAACAAAAAAGCTCACAAGTACGTTAAATAATAGAGAGACGAAAGAAGAATCGAAGGGACAGATAAATACATTAATACGGGAAATTGACAACTGTATAGCTCTGATAAATAAGATATAACAACACAAATGGAAGGAGAATTGAGCATAAAGGTAACTATTTCAAACCGGGATTATAAGATCAAAATCAACCGGGATGACAGCCATTCTGAGCAAACGCTGAGGCAAGCAGCTCAGATGCTGAATGATATTGCCAATCAATTCAAGAACCTTGGTTTGAAAAATAAAGATGAGCAGGACTACCTGGCAATGGCCAGTCTGAATGTGGCGGTTCAGGCACTTGACTCGCAGCATCAGAATGATCTGACACCGGTGCTGGAGGACCTGCGGGATTTGAATTTCACAATGAGTTCTTATTTATCAGAAGCGTAACGTTCTTTAAATAAAATAATTACGTCTTTAGCCCGTATTCGTTCTTTAAAGATTATGTGACTCAACACTATTGTTATTGGAGCCAGGCTCGCATTGCTGATGGCAGGCCTCGCCCACTGACAAGTTCAGTGGTTCCGCTTCGGCGGACAGTGGACGTCAGATGTAGTGTGGCAGCTCCACCCATGTAGAAACAGGGGTTTCTATAACTTGAAGAACAATACGGGCTTTTTTTTATTACTATATAAACGAGACAATGATAAATGATAATTAATGTTAACACTTTTAAAATAAATAATTTATGCTACCATTTGTAATAACAGGCGTAGTAGCCCTGGCTGCAGGAGCAATCCTATCCTACTATTTGTGGGACAGCGTCCTGGCCAAGAAGAAAAACAAGATAATTGAAGAGGCCAAAGGTGAAGGCGATGTAATCAAAAAAGATAAGATACTTCAGGCCAAAGAAAAGTTCCTTCAGTTAAAATCGGAACACGAAAAACATATCAATGAGAAAAATGCCAGGATTTCAGCCTCCGAAAACAGGTTGAATCAGAAGGAACAGAGTTTTTCTCAGAAGATGGAAGACCTCAACCGCAAGCGTAAGGAGAATGAAGCGATCAGGAAGAATCTTGACCTGCAGCTTGAGCGTGTGGAAATGCGGAGTCAGGAGCTGGAGAAAATTCACAATGAGCAGGTAAAACAGCTTGAAACTCTCAGCGGGCTGAGTGCCGATGAGGCCAAGCAGCAGCTTGTCAGTTCGCTTAAAGATGAAGCCAGAACTGAAGCCATGTCTTACATCAATGAGATCATTGATGAGGCCAAAATGACAGCCAACAAAGAGGCCAAGAAGCTTGTACTTGAAACAGTGCAGCGTACTGCCACGGAAACTGCGATAGAAAATGCCGTCTCAGTATTTCACATTGAAAATGATGAAATCAAAGGGCGCATTATTGGTCGTGAAGGACGTAATATCCGTGCTCTTGAGGCTGCCACAGGTGTTGAAATCATCGTTGATGATACACCGGAGTCCATCATTCTTTCAGCTTTTGACCCGATTCGCCGCGAGATTGCGCGTCTTGCCTTGCATCAACTCATCATTGACGGCCGCATACATCCGGCACGGATTGAAGAAGTTGTGAGCAAAACCAAAAAGCAGCTTGAAGAAGAAATTGTTGAAACGGGCAATCGTACAGCCATTGACCTGGGTGTGCACGGGTTGCATCCGGAGCTTATACGCATGATAGGACGTCTGAAATACCGCTCATCCTATGGACAAAATCTGTTGCAGCATTCCCGGGAAGTAGCCAATTTGTCTGCAATTATGGCATCAGAACTGGGGCTTAACCCCAAACATGCCAAGCGCGCCGGTCTCCTGCATGATATCGGCAAGGTGCCCGACGATGAGCCGGAATTGCCACACGCCATTCTGGGCATGAAACTGGCAGAGAAGTACAAAGAAAAGCCGGAGATTGTCAATGCCATTGGTGCTCACCATGATGAAGAAGAAATGACAAGCCTTATCGCCCCGGTTATCCAGGTATGCGATGCCATCTCAGGTGCCCGTCCGGGTGCCCGTCGTGAAGTGGTTGAGTCATATATCAAACGTCTGAAAGAACTTGAATCGCTTGCTCTCTCCTACCCGGGTGTCACCAAGACTTACGCCATACAGGCAGGTCGCGAACTCCGTGTTATTGTAGGCAGCGAAAAAGTCACTGACCAGGAGGCCACCAACATCAGCAATGAAATTGCTCAGAAAATACAGGATGAAATGACGTATCCCGGGCAGGTAAAAATTACTGTTATCCGGGAAACCAGATCAGTGAATTACGCAAAATAAAACGACAGGTTTACCTGTTTGATGAAATACTATATGACAAAAGCCGAAGCCACAAAAAGTGGTTTCGGCTTTTTCTATGCTGCCAGTTTGCAGGTAAAAACATATGTTGTGATTACCGGCCAGCGGGACAGATCATACCAGCGCCAGGTGGAAGTTGGATATCCTGTTGGGTTGCCGGCTTATTTTTCAGCCGCAACAGCATAGCCGCCGGAGAAGGATCCTGCTGTGCGTGCTGAAAAAAGCCAGCAGCACAACAGATAGGAAACGGACACCGCCCCTGCCTGCCGGCTCCTGGCTACCGTCAGGCAAGTTACCAGCCGTGGCAGGCAGGCAGGAGGGCGCCATAGCATACAGAAAAACTATTTTTCAACCAACCGGGGAGACAGCACAGACCATTTTAGCATACCGGCAAAGTAGCCCAGGCCATAACTCAGGTGAATGCCAAAAAATACAAAAGGCAGAATAAACATTGCCGGGATATCCTTATTTTTCACTGCCGCTTTAACACTAAAAACCAGGGACAATACAATGTATATCAGGATGGGAAGAGAAAATATCAGTGGATAGAAACCAAGAAGCAGGGCAAGCACAAGTACCAGCAGGTAGAGTACAAATGCCGGCGGAGCAAACTGCCTGATGGTGGCGGGATGTTTAAGTTTTTTATTTACCAGTGGTTTATACAGGGCATATTGATAGAACATTTTCAGGAGTTTTCTGAAGTTTTCCCGCGCTGAATAACGGATTCTGAGGAAAGGCAGCAGGTATATCTTGCCACCGTTTTGAATCAGGCGAGCATTGAATTCATCATCCTGATTTCGTTTCAGGTCCCGGTCGAAATCACCGATTTTGTCAAATATTTCCTTTCTATAGCAGCCAAAAGGCACAGTATCCACCTGCTTAATCTCGCTTGAATTCAGGCGATACATTGCATTTCCCACCCCAAAAGGCGAAGCAGTTGACCAGGCATTGGCCCTGGCAATTAAAGTATTACCTGCCGGGACGATATCCCAGGCGGCGCCTACATTATCAGCATTGAGCTTTTTGTGGTATGCAATCAAGGTAGAAATATAATCATCAGGATATTCGGAATGAGCATCCATACGCACGATATAGCTGCCTTTTGCTTTGGCGATTGCTTTATTCAGAGCATAAGGCACGATACGACGTTCATTTTTGAGCAGATGGATAAAAGGATATTTTTTTTCGTATTTTCTGACAATCTCCGGTGTATGATCGCTACTCATTCCATCCACCACAAATATCTCGAGATAATTGTCGGGATAGTCATTTCGGATCACAGAATCAAGGCAATTTGCGATAAAGTTTTCCTCATTATAGCAGGGGATGACAACACTTACTAATTCATACTTATTCATATCCCAGGTAATTTTGCATGGATGAGATGACAATGCTCAGTTCATTCTTTTCATCAGTTGAGAGGGCAGCAAAAGAATCGACCGGCTTATCATTCATGATATTATGTTTTGGTTTTCCGGGCAGGTTTTCATTTATTCTGCGGATGATTCTGCCAAGCTCTTCATCCGGGTTTTTCAGTAGTTCTTCATACCGGCACTCAATAAGGGAGTTATCCTTATCGTGGGTATTGAAATAATTTTTGCCGGCAGACACCAGGGTAAGCCACTGGTCACCAGCAAGCTGTATAGGAGTCAGCATTCTGGATTTGTATTCAAACCCCGGATATCGCGGCCCCCAGGTTGAGAATTTCAGTATTCCGAGGCTCAGCAATCCGGTTTTCCAGTATCTGCGGAAGCCGGTAACAAACAAAATGGGGTTAAATCCTTTTGTCAGTCGCCTGTTGATTTCCACCCACATGTTTTTCAACCTGCCACCCTTTTCATTTTCTCCGGTATCAAACTGTGTGATTTTTTTGATGTTGCCAAAATACTGTTTACGGATAGAATAGGCAGATGCACGCCCGTCTCTGATGATATGAATGAATATGGCTTCGGGGAAAATCCGGCGCAGGTAGGGCAATCGCAAAGCGTTGGATACGGTTTTCTCCAGGTATATTGGTTTATTTCCATTGTCAGCCATCACTCTGGCAATTTGCCTGCGCTTTTTCCTGATTGTCTTAGCGCCGGCTTTTGACTCCGGGATGATATCTGTTTTCAGGAAGGGATGTGAAGATTTCCAGAATTCATTGATTTCATTGCGGTAAACACAATTTATATTTTCAAGCAGGCTTGTTGCCAGCAGGTGTGTACCGGAGCGCGGAGCCCCAACTACAAATACGGGTATGAAAGGGATTTTATCCATATTTTATTTCATATTTTGCAGCAGAGCTTCAACAATAATTTCAGCAGCATTTCCTTTTCCATACAATTTTTTGTCAAACAGCGGGGGATTTTTCACAAAGCTGCGATAAGCCGCCTGAATATCTTCGGATGAGCTAACGGCCAGCTTGTTATAGCCATGCTCTACCAGTTCTACCCATTCCGTTTCTTCACGCAAAGTAATGCAGGGTTTTTCAAAGAAAAAAGCTTCTTTCTGCATGCCTCCACTGTCGGTAAAAACACAGTCCGCTGATTTCAGAAGATATATCATTTCAAAATAGCTGACCGGCTCGATGATGGTCAGGCCTGATAAATTTATCTGTAACTTTTCGGCAATATTTTTTGTTCTGGGATGCAGAGGCAAAACAAGTGGGACTTCCCCAGCAATCTGACGCAGGGCGTTAAATATCCCTGTAAGCCTTTCCGAATCATCTGTATTTTCAGCTCGATGGACAGTGGCGAGTGCAAATTTTTCAGGCATATCAACATCCGGTTTTTTTGCAAATTCTGCAAAACAGAGTGCAGCATCATACATCACATCACCGGTAATCAGTATCTTCTTGTCAAACTGATTAAAACCTTCGGCTTTCAGGTTGTCTATTGCATGCGCGGTAGGGCAAAACAACAAGTCACTCATACGATCTGTCAGAATGCGGTTGATTTCTTCGGGCATTTTATCATTAAAAGATCGCAAACCTGCTTCTACATGTGCAATTTTTATATGCATTTTTTTTGCTGCCAAAGCAGCAGCCAGGGTGGAGTTTGTATCACCATAGACCAGTACAAGATCAGGTTTTTCTCTCATCAGGCAGTCTTCGATTTTCTCGAGCATTCTGCCTGTCATTTTTCCATGAGACATTTGATTGATATCGAGATTGTATTCCGGAGCAGGGATTTGCATTTGTTCAAAAAACACACCGCTCATTTTATGATCGTAATGCTGTCCTGTATGCAAAACCACTTCCCGGATTTCCGGCTGTTTCTGTATTGCTTTGCTGACAACAGCAGCTTTAACAAACTGCGGTCTGGCACCAACAACTGTCAAAATTTTCATCATAGTTCTTTATAAATATTATTCAATTTCACTTCTTCGGCTTCCCAATTATAGGTAGTTTCAATCAAACGGCGGCCATTTTTGCCATAAAGATTCATTTTTTCTTCCGAATTGACAATTGTATTGATTCCTTTTGCGATTTTTTCAGGAGAAGCCGGGTTAACACAGACACCACAATTGTTATCGGCGATAATCTGTTTCCACAATTCAAAGTCGGAACCGATGACGGGAAGGCCAGCTGACATATATTCAAATATCTTGTTGGGTTGTGCATCAACATGATTGGGATAAGCCAAAAACGTCACCATGCCTGCTTTGGATTCAGACAATATTCCGGCCAGTTTTTTTCTATCCACCTGACCGATATAATCCACGTTTTTCCATCCCTGCCTGCTTTTAAGTTCTTCTTCAAATGCCTTACTTTCAAATCTTCCGGCAAGCAAAAGTCTCACATCGCTATATACAAGACTATCGACAAGCTGAAGAAGGCCCCGGATACGGGTAATTACTCCCACATAACAAATCTGATGTTTCTTTGGCAGATTCCCTGCTGATGAAAACAATTCATTCTTTTTCGGATAATTGTTTATGACAAATGTATCCGGATTGATTTTCAAAAAGCGTTCTGCTATTTTCGGAGTGGCAGCAATAAGTGCTGTATATCGTGCAGCATGTTTGTTTTCAAATTTGCGCAGTATGCCGGATATCAGTGGTCTCACCCGCCTGTTAAGATAAGGTTTCCCCATGAGTTGTTGCGGGACATCCTCGTGAATATCATAAATTACTTTTTTGCCTTTGCGCAAGAGTTTTCTTCCGATGATGATCAATTCGGGATCATGAAAATGGTAAACATCTGCATCCAGTTCAAGAGCTTTGCGATATATTTTTTGCGGGCTGTGCAAAATACGCTTCATCCGGGATTTTTCTTTACCTACATCAAAAATCGCTATATCCTCTTCAGTATGATCATTACCCAGGCCATCAGCGACGACAAAAGCCACTTTGTAGAAATGCTTTTTTAGGCTCAGAATCTCTTTATAATAAACCCTTGTATCAAGTCGGTTATGAACGCTGGTCAGATGACAAATATACTTACTGTTCATGGTTATGTTTCTTTACTATTTGTTGGGTATTCACATGTGGATGCAAAAGTAGTAATGTTACAGGCAATGTCATAACAAACCAGATCAAAGGAAAGCGAATTACTCCTGAGGGGACATTTGTCAGTATCAATAAAAGAAGAATATGGATGAATGCATACCTGGCGATAACAGAATTGTTGGACAATAAGGCTGCAATAACAAGCATAGAAATAAAGAAGAGGATAATGGGCAATATCCCCAGAATACCAACATTGTAAATCATTTCGAGCAAATATGAATGCATGCTGTTCATTTCCACGCCGACCTCCCGATGCAAAAACTGGGTATGATCACCCCAACCATGTCCTATGATATAATCTCCGGGATTTGACAGTATTTTTTTCCATACCTCCAGTCTTTTATTTGCTGAGGATGCGCTGTGAGCCTGTTCATTAAATTCATGAACGCTGACTACACGGGATAAGGAACGCTGAACAACCGGATTCCTGACCTGAATATCTGACACATTATAAATCAAGAGAGTGCTCATAAGCAATACGACGAGCAGTAGTGATGCGGAGACCAGTAATCTGATGTAATTCAGCTTTACAAACTGATATGATATAATGTAAATCAGAAAAACGAACATGGACAATCTTGACAAGGTAACAAAAACAATGAAAGCTGTAATGATGAGGCTGACGATCTGTATTGCCCGATCCTTTCTCAATCCTGCCCAGAAAAACACAAAGGCAAAAATCATAACAGCTGCCACACTCAGGTCATTGGGATTGGTAAAAAAGGCAGTTGGCACGAATGCAAACTTAAGTTCCTCAGAATGTGCGGGTAAATGCAGCCCTGTAATCATTTCAAAAATGACAATCGCGCAGATGAGAATCAAAAAGAAAAATAAAGTTTTATAAATGACATGATACACTTTCAGGCCATGGCTTTTTACCATCCAATAGAGCCAAATCAGCAGAACAAGAAAAATCATTGAGTAAAACAGATCCTTGACAGCTTCCAGGCCGTGGGAATTCCCCCAAACAAAGTAAACGACATAAATGACTAACTGGATAAACAATAAAAAGTAGAATTTAATGACATTTTCAGAAAATCCTTTTTTTATAGCCATTATGGGTAAGCCGATGATCAGACCTGCAAAAAACAAATTAAACAGGGTCAGGGATGTATCAAGGAGGTATAAGTTACTTCCGATAAAAAGTGCAAGAATAAATATTCTAATCATCCAGGCCATTTCCAACAATTTTTTTGTATTCCCTTTTCAGCTCGCCGATTACCACCTCAGCTGAAAAGTTTTTCAACACATTTTCCCGGATTTCCCCGGGGTTCCAATGGTTTTGGAGCATCTTCACCATACCGTCGCAGAGGCTTTTGCTGTCCGGTTCACAAAGGTAAGCATTTTCCCCTTCATGAATCAGATCCATAGCCCCGTTGGTTTTTGTTGACAATACAGGCAATCCACAGCACATGGCCTCAATCATAACCACACCAAAAGTTTCCTTATGGCTGGACGAAATAAAAAAGTCAGCTTTGTGTAAAGCATCACGCACCTGCGCTCTTGAGCCCTGCCCTGCCAAATGTACATGATCATTGATTTTTAAATCGCTGATTAGTTTTTCCAGCGTTTTACGCTCCTCCCCATCTCCTATGATTGTATGATACAAATTGTAGCCTTTATCAAGCATCATTTTTACAGCCCGGATGACAGCCCCGTGATTTTTGTTTTTATTCAGGCCTCCTACCTGTATGGTGTTGATGGATTTTTCGTCTGTACTTTTTTCTTTCAGTGAAAAGAAATCACAATCCACCATATTGGGGATGACCCTGAAAGGGAGGTTAAAATGATTTTCCAGCACCTCAGCGAATCCGCTGCTTACAGCAATGCGGGATTCTGCTTCCTCGTATACAGCCTTAACAACCGATGTATAGTATGCCGGCAGGTTGGCTTTATACATCCGTGACAGGTGTTCAGTTACCAGATATGGTATTCCATAATTTTTCTTTATCCAAAGAGCAACAGCTCCGGCTTCTGCACAATGCACATGCACCAGATCGGGTCGTCCGCATTTTTTAATATAAACCCTGAATTTTCGTTTCAGAATCACCAACCTCAGCCACATGCTCAGCGCTTTCAAAAAAGGCACTGCAACTGAAAAATACAGCATTTTATTCTTGTTCCATGAGGGGCCGGTTTTCCAGAATCTTTTACTAAACCGTTGTTTTAATGACAGATTAAGATATGCCAGAACCCCTACATAGAATTCCTTTTCCAGCTCAGTGACCTGCTGTTGAAAAAAAATCCCGCTTACAGGATTCAGCTTATTGGGATATGATCTGGGAACAATCAGTACATGCATAATCATTCATTTTTCATATCGTTAAAATAAGCAATTTTCAGCATCCAGCCCAACATAACAAGATACATTACAGACATGAAGACTGAAACCGAGATTACCACAGCTTCAATGCTACCGGAAATCTTACCCACCAAAAATACAGCCACGACCAGGGCAATGTTTGTGATTACGGTTAGGGATAAAAAAGTTTTCTGTTTTTCCAGCACCAGGGGAATTGTTGACACAGGACTGACCACAAAAAACAGAAAGAGCATTGGTGATAAAATCTTCACGTAGGTACCTGCATCCAGCCATTTTTCAGTAAATATCCATGCAAATACAGGTTCTGCAAAAAGAAACAGTGCAACAAAAAAGGGCAGGGAGACCAGTCCGATTTTAACAACAATACTCTTCATTGCAGGAAAAACAGGACGCTCTGATGCTTTTCTTTCAGCAATCCGCTGGTAAAACACCTGTCCTATTGAATATGTAATTAATGAGAGCGGTGCTTTGGTATAGCGGTTTGCGAATGTGTAAAATCCAACGAGAGCCTCAGTAAAAAACACAGAAATGATCAGGATTAATCCACTTTCCCTTAGCTTATCGACAAAGGCTTGTAAAGTATTTAGCAAAGGAAAATCCTTGTATCGTTTCAATACCTTAAACATGCGTTGATGCCGGTACAGCTTCAGATACTTTTTATCTTTCTGAAAGAATTTTGCAGTCAGGTAGGCAGATCCGAATAAATCACCCATCACAACGCCGCCAATCAGGCCACCTGCTCCCATTCCGGCAAATCCGGCACCTATGCTGGTACCTGTCTGTGCTGCACTTTTATTGACTTTAAAAATTGACAGAATCTGAAATCTCCGGGTACGGTTAAACCAATAACTGATACTTTTGATAAGGCCGGTAAAGAAAACGGTAATGGGAATAAGATACAACCATTTTCCGACACTTTCACTATTGAACAGGGCACAGATCTGATCATTGAGCAACCAAACCACCAGGAGTGTGATAAGACCAATTATTAGTGAAATGATAACAGAGCCTACCATAATATTAAGGGCATCAGCATTTTTTCGTGGCAGATTGATGGCCATTTCATATCTGGCAGTAGCAATTACCTTAACCAAAGCACTGATGCTGACAAAAATACCCAGAACGCCAAAATCGTCAGCATCGAACAGGCGTGCCAGAATGGGTGAAAAAATAAGCGGAATTAACTGAGCAAAAGCAGAACCTGTAATTAATGTCACAAAATTCTTTACAAAATCTGACTTACGTAACCACTTTTGAAGCATATGCAGGTTTTATCGGGTATTGCTTTTCAACTGGCTGAGTGCTTGTTTATGTAAATCAACCCAAAACGCGAATATTATCCCTATAATAAGAAACAGGAAGCCATAAATGACCAGATATTTCACCAGGGAAATATTTCTTTTGACATAATTACTGCTCCATTCAAGACTAAGCTCCCGGGAGTTGTTCAATAGTTTTTCCAGCTCCTGCATTTTATCCATCATCATAACAACCTCATCGTAACTCCCTGCTATTGATGCAAGTCCGGAGGGGGTAACAGATTCATCACCTTTTTGTTGCATGACTTCCTTCTGGAATTCGTTGATCTCTTTGAGCTCTTGCTTAAGCAGATTATGATAAGATCTGGCCTGTGCCTGTTGGTCCTCGATCATCCGGTTGATTTTTTCATTACGGTCATAATAATCGTTCATAATATTCTTCAAAACCCGGACCTGACTTGTATCAGCCAAAACAAATTCCAGTGTAACTGCATTGGGAAAGCTTACAGTGTCAACATAAATACTTTTTGTGAATTCTATTTCGGATTGATTAATGCTGAAATACTCCTTAAATGCGGCTTCTTTAATTGTATTGCTTTCATTCAGCATTGGGAATAACGGCTGATAAAGTACACTTTGATTAACGAAATCGGAATTAATCAGAAGCTTATATTTATAGCCGGGCTTCAACAAGCTATAATGTACCGTACCAAGAATCAGCCCGAGAACAACCACAACAGCAATTATCAGTACTCTTCTTTTCAAAAAGAGGTAAAGCCTGCCATACAATTCAACTATACTTATTTCATTTTCCTTATTCATAGTCAATCCAGTATTTCATCAATCTGATAATAATTTCTATCATGGCTGCTGCGTGAAATCAGCTCTGCCAAAAAGCCTGCAAGAAACAAAAGAACCCCTATGACCATGCAGGTAAGTGCGATATAAAAAAATGCATTTTCGGTAACTCTCTCGAGAATCACCCCCTGGCTTACAGCCACAATTTTTCGTATTCCCAGGTAAAGTGCAGATGCAAATCCAAGGATAAAGACAAGTGTACCCCAGACACCAAACAGGTGCATTGGACGTTTTCCAAATCTGGTGATAAACAAAATGGTCATTAGGTCCAGGAAGCCATTGATGAAGCGTTCCAGTCCGAATTTGGTTTTTCCATACTGTCTTTTACGATGTTGTACTACTTTTTCACCGATTTTCATAAAACCGGCCTGTCTGGCAAGCACAGGGATATAACGATGCATCTCACCATAGACTTCAATGCTTTTCACCAGTTTGTTTCTATAAGCTTTCAGGCCGCAGTTAAAATCGTGCAGCCTTATTCCTGTGGCTTTTCTGGCCACCCAGTTATAGAATTTGCTGGGTATGGTTTTGCTAACCGGGTCGAAGCGTTTTTTCTTCCATCCGGACACCATATCAAAGCCTTCATTTGCGACCAGGTGATATAGGTCCGGTATTTCATCGGGAGAATCCTGCATATCAGCATCCATGGTAATGACAACTTTTCCTTTGGCATTTTGGAAGCCGGTATGCAAAGCTGCTGATTTTCCGTAGTTCCTTCTGAATCGAAAACCCCGCAGAGCCTTTCCGTACTGGCTTTTCAGGCCCTGGATGACATTCCAGGAATCATCTCTGCTGCCATCATCCACCATGATAACTTCATATGCATAGCCTTCTTTCTGAACAACACGTGCTATCCAGGACATCAGCTCTGGAAGGGATTCTTCCTCATCGTAAAGGGGTATTACAATTGTAAGGTCTATCATTTTTCTGATTCTGTCAGTTCATCTTCTGTATCAGTCTGCTGCACTTTTTGGGTTTTACCATTGATAAAAGCGGAGCTCAACAGGCCTGCCGCCAATGTCAGAAAAGCGAGTTGAAGAAAGCTCATAACAGCCATAATTGAAGGCTTCATGAATTTTCCCTGCATTTTCAGGGCATTCTCTTTGGCTGCAGCGGGTATATCCTGCTCTACAATAGCTATTTCAGCCTGTTGCCGGATATACTCAAGCATTTCCGGTGCAATAAAAGTAAAAAAGATAAAATTATAAACGGCCAGCAGAAGTGAAGCCGTAACACCGGTAAGCATAGCCACTCCCAGAGCTCTTCCATAACTAAAGGATTCACCTTCCAGCTGTTTTTTATACTGAATCTGGGAAACCACGATCAACACGACAATAATAAGAATCTGCAGCCATTGCAATGTGCGAGACTCTTCCATTCCTGTCATATAAAACACAATGGAAAGAATAATGATGACCAAACCTGTGATTACACCCCAGGTAAGTGAATGCTGAAAAATGCTATTTGACTTGTCATTCATGTGATTCAATTTTTGTTAAAACAAAGATAGAATTTTTTGCGAAAGTTTTTAGGAGTTTATCAAATTCTTATTACTTTTGCAGTCCGGGTAAGTCTTGTACGACCAGCTCCCGCTGAACTCCCCCAGGTCCGGAAGGAAGCAAGGGTAAGCGGTTGTAGCGGTGCGATGCAAGTAGCTTACCCGGTTTATTTTTGCCCCACCTACACATCATCCTGAAAATAAGGACATAAGCATTTCAGATACCGGTCTGAGGTATGATGAGTGAATCAAAAGCGGATAAAGATTAATTATTCAGAATCAGGATTGGTCATACTTGCGATAAGCCTCAAGCAAAGATTCTTCATCCCTGCCTTCGTAGATAATCCCCAGCTTATCAGCAAGCAAGGCACTTTCTATGGCCACATCATTTTTGGGATACATATGTTCTGACAGATAATTCAGAAAACGAATGACCTTAAAAGTATCGTAATAACGGTAGAGACGTTTAAGGTATGATTTTTCATCCGTGCTGTTTTTCCGGGCATCCTCTATGGCATCCCACAGATATACCCTGGAAAAATATTCCGTGACAGTATCATCAAAATCATCCAAGGATTTATCATAGTCATCTTTGGAAATTTCATAGGTTTTATCAACAAATCTGACAACTTTGGCAAGAAGCTCAAAGCATTTCATACTGTACACATCGTATCGGCCCTCCTCTTTGATTTTTCTCACTTCAGGACCTGTTCCAAAAGGCACCCTGTCAGAAACTCTTCCTGATGGATAAACCACCGGTGTGTTGCACTCTCCCAGGTTCCCATTAAGCTCAATTTTATTGAGGAAATAAAAATCTTCACCGGCATTTTTTCTGTTCATTCCGCCCTGAGCTGCATAAGCATCTGCCCTTACAGCAAAACAAGAACCTATGGAATAAAAGTGATGCGGATATCCTGTCCATTTCAAGGCATGGCGAAAATAACGTAGGTAAAGTTCATAGAGAACAATGGGATCATCCGCCTCCTGATACGGATGTTCAAAATATATGGTTGCAGCATCCTGATCAGGATTTTTGGAAAAACAGGAATAAACCGAAGACAGATAGTTTTTGGAAACCACAGCATCAGCATCCAGTGACAGTATAACGCCATCATTTTTATTGATTTTATTGAACCTGTCAAGGGCGATATCCATGCCAAATTTTCTTGCCGAGCCGGGTCCTGCAACTTTTTTCGGGAACACCTGCCAATATACAGACAAATTGATGAAAGGATGATCAAGTGTCTCTGCAAATTCGCTGTAGTGTTGAAAATCGGTTAGGTTTCGATTGATAACCTCATCCGGTTTATCGTCCGGGGCATTAAAAACCAGGATTACATCAATGATACAGCCGGGCTCATAATTGTGAAGCAGGGAAATAAGTGTATCCTCTACGTCCGGTTCATTATAGGCAGGAATAACAACAGCCAGTCCGAGTTTATCCGGTACTGGCTGTGGGTTGGTATCAGGCTCTGCCTGAAATCGTTTAAAATAAGTATCGGCAAATGTCATAAACGCCTACTCTTCATGGTAAATTTCATAACGCTCATTGAGATATCCTACTACCTCTTCGGTAATATCCATAGCCTGGTTGGAGTACAGTACGTTTGTACCAACAGCATCTCCGAGGATAAGCACAAAACGTCCGTCATTGATAACAGGCATATAGTTAAGCACAGTATCATACAGGCTTTGCGTCATACGCTCCTGTTCCTGCGCCAGATCCATACTCAGGTTTTGGTTAAGCTCCTGCAATTCCTGTTGTTGTTGCATCAGTTGTTGTTGCTGAGCTTCGGCACTTTCCTGGGAAATGAAGGATCCAAGACGGACTTTTTCCTGGAAGCTTTCATAATCTTTTTCAAATTTCGTCATTTTTTGCTGCAGATTGGCTTCCGCTTTCTGCTGGCGTTCCATCAGGTTTTCGTTCATCACCTGTGCCAGTTTATATTCAGTCAGCAACGTATCGAGTTTAACAACAGCAATACGTTCGGAGATAACGCTGTCCTGCAATTCCTGAACTTCCGATTTCTCCCCTTTAAGGGCTGTGGTTTCACCCCCGGATTCTGGATCTTTATCTGCAAAATACAAAACAAACAATGCAATTACAGCCAATCCTAAAATAATGTTGATTCCCACCAAACTGTTTAAAAGCTTCTTATTATTTTTCATGGTTTTAAAATTAATTGTCATCTTTACGCACAAAGATAAAGTTTTCGCCGGAACGCAGGCAACAAACACAAATTTTTGTGTAAAAATATTTGAAGATGTTGGCTTTTTGATTGTTAGACTTGCATATCCGGATATTAGAAAAATAAAAAATAAGAATAATATGATTAATGAACAATTACTGAAACCCAAAAGCATTGTAGTCGTTGGGGGCTCGGATGACATCCAGAAGCCAGGCGGTAAAGTATTGAAAAACCTGATAGACGGAGATTTTCAGGGTGATTTGTATGTATCCAATCCCAAACTTGATAAGGTACAGGGGGTTAAATCCTATCGCAACATCAAAGATCTTCCCGAGACAGATCTGGCGATACTGGCCATTGCCTCCAAATTTTGTTATGACACCATAGAGACCCTGGCAGATGAAAAAAACACGAGGGCTTTCATTATTTTGTCAGCGGGCTTTAGTGAAGAAAGCGATGAAGGTGCAAAAATAGAAGATGCCATTGTGGAGAAAGTAAATTCTGTTGGTGGCGCACTCATCGGACCAAATTGTATCGGTGTTCTTACTCCGGATTATAATGGTGTTTTCACCACCCCGATTCCACGGCTTGATCCCAAAGGCGTTGATTTCATTTCGGGCAGCGGAGCCACGGCTGTTTTTATCATGGAAAGCGGAGTATCAAAAGGCTTGAGTTTTTCCAGTGTATGGTCAGTAGGAAATTCAGCCCAGATGGGAGTTGAGGAAATACTGAAGCATATGGATGAGACCTATGACCCTGCGACCTCCTCCCCTGTCAAACTGTTGTATATTGAAAATATAGACAAGCCTTCCATGTTGCTGAAGCATGCATCTTCACTGATTAGGAAGGGCTGCAAAATAGCCGCTATCAAATCGGGTGGTTCAGAAGCAGGCAGCAGGGCAGCCTCCTCACACACAGGCGCCCTGGCCTCCAGTGATGTAGCAGTGGATGCTCTGTTCAGGAAAGCCGGAATTGTTCGCTGTAAAGGCCGTGAAGAGCTTACCACAGTTGCCTCGGTCTTCATGCATCCTGAACTCAAAGGAAAAAACATTGCCATCATTACACATGCCGGTGGTCCGGCGGTTATGCTTACAGACTCCCTGAGCAATGGCGGACTGGAAGTACCACAACTTGAAGGCCCAAAGGCTGATGCATTACTTGAAAAGCTTTTTCCCGGCTCTGCTGTAGGCAATCCCATTGATTTTCTTGCCACCGGAACTGCCGGACAACTGGTTGAAATCATTGATGCCTGCGAAAACGATTTTGATGAGATTGACGGCATGGCAGTGATTTTTGGCAGTCCGGGACTTTTCCCTGTACATGATGTGTACGAGCTGCTGAATGAGAAGATGAAATCATGTAAAAAGCCCATCTATCCGATTCTGCCATCAGTAATCAATGTAAAAGAAGAAATTAAGTCCTTCATCAGCAAGGGTAGAATTATCTTCCCTGATGAAGTAACTTTTGGAGACGCTTTGTGCAAAATTTACCAAACTGATGCCCCGCAACCTGAAAACACTGATATGCCCGATGTCGACATCAAAACCATCCGGAAAGTCATCGATGAGGCTGATAAGGGTTATCTTGACCCGGAATCTGTGGCCAGCTTACTGGATGCAGCCGGCATCACCAGGTCTAACGATAAAGTTGTTGGCTCTGAAGATGAAGCCGTGGATTTCTGCAAAAAATACGGCTATCCTGTGGTCATGAAAGTAGTTGGACCGGTACACAAATCTGATGTTGGTGGTGTAGTCCTTGATGTAAGAGATGAAGCCACAGTCAGGAAGGAATATAAACGACTGATGCAGATTAAAGACACCTATGCTGTACAGATGTTTGAAATGTATTTTGGTGAGGAAATTTTCATCGGTGCCAAACGTGATGATAAATTTGGCCACATGGTACTCTGCGGTTTGGGTGGGATATTTATTGAGGTGCTGAAAGATATACAAACCTCCCTGGCTCCCATCAGCAAGGATGAAGCCCATACTATGATCAGACGCCTGAATTCCTACGGCATCATCCAGGGTGTACGCGGACAAAAAGGTGTCAATGAAGACATTATGGCTACCCATATTGCACGTGTAGCTGCTCTTGTAAGCGCCGCCCCGGAGATATTTGAAATGGATCTCAACCCATTGCTGGGCAACCCGAAAGAGGTTGTTGCCGTCGATGCCAGAATTCGAATTGAAAAAGATTAATTTCTCATCTCCCAAAAAAAGGCCGGACAAGTATGTGCGGTCTTTTTTTTTGTCCGGTTTTCACCTGCAGTAAATAATTTCAGTCAGTTAATGGAAAATCAATCCGGATTGAGATACAGGTTATCCTTGTGGAGGTCAATAATACCATACTTAATTGCATATAATACCAGCCCGGCCAGATTTTTCACACCGGTTTTAAGGAAAATATTATTCCGGTGTCCATCCACGGTACGTTTGGAAACATTCAGTTTCTCTGCAATTTCCTGAGCTGTCATCTGTCTGCAGATGAAAAGCAGAATTTCTTTTTCCCTGTCTGACAGTATGTTTCCTTGTCGTTCAAGCTCAGGTTTGGGAATATTGGCAGCAAACTGTTCCCGCATAACATCCATCTGCTCTGGCAGAAAGTAATACGATTTATTATGCACCTCTCTGATTACACTGACAAGCTTTTCGGGGCTAAGCCCTTTTGGGAGAAAAGCAGAAACCCCGGATTTCAGCATATATCCCATGAATGATTTTTTGTAATATGATGACACACTGATGACTTTGACATCAGGCCATTGCTCCTTTAGTCTGATGGTTGTTTCTACACCGTCCAGACCTTTCATTCTCAAATCCATCAGAACGATATCCGGGACCTGTTCGGTTTTCTTCATAAAACCAAGGAATTCAGTACCGGAGGCTGCTGTATGGATGATATGCAAATCATCTTCCCTGTCAAGGAACTCCTTCAGGAGGGAAACAATTAAAGTTTCATCATCTACAATAGCCAGTGATATCCGGGAATTATCCATAAATTATCTGTCTTAATCACACCGAAATATACAAAATAAACCGACTTCCCCCATTAAAATTGTTGGCAAATTTACAACGACCGTCAATATACTGTGTTCTCAGTTCAATATCCTTCAAACCCAGGCCGCCTGGAGGCTTGTTTTCAGGGAATCCCTGTCCGTTATCTCTGATCACAAGGGAGATGGACTCATTGCTTTGGCGGTAAACAAGCTCAACTTTATCTGCAGCGGCATGTTTTAGGATATTGTTAATCACTTCTTTGATGATACGAAACAATTGCAATTTCAGGGAAGCATCCGGCTCTTTTTCGTTATGATTGAGAAAATGCAATCTGATATCATGTTTTTCTTTGAGAATAAAACAGGCTTCCCGGATAAGTTCACGCATATCCGAGTGTTCAATCATTGGCGGCATGAGATCATGTGAAATATCCCGGGTCAGTTCTATGGTTTCACTTAGATGGTCTTCGGGATTTTTCTCATGGTTCTTTTCGGGCATACTCATCATCAGATGAATTGCTCTGAGCCGTCCTACAAGGTCGTCGTGCAGATCTGCTGCGATTCGGGCTCTCTCCTTTTCTCTTATATCAACCGATGCTTTGGCAAGTACCTTCTGATGCTCAATTTTCAAGCGGGATTGTTCTTCCTGTTCTCTCACCAATCGCCGGGTATATAAGCGAAGGATCAGGACAATGAGAATACCCAGTATTGCCACAATCAAAAAAACAAAACCTAAGCTGATTGCGAACGTTTGCGGGTCCTTCCAAGCTTCCATATCATCAACATTAATATAACATTTGTTGTCAAAATAATAATTAACCTTGCAATCCAAAAATACGAAACAATTTCGAGACTTTCATTAATCATGAAATTTATTGCAACAGCGAACAGCATACCAAACAAAGCCTGAAGGAAAAAAACTATACTAAGGATCACGTAATTCTTTACTATTTTCACATCAGGGTATATGGCAATCTGTAGAAAGTATGTTATCGCAAACACAGCAATGATTAAGCTACAGTAAAATAAACTTATAAAATGCAGGTTTTGAAAATCACCTCCTAAAGCGTACATCACATCTCTGCTTACCAGAACGACACTCAATGAACTGAGACCAACTAACACGATACGATATTTTCCGGAGTGCAGCACATACTTAAGGTAAAATAAGCTTAAAATCACCAGTACTGAAAGATTTGACATTGGACTAATAAACAGATTTGTTCCCTCTTCGGAGAAATTCCTAAATATTAACGAAGCTATTTCAAAAACAGCATCGCCAACAAATAAGAAAGCCAGGATTTTATAAGGCTTTGGCAAGTGTTTGTAAAATATCACACTTATAATGATTGCTGCAACAATGATAACATACAAAATACTTACAAACACTCCCCAAAGCTCCATTATCATAATTCACTACTTTTTACAATTCGGCGGACAAGGCAGGGAGGTGTTTAGTGGCTGTCCGATGTCATTGTTTTCTTTCATAACAGACCATGCCACCAGATCGGCATAAAAGCCGGACACACTCGCCCCCTCATCATCAGGTGTAAGGCCAAAGCTAAACAGCAAATGATCCAGATTATCATTTTGCAGCTTTTCCTTTATGGATGCGTAAGGCATACGGAATTCTGTAAACAGACCTTCCGGATGATCAACTTCAGTTTCCAAAAAAGAGGAGAGAAACATCCGCCAGCGGTAATGGCGTTTCAATGCTTCTTTCACAGTGATATCGACCCCATCGTCCTGATTATCTATAAAATCAGGATTACCGATATCATAGGCTGATTTGTACTCCTTAATCTGAATGGCATCCACTTCTTCCTGACTCATATCACCCCATTCTTTCTTTTCTAATTTGTCCGGCACCAAGATAAAAATTATTTTACCATTTTCAATCCCCATACGCAGGAAAATACGTTCTTCTATAAAAGGACTGAGGATTTGCTCATCGGATTTTGTCATTACCAGATGATTTCCTTTTTGGATAAGTTGCTGAAGATCACTTGGTTTTATACGTGTTTGATTCCAGCTTGCAATGGCGTTGTCAATTCTTTCTTGTTTTGTCATAATAACGTTTTGTTTGGTTAAGATATAAAGGTAACAAAAAAAGAATATAATTTTCCTTCATGACCATATTTGCCTGTCTGAATGACTATTGGGCATCTATTTATTCCAATTTCAGCTAAAACATTTCTTGAATTTTGAATTTAAAAAACAGGTTATTATTTTTGTTTTGTAACCAAAAACGATGTATACCATGGGTAAAGGAGACAAAAAAACCCGGAAAGGGAAAATTTTCAGAGGGTCTTATGGTAAACGCCGCCCTCAAGGAAAAGACAAATTTAACAAACCGGCAGACACTGCCGATAACAAATAAAAGCTCCCGCGGGAGCTTTTATTTGTTATGCGCAATCTACACACTTAAAAAGCAAATCTGCTTCGAGCCACACTATTCAACATGTATTCTGTCACCCTGTGAATGGGCATTGTATTCCGGTGCATACATACACTGAATGTTTGTTATACCATTGGAAAACTCCCCTGCATGCGTGACATACATTGGATACTCAAACACGTATGTGCCTTTTCTCAGTCTGCTGAAGAAGAAATCAACAGATGCATCGCGCACAGATTCATAATATCCCAGACCATCCTGATAGCGATAAGCTGAACGTGTAGAGACAGGTTCAAGTGCAGCAGCGCGCATGTCTTTCATATGGACATATTCCATATCCCTGTCGCTGCGCAATATGATTCTGGCCACCAGTTTATCCCCTACCCTGAGGGTGGTTTTCTCATCCAGCAATTTCAGTTCTGTGCCATCATCTGTATCGATTTTTTTGAATAGTTTTTTCTCCAGTTGCAGGGGTGTTTCATGCGATGTGATTTTGTCCATATCTTCAAAATACTGCCAGTGTAAAGCACCCCATGCCATGCCGGCACCCTTTTTGGTCAGTTTCACCTCTGCCATTTCAGGATTCACTTCACTACCGGCCCAATCCATTCTGAAATAACCGGTTCCGGCTTCTGTTGTTACATCATCTTCCTCCTCCGGATCAATGGTTTCACCGCCCATCTCCACGATAACTCCGGCTTCAGTGTCAAGCAGATTCTGTCCTGTCAGAATAAGTGCATACACCGCTTCAGCAGTTGCCTTTGTGGTTTTCCAGTCCTGTGTACGTTTTTGATTGAGCAACCATTGCTTCATACGCTCCACAGCCTCCCGGTCATCTCCGGCTTCATCAAAAGCCTCTATCAGCAGTGCCTGGCTTTCCACCGGAGCCTGATACCAGTAATAGCCTCCGGCATTTTTCCAGTACATGCCTAACTCATCATCAACTATGGCATATTCCCGCAGTGATGCGAGAATATCATCTGCAACATTCTCATTGCCGGTTCTGTGCATGAGCAGAGCAATCATGGCTTTTGTGTAATTGTTCATTTCCACCCAATATTCCCTGGCCTGATTATAGTAGTACTTATAAGCTTTGGAAGTTTGAGGTGAAATCTGGATTTCGCCATGATTAAAACTGCGGGTATAAAGATAGTGTACATGAATATTGGAGATATGCTTATCTTTCATTTCATCCTCATCAAAAGTGGATGTCAGGTAATCATAGTCCTTTTTTATTTGCTTATCAAGATAGTTTAATCCACTTTTTATCATGGGATCTACTTCCCGGATTTGCTTGTCATCAAGCACATTGAGTTTCTTCAGGTGATTGAGCCCGGCCACAATATGCTGTGTGATATATCTGCTTTCGGGCATACCTTCAAACCAGGGCCATCCGCCGCTGCTAACCTGCTTTTGCTGCAGCTTTTTCAGAGCCGAAAACTGTTCTCTTGCCATGCGGTCCATGTCAAATAGCAAGCCGATTCGCCGTTTTCGTTCGGCTTCATTTTGTGCTTCAAGTACCCAGGGGGTTTGCTCCAGCATATTGGCTTTCAGGTCCTGATTTTTATGAAGATTTGAATTCAGGGCATCAGACTCTGGCAGGTTTTTCCAGCTATCAAATATTCTCCGTATCTGAGGATCTGAATTGGCAATATGCTCAGCCAGACTGTTGGCATAATACCTGCTAAATACCTGCTCGGAGCATTCATATGGATACTCCATCAGATAGGGCAAAGCCTGTACAGCATACCATGCAGGCCTCGGTGTTACTTCGAGGCTGAGCTTATGGTGTTTAAGGCTGGCGGAGGCATTACTCTCTTTGAGTTTGTCAAATGTCCACTTTTTTGTTGAGTTCCCATTGACATACATTGGCATGGATTCGGTAACCAGCATGCGGTTGCTGAGAACAGGCACCACTTTTTGCTCGCCGTCTCCATATTTATCAGTACGGGCTATGAGCTTATATTCAACAGCCTGCACATTATGTGGAATGTTCAGTGTGAATTTCACCGCTGCATTATCACCGGCATCAATTTCAAAACCAGGCTGTTGTTCAGACACAATCACTTTGTCCGTGATATCCTCCCCTGAAAGTGCATCAATAAAGCCAAGCTCAACACTTCCATCCAGGGCTTCTTCAGACAGGTTGCTGATTTTCACACTGAGGGTCATTTCATCGTTTTCACGGAAAAAGCGAGGCATGTTTGGTACAAGCATGAGTTTTTTGCGTGTTACCATTTCTTTTTCTGAAACAAGAGTACTGAGATCTTTGGTATGCGCCATGGCCAGAAATTTCCATGCAGTAAGGCTTTCAGGGGAAGTAAAACTAAAGCTGATTTCTCCTTTTTCATTGGTACGCAATTGAGGAAGAAAAAAGGCAGTTTCATTGAAATTTTTCCTGATTTTCACATCTCCGGTTCCGGCCTTATCCTGTCTCTGCTCTGCAGGCATTTTTTCATTGGAGGCACTTCTATCAGTATCTTTAATTTCTTCTTCCGATGTTTGTGTTTTTACCGGCGGGGAATCAGCGGCCATTTCATCTGTCATTTCGGCTTCACCGGATGCAGCAGACATAAAAACGCCATCACTGCGCGCGCCCCTCAGATTTGTGGTTGCATAGTTGCCGTAATAATTCAAACCAAACATATTCATGACCGGTTCCATGCCCTCTACCTTAGCATGTTCGGGTTGATATTCATTGATCAAAAAGGATGCATTGCCTGTTTGAAAAGCGGTGGTGGTGTAGTTTGCTTGTTTATACTCGGGGTGATACAGATTGAAAGCAAAATTGTTTTCATACAATGCGTCAAGGGATGCATCATACATGCTTGCCAGCATTTCAGCAGCGGCTGCGTCTCCTTTCCATCCTGATATTTTCACGCGTATTTCTTCTGATTCTCCCGGCAGCAATTCGTTTCTGAAATGCAGGTACTCCAGTTTCAGTTTCTTATTATCAAAAGGCACTGTCAGTGTTTTTCTTTGCTGATACAGTTCTCCTTCATAAACAAGAATGGCTGAGACAGTAATTCCACCCCTGAGTTCTTCTGTGACCTCATAAGTGAGTCTCTTTCCGGAATTTCTAAGTCTAAGCCAGTCATCATGCAATGTTTTGTCCTCATGTTCTATATTGACTAAAACCCTGGCATTTTTCAGGGAAGAGGCAATATCAACATTAATCACCTCGCCCACAGAATACTGCGATTTTTCAGTATGTACATTCAGTGCCTTACTCACACCCGGTGTGGATTCTGAATTATCGTAAACCCTGATGTATTGTTTATCGACCACCGGCATACCAAATTCATCAGTTGCACGTAGTTCAATTCTGTATGCACCAGGAGTAATATTTCCTGTAGACGGCAAGGCGTATGTTTCACTATTTGCAGTATTGAATGGTATGCTGGCCCGCTTTTCTTTTACAGGAAAGTTTTCTATACGGCCTTCATCGCGATATTCGTGATTTGGTAATTTATGTTTCCACTCCTGTTGATCAACCATACTAAATTCCGGAACATCCCAGTCTTTTTCAATCAGAACCTTATCTGGCTGTTGCAGCTCATATATCACAATTGTTCCTTTGGCCTCAATACTTTGGGAATTCAGGTTTGTTGAAGAGACAGTAAGACTGTCGAGCTGAGACAGATCAACCGATGAAGGCAGGCTGGTGCTCAGCTTCAGGGTACGATACCCTACAACAAGCGTACGTGTGACAGATTGCGTTTCACCAGTAATATCTGTGACTTCTGCTTCAATGGTAAAACGATAGCTCACATCCTGGTCAGCAGGATAATCAGGAATTGCCCTGGGCACGAAGCTAAGATCGAAACTACCGCTTTTATCGCAATGCGTTTCGCCGTGGGTCATGAGTTCCCGCTGCTGTGGCAGATATCCATACCGCCACATTCTGTGAAATACAGGTTCTCTGTATACACGGTACTTAACATCTGCACCGGAGAGTTTTGCTCCTGTATATGAGGCTGCACTTCCTTTGAGTGTAACGCGCCTGCCAAGCAGATAGTTGCCATCGGGGTCATCCATTTCCACTTCGAAAGCCGGACGCTTATACTCTTCAAGCTGCACATATTGCGAACCGGATGGTGTTTTTATGGTCAGACGTCCGTTCAACAAACCCTCCGGAATGACAAGCTCAGCTGAAAAGCTACCAAACTCATTGGTTTTTACGGTTTTGGTGGTGATGTTCTGATGATTGGGATCCAGAAAAGAAAGCGAGGTAGTATAGTTGTCCAGGATTTCGTGATTTTTTCCCTTTTGTTGCAGGCATATTCCTTTTACATGTATGGTTTGCCCGGGCCTGTACACAGCTCTGTCAGTAAAAAAACGGGTTGTTTCTCTCCACTTTTCATTTTGCCCTGAATACATGTAATGGTATTGGGGATCTGTCCGCAATATTTCCTTGCCGTTGTCAATTTCAAAAACCAAAGAATGTGATCTTCCTGCCAGATTAAATTCAGCCATTCCCTTTGCTGAGGTTTTGGTTTGGCTTAGCTTTTCGTATTTATAGTCGCCTGCTTTGTAATTGTAGGTACGGAAAGAAGCTTTGACTTTTGCGCCTTGTGTTGGCATACCTGTTTTACTGTTTGTAACAAAGAGCTGAAGGCTTTCATCTCTGCTTATTTGTCTGGTGTACCATGCTATGTTTGTTACTTGCAAAGATTTATACACAACAAAATTTTCTTTCTCACTATCCATTTTCTGTGTGGACAGGAACAGGACATAAAATCCCCCGGGCAATCCTTCACTGATAAACTCTGTTGTATGTGACACAAAATCAGGCTTACCGGGCAACTCAAGTTCTTTACTGCGGATGATTTCACCATTTTTCAGGAGTTCAGCCCTGCGTTTTTCTCCATAATGCTTTCTGACAATACTGCTGAATTCATCAGGATCTATTTTCATAATGGTATAATTCATCTTATCCATGTTTTTGTACTCCACAAAAACAGGAAATGGCTGATCAGGAATCACATTGTTTTCAGCGGTAAAACTCAGGTGTAAGTTTTTTATTTTGTTTTGAAGTTGAATGGCCTGACTGGCGGCCCTGGTTTCCGGATGATTGTTTTTAATCTGCCTGCAAATTTCGTTGCATTTCTCATACAATCCTGCTTTTTTGTTTTCTCCGTACACATGTTTGGTTTCCTCCGCCTTATTGAAATACCATTTTGCCAGGCATATATCAATCTCACTGATTACCGGTGAATTTTCAAACTGCATGTGCAAACGTGACAGGGCATGAAAATGCTGATCTTCTGCATCCTTTCCGGAATAAAACTTTGCTGCAATCTCGAGACGTTTCAAGTCGGTGTAAACCCTGGCGTACGCAAGATTTTCATTGACACGGTATCCCAGCAGATCTTTCAGGACAGCCATGGCTTTCTCAGCGGCATCCGGGCTGTCTAAAGTATAATCGCTTGCAAGGAATAATCGTGCAGGTAAAAAAACATTACTATCACTCAATACCGTCATGCCCTGGTTCTGGTTTTCAGCACGGCTCTTGTAATAATCCGCTATTTCGTGGGCGAAAAAATCATACAAGGCTGGCTGTATCTTTTCACTGTATTCATCTTGTTTAATCAATTCCGGATATTTCGTGATGGAAATTTTTCCAAGCTGCTTTTTGTAGGCCAGGGCAGATTGATGTTCTTCATCAATAAGCTGGAAGAAGTCCTCTTGTGTCCAGGTTTTGATGTCGTCTTCGCGATGTTCCCCTGTACTGGTTCTTCGAACCACCGACCATCTGTTTACCGTATAGTACATTGAATAAAGCCTGGCTGAAAGCAAATGCATAAAAGCCCTGACTTCGGGTTCATACATATCTTTATCAGACTGCAGACTTTCAATGGCCTGAATTATCTGATCTTCCTGATAATAATTGCTCAGCTTAATCCGGTAAATCATGGATTTCATGACCTGTTCATTATCCTTATCGGTGACGGCGGCACTGAAAATGCTGTCAGCTACTTTCAGGGCGGATTGAGGCAGCCCTTTTTGCTCATGCTTTTTCAGATTATCCCATGCTTTATCATAATCCATATTTTCCTGGGCTTTACCACTGATGAGGAAGCCAAAAGTTAAAAGTCCGATAAAAAGAAGTGTCTTTTTCATTTGATTTGTTTTTTTGTTTGGATTTTGATGCATGGATACATCAAAATCCATAATTACTTTATATTTCCTGAAGATAATAAAAAATCAACGAAATTTCCGGAAAGCGTCCGCAGAATCTGTCAATACAAAGAATCAAAAAAAAAGAAGCCGACTGATCTGATTCTCAAAATGCATGCATAAGATTAGAGTGGACAGGCCTTTTGGCGAAGAAGATATTTTGCAATAATATTTCATGTTTTTAACAAAAAATCTTACATTTATCGTTTAATAATTCTTCAAAAACATCAATTTATTATGGAAATCACAGGGAAGATATTGCAAATCAACGAACCAATCACCGGAGAATCTGCCCGCGGGCAATGGAAAAAACAGGAAGTTATCATCGAAACAGAAGATCAGTTTCCCAAATCAGTTTGCCTGCTTAACTGGAATGACAAGGCAGATATTTCAAATCTAAAGCCAGGGGAAAAAGTAACGGCATTCATCAATATCGAGAGCAGGGAATTTAAAGGACGTTGGTTTACCGATGTTAAAATGTGGAAAATAAACAAACAAGAAGATGGTCAGCAGGCTGCTCCACCTGTAGACAATGCACCTCTGCCTGGCAAGGATGATATTCCTGAAGACATTTTTTCAGATGACAAATCCGGAGAAGAAGATGATTTGCCATTTTAAACGGGGATAAAACAGAAAAATAACAATCCGCCTATGCGCCATGCCATTCCTTATCTGGGAGAAAACGGTGAAATCAGTTTAAAAGCACTGAGGGTTGGCTTATTGGCGGGAATCATCATATACAGTTTATTCGGTATTCTTGATCCGTTTATGGCGCCTGATCATTACCGTCAACTCTGGTTTATCAGATTTGTTCTGGTGGCACCGGGGATTTTTCTGTCCCTATTACTGACCTACCAAAAGCATTTTCATCTGTATGCCAGGCCATTGATGATTGTTTTGCTGTTTTTGGCCGAACTGGGAATACTGGGAATGATATATATTGTGGAGCTGAATGAGCCTGCCTATTTAGGGTATTATGCCGGATTGTTGCTCATCATCCTGTGGGCCGGTTTTATTTTTAGATTTGGGATGTTATCCAGTACCTTTTTTTTTCTGTCCTCTATCATACTGTACAACGCGATTGCCATTTTTGCCCATGAATTAAATCTCAGCAATACCGATAGCGATGAGTTTGCCTTTTGGCTGGGGAATAATTTTTTTCTGGGCGCTACAGGCATTCTGGCATTGGTGGGCATCAACAGTCAACGACAGAATACTGCCTTAATCAGAGCCAAAAACAAAAAACTTCGACAGGAACAGGAGGAACTGACAAAATCAAAAATCAAGGCAGAGGAAGGCGATATGCTCAAAACTGCCTTTTTATCCAACCTGAGTCATGAGATCAGGACCCCGATGAATGGTATCATCGGATTTACAGAAATGATGCTGCGGGAAAAAACCAGTAAGCAGGAAAAAGCTGAATATGCAGATATTGTGGTACAGAGTACGCGTCAGTTACTCACCATTATCAATAACGTTCTGGATGTATCAAAAATCCAGACAGGCCAGATAGAACTGGCCCCGGTGACAACAGGCGTAAATGACAGTCTGCGTAATGTTGAAGCTCGCTTCAGGCCAAGGGCTGAAGCCAACAAGCTTGATCTAAGGCTACATGTAGCAACTGATAATGATCCTGTAATCAAAACGGATCACTTCCGTATGCGGCAGATTCTTGCATTATTGCTGGATAATGCCATTAAATACACCAGAGAGGGTAAGATTGATTTTGGCTATGAGATTTGTGATGACCAACTGGTCTTTTTTGTTAAAGATACAGGCATCGGCATTGAAGACAAGTATCATAATCTTGTTTTCGATGCCTTCAGACAACTGGAGCATACACATACCCGATCATTCGGAGGTGCCGGCATAGGTTTGTCCATTGCTAAGAATCTGGTGGGCCTGTTGGGTGGTAGATTATGGATAGAAAACAACTCCCCAAAAGGCAGTATCTTTAAGTTCAGTCTTCCACGCAAACAAGACGAACAGCAAAACAATCACAAGCATACAGAAAAAGGCAAACCATTGTTCAAAGAGCCAGCCTGTATCCTTCTGGCAGAAGCTGATGCGAATAATCTGGCCTATTTCACAGCCATGTTAGAAACAGAAAACCTGAAAATTCTGATTGCCGGAAATGAGAATGAATTAAAAGACAAATTACACTTACATGCCAAAAACACTGACCTGATTTTTCTGAGCATATCAGACGAAAATAATGGCAATGCTTCAGCTTTACAAGCAATCAGAGGAATGGATCAACAATTTGTTGTTATTGCTCATGCTGCCTTTAATACAGCAGAGGACAAAATCAGCCTTCTTGAAAAAGGCTTTGATGATTTCCTGGCAAAACCCCTAAATTCCAAAGAACTGTACAGTATAATCAGGAAGCATTTATCGCACAAAATCAAAGGTTGAAATCTGAAAGCCATTAAAAGGGATACCTGTTTCCCAGGGAATTTATAGCAATCTGAACTTATCCATATCATTAAGTACAGGGAATTTTTCTCTGAAGTCCATCAGCGGCTGTTTAGCAATGGTAAATATTTCTGCTTTTTCCTCATCTTTCATATCAAGCAGGAGCCTGCCTTTTGCATCCAGAACCCGGGAGTCTCCGGTATAATGAAGATTGCGTCCATCCACACCAATGCGGTTTACACCGGCCACCCATGCCTGATTTTCGATGGCCCTTGCTTTCAGGAGTGTTTTCCACACATCCGCCCTTACTCCAGGCCAGTTTGCATTATAGAGCAATAAGTCATAATTACTGGCATTTCTACTCCATACAGGAAATCTCAGATCGTAGCATACCAAAGGCATGATTCTCCAGCCCCTGTAATCAACATACAGACGTTTATTGCCTGCCGAATAATGCAGATGTTCCTCCCCCATGGTAAACAAATGCTTTTTGTCGTACATTGCAGAGGAACCATCGGGAAAGACAAAATACAAACGGTTAAAATATTTTCCTGATTCTTTCACCATCATTGAAAATACGATGGCAGCATCTACTTTGGATGCCATATCTGCTATCTGTTTGTAACTATCTCCCTGATGTGTTTCTGCATGCTTTTCCGGCTGCATGCTGAAACCTGTTGTAAACATTTCCGGACAAATGATGAGATCAGCACCGGAGAGGGTATCCATTGAGTCAGCAAGTTTTTCAATATTGGCTTGCGGGTTTTCCCAGGCCAGGTCCGTTTGTAAAAGGCCAAGTTTTAAATCATTGTTTGGCATAAGGGTTAAATTTTTCAGGATGTTTACCTTTAATTTGAGCAAAATCTAGTTTCAACCTGTTGATAAATCCGGGATCATCAGGCACCTGCCAATAAACGGCAGCCAGGCCCAGTTCTTTTTTCTCATAATCCATTCGACCGGCAATCAGGGGTATTTGTGCTGCCCTTGCAATTCTGATGGCTCCGGTTTTCCAGACATCAACTTTTTTCCGTGTTCCTTCGGGTGTAATCACCAATATAAATTCATCCTGCTTTTTCAACCGGTCCAGAATATCCGGCACCAGGCCTGCGGGATTTTTCCTTTCGACCGGGATTCCACCCATTGCCTTCAGAAAGTATCCGCCTATACCTTTAAATGCTTCGGCTTTAATCAGGAATTTTGGTTTTATCCCGATACTCATGAAAAACAATTTACCCCAAACAAAATCCCACATACTGGTATGCGGGGCCATAACACAAACAGATTTCTGCACATCGGGGAAACTGTCTGCTATTTTCCACCCTGCGACTTTCAGTATGAATCTGGCCAAATATTTTTTCATGAGATTTTGAGTATTTTAACTTCAGGAGCTTGTTTCAGTCTTTGGGAGATTCTGTCCACATCTCTCAGCCTCACTCCCAGTTCCATTTCACAATCCATTTCAAATATGCGGTCGCTGACTTTCAGATTTTCTTCCCTGATAAGCCGGTTTATCTGGTCCATTAGTGGGTAATCAAATTTTATGCGGAAATATTTTCTTCTCACATGCTCCACAATTGCAGCATTTTCCAGAGCCATTGCTGCAGCAGTTTTGTATGCATTGATAAGTCCGGGAATGCCAAGTTTTGTCCCCCCAAAATACCTAACCACCACAATCAGAACATTGGTAAGGCCGTAGGATCTGATTTGCCCGAGCACAGGGTCACCGGAAGAATGAGCGGGTTCACCGTCGTCGCCGGCGCGAAAAACAGACTCATCAGCACCCAGAATAAAGGCATATACATGGTGGCGGGCATCATGATGAGATTTGCGCAAACTGTCCTGATGCTCTTTCACTTGATCTTCTGAGCTCACCGGAAAAGCAAAGGCATAAAACTTGCTGCCTCTGTCTTTGAAGAACCCTTCAGAAGGAGCCTTGATACTTTTGTATGTATCTGACAATTCTGTCATATGGTTATTTTGTAATGTACAATATGGCAATGGCTATCAGGCAGGTCACCAGGCCTGTCCAGTTGAGCTTACTCAGACGCTCGCGGAAAAACACATATCCGATAAATGCTGACAAACTTACAATGCCGATATTGTTGATTCCAAAAATCACGGAACTATCAAAAACATCTGAATTCAGAGCGCGGATGAGAAAATAGATTGATCCGTAATTCACAGCCCCAAGTCCTGTCCCGAGTAACAGCAGGCGGCCACTTTTAAAATATACAAAATATTCCCGGCGGAACAACATGATTACCATACCAGCAATAAAAGAAATGCTAAAAAGCAGGGCAGTGAACATGGAGGATATTTCATCATTCACATGAGCAGCCTGGGCGTATTTCACCAGTGAATCGACAATGCCCATACCTGCAAAGAGCACCAGTGGTATCCAGAATTGTTTGCTCAGTCTGCCGTCCTTCCTTTTTTTGTACACTGCCATCACCAGGCCAATGAGTGCCAGAATCATACCGACAACTTTTATGGTGGATAAGTCCTCATTATAATATATGATGGAAAAAAGGATGGGAATAACTACGGACATTTTGCTTGCCAGTGTAGTGATAGACATACCACTGTGAATGGAGGAATATCCTATCACAAAAAACATGAGGATAAACAATACACCAATCAGGATGGCCAGGAATGCCCAGTCTTCTTTGAACACATTGAGCATTATCTCTCTGTTGGGGCTTATTGCAATACCAATAAGTCCTGCAACAAAGTAATTGATAACAATGGCATTCAGGTTGGGGAGTTTATATTTGTCCAGCAACTTAAAGAAAACAAAGATCCCTGTTGCAGAAAGTATTGTCAGTAATACCCAGATCATAGTTCAGAAATTTTACGGCGCTAAGATATAAAAAATGTGTTGGCACTGCGGCATTCAACAGCTTGTTTTTCACATATTCAGGTCAAAGAGTAAAGTGTAGTTTTGCCAGGAAAGAAAAAAGCTGCAATCAATGACTGCAGCTTTTTCCGATGGTGAGATTCACATTTTCAGTTTTTTATCAATATCATCGATATAAACTTTGAATCGTTTATCGGTATCAATCAGATTATTGACGGTTTTACATGCATGCAGGACTGTTGCATGGTCTTTTCCTCCAATGCTGGAGCCGATAGATGCCAGGGATGATTTTGTCATATTCTTGGCAAAGTACATAGCGATTTGCCTGGCCTGCACAACTTCCCGTTTTCGGGTTTTTGAGTTGAGTTTATCTACGGACATGCCAAAATAATTGCATACTATTTTCTGGATATAATCAATGGAAACTTCCCTTCTGGAATTTTTCACCAGTTTGTCAATCATGGTTTTGGCCAGGTCCAGGGTAATTTCCTTTCTATTCAGGGTTGATTGGGCAAGCAGTGAAATCAGTGCGCCTTCCAGTTCTCTGATGCTTTCAGAAATATGGGAAGCAATGTATTCGAGCACTTCATCTGAGATGCTAATACCGTCCTGATAGGATTTGTTTTTGAGGATTGAAATCCGGGTTTTAAAATCCGGTTCCTGCAGGTCGGCAGAGAGTCCCCATTTAAAACGACTCAGGAGTCTTTCATCGAGTCCGCTAAGTTCCACGGGCGGTTTGTCGGATGTAAGCACGAGTTGTTTGCCCAGCTGATGCAAGTGATTGAAGATGTGGAAAAACACATCCTGTGTTCCTTCTTTTTTCGCAAAATAGTGCACATCGTCAACAATGAGCACATCTATCATCTGGTAAAAATGCACGAAATCGTTTCGGTTGTTATTTCGTGATGCCTCTGCGTACTGGGTCTGGAATTTATTGGCGTCCACATAGAGAACGGTTTTCTCCGGATACCGGTTTTTAACTTCGATTCCGATTGCCTGCGCCAGGTGGGTTTTCCCAAGCCCCGGGGAACCATATATAAACAGTGGATTAAAAGCTGTTCCTCCCGGTTTCTCGGCCACGGCAAAGCCGGCAGATCGTGCCAGCCGGTTACACTCACCCTCAATAAAGTTTTCAAATGAGTTTTCAGCATTCAATTGAGGATCGACATGCATTTTTTTCAATCCGGGGATGACAAAGGGATTTTTAATAGAAGCACTTTCCTTGTCTATTGGTACCTGTACAGGTCTGTTGTGAAGTTTGGATTTGCTGGTGGTTGGGATTTTCACCGTGTATGGTTGTTTCCCCACACCATTATCACCCATAACAACGTGGTATTCCAGCTTTACGCCAGGCCCCACAACTTTTGTCAGACACTTTTTGAGAAGATCAATATATTGTTCTTCCAAGAACTCATAAAAGAATGTACTGGGAACCTGAATGGTCAGCACATTGTCTTCCAGTTTTAAAGGTACAATGGGCTCAAACCATGTCCGAAAGCTCACTTTGGGAACATTATCGCTGATAATTTTCAGACATTGATTCCAGGCTGTTTCTACATTTTTAACCATTTAGCAGATCGATTTTGCTTCTAATATTTGATTTGTTTTCAACAGCAATTTGTGAAAAAAAAACTGCCTGAACAAATCAAATCTCCCTTGTTTATTTCAATTATTTTATATGCTTTTTATCCTCAACTTGTTAGAGACCAAAAAAAAATTTAAATTCATTTACAGACAATTTTGTAATACAATTTGCTTACTATTTGGTTTCCGGCCAAGCCGCTATCCTGATAAAATCAGCTTATAAAAGTATCAATATTTTTTTAAGTTAAAAAAGAATAATCAGAATATTTTCACTCTTTTTTTTCATCAGAATATTCAACGATCAGTCTGCTTGTTTTTTTGTCAGACTCAAATATCCACTTATCACTATATTGTATCAGATTGACTAAACCTTTATCCTGATTACAACAAAGGTTAAATTTATTTAGTTTATTTATAAATTCATTTTTGATAGCATTTTCAGTTCTTTTCTTTAGATGCTTATTTTCTGCAATATTTACTTCCTGACCCGGCTGCACCAGATAGACACTGTCTTCGGCATAAGATTTCAGTTTTACTCTGAGGAGCAATTCGCGTTCTGTATTGTTCCGGAAAACAATCTCTTCCTTTTTTAGCAGCATCCCGGTACCGATAAGAACCAATGAAAAGCTTATCAGGAGAAACACAATTATACCGGATATTTTTTTTCGTTTCATTATTTTGCTTATGTTTAATTGAATTTTACAAACCTACAGAAAACGAAAGTAATGAAAATATGTGTATTTTGCGGTTCCAGTGTTGATTTAGAGCCCATTTATTATGAGCACGCCCGGGAGATGGGGCATGCCATTGGCAAAAACGGGCATTCAATAATATATGGTGCAGGAAAAATCGGCATTATGGGTGCTGTGGCTTCGGCTGTCAGGGAGCAAGGTGGTGAAACAACCGGTGTGATACCTGAGCGTTTAAAGATTCGTGGTGTCGTATCTGATGAGGACGACAAGTTAATCATAACCAAAGACATGAAAGACAGGAAAGCACTAATGCGGCAGGAAGCCGATGCTTTTCTGGCACTACCAGGCGGATTCGGTACACTGGAGGAGTTGCTTGAGGTAATAACCCTAAAGCAACTACAGTATCACAAATTGCCTGTTGTGATTCTCAATACGGATGGTTATTATGATGCTTTGCTACAGCTTTTTGAGCAAATGTACACACACAAATTTGCCGTACCGGAGTACAGGTCACTGTATACCATGCACAACAATCCGGCTGCCGCACTTTCAGCAATAGAGAATTATGCCCATGCGGATGTTTATGACAAATATTTAAAACGCTGAGATGTCTGTGAATCTGCAAGATATCAGCAGGATTTTCCCTGAACTCAAGAACATCAATTTTGATGTTTCGGGGCAGGGTGAATTACACCAACTGCTGAAATTGCTGGAATCCAGACTGCAAAACAGGTATGCATGGCTTGATAACAAAACATGGAAACGTGCCCGCTTCCTGTTCACCGAGCTTTACCAGAATGCGACAAAGCATAGCAGTAAAGGCATGGTATGGTGTGGAATCAGCTTTTCGGATACCTCCATCAAGCTATACAGCATCAATGACCTCAGCAAAGCTGATAAATCAAAAATTCAGCATATCACTGCCGAACTGAATGGGATGCCGGCTTCGGCATTGCGGGAGGAAATCAAACTAAGAAATATGTCAGTCAGCAATGCGGGTACCGGTCTGTACCATATGTATCTGAAATCCTCGAAAAACCCGGTATTCAGATTTGCAATGCGGGAAGACGAATTGTATGTTTTATCAAAACTGATTATATATGTCTCAACAAGTTATTAAAGAAACCCAAAGTACACCGGGCCTGCTGTATGATAGCAAGCTGCGTCATCTGAAGTTGAGTGGCATATCCATTCCTGAAGATCCCAGGCCCTTCTATGCAGAAGTTCACAGGAGATGTCAGGAGCTGCAGGCAAATAACGAAGGAGTGGAACTCTTCATTTTCCGTATGGATTATTTCAACACCCTGTCGGCCAAGTATTTGTACAACTTAATGCAGGCTTTATCAGAAGACATTCCCGCAATACGGTTTGTCTGGGAATACGAGGTTGATGATGAAGATTTACTTGAAGCTGGTGAAGATTTTGCTGATATGCTGGGCCCTGACTCTTTTGAATTCAAGCCGGTAAAGCCCTGATGGAGGATAACTTAATCAATCCCCCTGTTTTGTGCACCACCTATACACACCAAAAAACACCTTTTGATAATCAATGATTTATGCTTTAAAAACTTGGGATTTGGGTGACCCGTCTTTTAA
>JBNJGS010000010.1:0-59237 GCA_051747965.1 Bacteroidota bacterium
TTTTTTATTGCCCCCGGCAACTGGAAAACAAGTTTTCCGTGCCGGGGGCAATAAAAAACCCTTTCAGCGTTTGCTGAAAGGGTTTTGTGCTTGTCGGGGTGGGGAGATTCGAACTCCCGACCTCCTGGTCCCAAACCAGGCGCGCTAACCGGGCTGCGCCACACCCCGTGCTTTAGTTCTGTAAAGCGGTTGCAAATGTAAAACTATTTTTTCATTTTGCAAGTAAAATTTTGAACTTTCCTGTTCCTGTGCCAGAAAGTATTGGCTGGTTTTTATGTAAGCCTCTGGCCGAATGATAATCATTGCTTTATTTTGATGAATACCGCTTGACTTTTTTTCTGCAATCTGTTGCAAAAAAAAATATTTTTCATCATTGAAGTTTCGATATCATATCTTGAAATTTGTTTAAATATTTTACATTTGTAGCCTGATTGAAAAATATGAATTACAGGATAATTGGCTTAACACTGGGTATTCTGCTTGTCATCGAAAGTGTGGCAATGCTGCTGGGATTGCCTTTCAGTATCTATCACAATGACCATGATATAATTCCGATTTTACTCTCATCAGGCATTACGTTATTTTCCGGTGGTGTGCTGGCACTTGCCAACAGAAATGCAGGCCGGAAAGTGGGAAAACGGGAGGCCTATGTAATTGTGACTTTTGCCTGGTTATTTATGTCTTTGTTTGGCACCCTGCCTTTTGTTATCAGTGGAGCAATACCCAATATTACCAATGCTTTTTTTGAAACCATTTCAGGCTTTACGACAACTGGAGCCTCTGTATTGAATGATATTGAAAGCCTTCCTCATGGCATACTCTTTTGGCGAAGTTTCACCCAGTGGATGGGGGGTATGGGCATTATTGTTTTATCCATTGCCATATTGCCACTGATTAGGGTAGGGGGAATGCAGATGTTTGCTGCTGAAGCACCGGGGCCCACCCAGGACAAAATCAGCCCCAGGATTAAGCAAACTGCAAAAAAACTCTGGTTGGTATATCTCCTTTTTACCGTTACCGAGGCAATATTGCTAAAGTTTGCCGGAATGTCTGTTTTTGATGCGATAAACCACGCTTTTACGACCATGGCTACCGGAGGGTATTCCACCAAACAGGCAAGCATTGCACATTTTCAAAATCCGGCAATACACTATATCATCATTGTTTTCATGTTTCTCGCCGGAGTCAACTTTGCTCTGTCGTACTTTGCGCTTGCCGGAAAACCCGGCAGATTGTTTAGAAATGATGAGTTTGCATTTTACGGCAGAATAATTCTCTTTGCTACAGCCATTGTCACAGTTTTGCTGTTTTGGAAAAACGGATTTTCTCTGGAACAATCATTTCGTGATGCCATATTCCAGGTCGTCAGTATTGTAACTACAACCGGCTATGTAACTTCTGATTACCTTTCCTGGATGCCTTCAGGTTTGTGGGTTTTGATTTTTATGCTCATGTTCATTGGTGGTTCAGCCGGCTCTACTGGTGGCGGAATTAAGGTTATCCGAATCATGATGCTGTTCAAAAATGCATATCTCGAGCTGAAACGCCTGTTGCATCCAAATGCCGTTATTCCTGTTCGGTTTAATCAAAAAGCTGTACCTCAGCAAATAATAGTCAATGTCCTGGCCTTTATCATATTTTACATCCTGATATTCCTGGTCTCAGTAGTTATTATGTCATTCCTGGGTCTGGATTTTGAAAGCGCAATGGGAGCAGTTGCTGCCACGCTGGGAAATATCGGCCCTGGTATTGGCGATGTAGGTCCTGTGGAAAATTATGCCAACGTCAGTGTTGCCGGAAAATGGTTTCTTTCTTTCCTTATGCTGCTCGGTCGTCTGGAATTGTTTACAGTACTTATCATTTTCAGCCCGGCTTTCTGGAAAAAGTAACCCGCATAGCAGCTGAATAATACATTGCCATATCGCCACTAAGGCTGGTGTACCGCCATTTTTTGCTAAGTTTGTCCCATGTTTTCAAAAGAAGAAAAGAAAATCCTTCGATTGACCTTCTGGGGAGGTTTCAGGGCCATGTCTGCCAGGCGACGACAGGCCGAAGGTAAACCCAGAGAATGGCTGCTGAAAAGAAGCGGGGTGAAAGGACTCAGTTTGCGTTTTGATCTTGACAGAGAACATGCCGCTGTTGGTTTTGAAATCTGGAGAAAAGACAAATTTGAAGAAGCCCTGATTTTTGAAAAACTGGAAAGCCTGCGGAATATGATGGAACGTATTATTGACAGAGAAATCTTCTGGAATGATGAATTTATCACCACCGAGGGCAGACAATGCAGCAGAATATATGTACGGCTTGACAATGTTGATATGTACAAAAAAGAAGACTGGCCTGAAATACAGGAGTTCTTTTTTGTTTATATGAGCAAATTCGAAAGTATATTGTTGGAATTCAGGGATTTCCTGAGATAACTCCCCGATGATATTTATTGCTTGAATACATTGCCAAGAGAACGGCGTTTGTTTTTGTCTCCTGTCATGGCACTCATCATTTTACGTGTTTCCTTAAATTGTTTCAGAAGCTTATTTACATCCTGCACACTGCTGCCACTACCTTCGGCTATGCGTGCGCGACGACTGCCGTTAATCAACTGCGGATTGCGTCTTTCTTCAGGTGTCATGGAACGTATAATGGCTTCAATTCCCTTGAATGCGTCATCATCAATGTCCAGATTCCGGATGGCTTTTCCCATTCCGGGTATCATGCCCATCAGATCTTTGACGTTGCCCATTTTTTTGATTTGCTGTATCTGCTTGATGAAATCTTCAAAGTCAAACTGGTTTTTCGCGATTTTCTTTTGCAGTTTGCGTGATTCCTCTTCATCAAATTGTTCCTGGGCTTTCTCCACAAGAGATACAACATCACCCATGCCAAGGATACGGTCTGCCATACGACTTGGATGGAAAACATCCAGTGCATCCATTTTTTCTCCCTGACTCATGAATTTGATCGGCTCATTCACTACCGAACGGATGGTCAGTGCTGCTCCGCCTTTGGTGTCACCGTCAAGTTTTGTGAGCACAACGCCGTCATAATCCAGACGATCATGAAATTCCTTTGCCGTATTAACTGCATCCTGACCGGTCATTGAATCCACCACGAAAAGGGTTTCTGAAGGATTGACCGCTTCCTTGATGGCAGCAATCTCATTCATCATGTCTTCATCAATTGCCAGACGTCCTGCTGTATCAATGATGACCGTGTCCATACCGTTTTCTTTGGCATGACGGATGGCTCGTTTGGCAATTTTTACCGGCTGCTTGTTGTCTTCTTCCGTATACACGGGAACATCAACCTGGCCGCCAAGTACTTTCAACTGCTCAATGGCCGCCGGACGATAAACATCTCCGGCAACAAGCAAAGGATGACGCCCGCGTTTGGATTTTAATAAACGGGCCAGCTTTCCTGAAAAGGTAGTTTTACCACTACCCTGAAGACCGGCAATCAAAATTACTGCAGGCTTGCCGTCAAGATTGATGTCTTCTGCCTCACTGCCCATAAGAACAGCCAGCTCATCATGTACAATTTTAACCAGCATCTGACCAGGTTTTACACTGTTAAGTACATCCTGGCCAAGGGCTTTTTCTTTTACCGTAGTGGTGAAATCTTTGGCAATCTTATAGTTAACATCGGCATTCAATAGAGCGCGACGTACATCTTTCAATGTCTCTGCAACATTTACTTCAGTGATTTTGCCTTCACCCTTGAGTATCTTAAACGATTTCTCTAGTCTGTCAGATAGGTTTTCAAACATGGTGTTTCAATAAATAATTCGCTGCAAAATTAATCATTTCATTACAAGATGGCAAGTTTGTTTTTGGAAAGCAGATTATCCCAGGATTATCAATCATAGCTTTGGCTTCCTTTGCAGATTGTCCGGAGCATTTTTTGTCCTGCCTCAAAAAATGCCGGATGTATGCCGTATAAACAAAAATGTGAATGTTTCTCACCCGGCAAATGTTCTGTCATAAAACAAGTTATAAAACATTTATTATTTTGTGAAAGCCTATTGTAAATACAAAAATAATTGTTGAATTTTGTTTCCTGATTTTATGAATTTTATTGTTGTATATTTTTAATTTGCTGGCTTATGGCTACTAAAGAAATGAAAACACAGGATTACATTGCACGGGAAGAAAAGTATGGTGCACATAATTATCATCCGCTACCCGTTGTGCTTGAAAAAGGTGAAGGTCCTTTTGTATGGGATGTTGAAGGAAAAAAATATTTTGATTTCCTTTCAGCCTACTCTGCAGTAAACCAGGGACATTGTCATCCCAGGATTGTTGATGCCATGACTGAACAGGCTAAAACCCTGACGCTTACATCAAGGGCTTTTCACAACAATGTGTTGGGAGAGTTTGAAGAATACATTACTAAGTATTTTGGCTATGATAAAGTATTGCCGATGAATACCGGTGCTGAAGCAGATGAAACTGCCATCAAGCTGGTGCGTAAATGGGGATACGAGAAAAAAGGAATTCCTGCCAACAAGGCCAAAATAATTGTCTGTGAAAACAACTTTCACGGCCGCACGGTCACCATCATATCAATGAGCAGTGATCCGGATGCCTACACAGGATACGGTCCATATACTCCGGGTTTTGTTACAGTACCCTACAATGATCTGGATGCTCTGGAAAAAGAACTGAAAGATCCCAATGTGGCCGGCTTCCTCGTTGAGCCTATTCAGGGAGAAGCAGGTGTGTATGTTCCGGAAGACGGATACATCAAAAAAGCTTATGATCTTTGTAAAGCCAATAATGTGCTGTTTGTCGCGGATGAGGTACAAACCGGAATTGCACGCACAGGTAAATTGCTGGCATGTGACCATGAGGATGTTCATCCTGATATACTGATCCTGGGTAAAGCCATCTCCGGTGGTGTATATCCGGTATCTGCAGTTCTGGCCAACGACGACATTATGCTCGTTATTAAACCCGGACAACATGGTTCAACCTTTGGTGGCAATCCCGTCGCTGCTAAAGTGGCAATGGCTGCCCTGGATGTAGTGAAAGACGAAAAACTTGCCGAACGTGCCGAGTATCTTGGTAAGATTTTCCGTGACGAAATGAGTAGTATCGGTTCTGAAATGATCGGACTGGTACGTGGTAAAGGTCTCCTCAATGCTGTGGTTATCAAACCCAAAAACGGAAAAGAAGCATGGGATGTCTGTGTTGAAATGGCCAAAGAAGGTGTGCTGGCTAAACCAACACACGGCGATATTATCCGCTTTGCTCCACCTCTGGTAATTACGGAAGAACAACTCCGCGAAGGCATTGACAGAATCAAAAAAGTCTTCAAAAAGTTTGAATAATTCAAACAGATAATTCAGAAAAAAGCCGTGTCAAATGATGCGGCTTTTTTTATTTATACCTTGTGGTGGCTGAATTGTATTCATCCGTTGTTTTGTGATATCTATCAATTATTCCGGGCATTTTATCAAAGAAAGTTTTGATCAGGTAAGTTTGACCTTACTTTAGCTGCAGAACATTACAAAACGCCACCTTATGAAAACCTTTTTTGCCACAATTACTCTGACAATTTTAAGCCTGACAGCCTTTGCACAAGGTGCATCAAATGCCTACCGTTTTGACGGAGATGGTGATGCTGTGAATTTTGGAGCCGTTGATTTTAATTTTACAAATCAAATGACGGTGATGGGATGGATGAAATGGAATATTGACCCTAAAAACGGTGACAACTGGGCAAATATTGTGACCATTAATTCATCACAAACAGGTGATTATGGTCAGTTCTGGATTCAGCACGACCGCAATAACAACAAACTGGAATTTGCTCTTCAAACGGAAAACAACCGTCAGTTTATCTGGTCTAATACCCATGTTCAGGAAGATAAATGGGTGCACTTTGCTGCTACTTATGATGGTAACGTTCAGCGCTTGTACATAAATGGTGTTGAAGAAGGGCATCAAAACCGCAGTGGGGACATAATTACTTTTCAGCCTGATTTTAATCTGACATTTGCTAACTGGGCCGCTAACGGAGGAGATCGTTATTTTAACGGTGAGCTTGACGAAGTTTCCATCTGGAACCGAGCACTTACAACTGACGAAATTCGTAATGCCATGACCAAAAAACTGGCTGGTGATGAAAACGACCTGCTTGCTTATTATCGTTTTGATGAACTTAATGCTGGTTTGCTGAGCGATGAATCCGGAACGTATGACGGTAATGTAACAGAAACCCAGTTGGTTACAAGTACAGCTCCGGTGGGAGATGATAATGCCTGGACGTATGACGAGGATGAATTGGTTTATGAGGGCACTGACCACAGAATCACCCTCTCAGATTTTAGTGGCAATATGGAAGGTATTCACATTTACCATGTATCCGAATCGCCGAATACACTGGAAGTTGACAATCCCGATATTTCAGAAATTGTAGATGGAGGGTACTGGGGTATCTTTGTTATCAGAAACGGAAGCAATCTCACATTCAAATACACCAAAGAACTTCTGTCAAACACCAGCATTAGCGTAAACGATTCCCTGACAATTGCTTATAGAAATAACGCTGCTGATCAATGGAACTGGCAGGCCATTGAGCAAAATGTACCGGATTCAAGTGGCTTTTTCTATACCGAGGGAGGCTTCTATCATCGTGAATACATTTTGGCAAAAGCAAATCCTTCACTATTGCCAATCGAGCTCAGTATGTTTAATCTTTCTGATACTGATAATTCAGTGCTCATTGAGTGGGAAACTGCCTCAGAACTGAATAATGATTACTTTCTTATTGAACGTTCAGGTGATGGAGAAAACTGGACAGATATCGCAAGGGTAGATGGCGCCGGTACAAGCAAAACTGCCAACTATTACGAGTTTGAAGACATGAACCCACTGAATGGTACATCCTATTACCGCCTGAGACAGGTGGATTATGACGGGGCTTCAGAAACCTTCAGCAGCAAAAGCATAAGTTTTTTGCAAAATGATACGTTTGAAGTTGAGACTTATCCCAATCCCGTGATCGACAGGTTGACAGTGAATGCGGATCATGAAATCAGAAATATTTCACTCTATACAGCTTCCGGCTTTCCTGTACACGTTTCCCTGAGCATGCATGATAAGTCTGTGGTTGTTGATATGTCCGGATTGCCTGCAGGAGCTTATATGCTTAATGTCGTCACGGCCAATGGTAATAGCACAAGCCGCAAAGTTTTAAAACAAAATTAATCATGTGACTGGTTTTTTAGGATTAACCGGTTTAGGGTGCCTGATTCAGGTGCCCTTTTTTTGGTCAAAATAACAGGAGCGTTGCCCGTTACAAATTCAATTTTGTACCTTTGTCATATGTCTGCATATATTCAAAGTTTAATCGAAGAAGGTGAGCATCAGCAGCTTGATTTTAAATATCAGGTCACCGATGCAAAAAAGATTGCCCGTACCGTGGCTGCGTTTGCCAATACCGACGGAGGCAGATTGCTGATCGGGGTAAAGGACAATGGCAGAATTGCAGGCATCCGTTCTGATGAAGAGTTTTTTATGATGGAATCCGCAGCAGAAATATTTTGTAAACCGGCTGTGGCTATAGATGCAAAAACCTGGAATATAAGAGGCAAACAGGTACTCGAAGTCATCATTCCAAAAACTGAAGCAGATGAACCAATCACGGCACCCGACCCGGAAGGACATAGAAAAGCCTATGTGCGGCGTGATGATATGAACCTGGTGGCTGATGAGGTGCTGCATGCTGTCTGGAAACGAATACAAAGCCATCAGGGAGCGTATATCTCTTATTCAGCCAATGAAAAACAGATTCTGAATGCCCTGGAAAACAATGAAACAAAGGAATTGGATGAGCTTATGGATTATACCGGCCTGCAGCGTGCCTTGCTGGTGGATATCCTGATAAATCTTGTTCTTGCAGATATCGTTACGCTGATTCCTGGCATCAGAGGGAGTGAATTTGCCTTAAAGGAGGATTTTTATTTGGAAGATTTTGATGCAAATATTCAAAACAGAAAGTAAATATTATGTCATACACTTATGAGTATCCCCGTCCCATGGTTACCGTAGATGCTCTGGTTTTCGCCGGCAACAGACCTGACCTGAAAGTGCTGCTGATCCGGCGTGGCAATGAACCATTCAAAGGACAGTGGGCTTTACCGGGCGGTTTTGTAGATATGGATGAGCCACTATTTGATGCAGTTGTGCGTGAACTGTACGAAGAGACCGGCTTGCAAATTGTCGATTTCCGTCAGTTGCATACTTTTGGTAATCCCGGCCGTGACCCCAGGGGCAGAAATATCACCACCGTATATATTTCACAGATTGATGCCCCGCTACAACCCACCGCCGGTGATGATGCTGCCATGGCACAGTGGTTCTCCCTTGATGAACTGCCTCCGCTGGCATTTGACCATGAGGATGTGATTGCTATGGGTCTGACTGTCGTCTGATCATACGCCTGCTTGTAAGCGGTGACCATATTATTATAAAAAGGCAGACTCCTAAGTTCCACGATATGAGCAAGTAAGTGCGATATGTTATATAACAGTGTTAGGAGAATAACAATGTTAAAAAAATAACATATATTTGCAGTCAAATAATAATGATACAATGAATATACATCAGATCAACAGAATTGTAAATGGCATTATCCTCACGGGCACAACTCCGGAGCAGGATTTTACTTATGCCTTTGCCTCTGATTTGATGAGTGATGTATTAACCCTGGACATTGATAACGGTTTGATTTTACTCACGGGTCTTTCTACAACCCAGACAATCAGGACAGCGGAAATGTCAAATGTGAATTGTGTTATTATTGCCAGAGGAAAGCGCGTGACAAATGAAATGCTGAAGCTTGCCGAAGAAAACGGCATTGCTGTTATTTCATGCACGTCTTCATTATATGGTGTTTCAGGAAGTTTGTTTGAGAATGGTATTAAACCGGTGTATTGATGCTGATGAAATTTGACATAGAAGGAGGAGATTTTACCAGTGCCGGAAAAGCCAGCAGTGAAGTGAAAAAGGTATTGAAACACCTCAATGTCAATCCCGGGCTCATCAGGAGGGCTGCGGTAGCGCTGTATGAAGCAGAAGTGAATGTTGTTGCCCATGCCTGGAAAGGCACCATGGAAGTTGAAATCACCAGCGCTGTGTTGAAAGTTATGATACAGGACGAGGGGCCCGGGATTGACGATATTGAGCAGGCCATGGAAGAAGGATGGTCAACAGCCTCCGATACTGTTCGGGAAATGGGATTCGGTGCCGGTATGGGTTTGCCCAATATTAAGCGCAATGTAGACCATATGGTACTGAGTTCGGAATCCGGAAAAGGAACAAAAATTGAATTTTCATTGAAATTATCATGACAAGGACAGAAAAAACATATGCACATGCAATCAGGGTTGATACAAACACTTGTATCGGCTGTTCCCATTGTATGAGGGTGTGTCCTACACAGGCCATCAGAATTGTTGATGGTCATGCAGAGATACAGGCCAGGCGTTGTGTTGACTGCGGGGAATGTTTCCGTGTGTGTCCTGTTTCTGCCATCTATGTCAAAGCTGATGAGCTTGATATGATCAATGAGTTTGATGTGAGAGTTGCCCTGATTCCCTCTGTTTTTATCGGACAGTTCCCTGCAAAATATACCACCACAGATATCATCAATGCCATACATCAGCTTGGTTTTCATCATGTGTTTGAAGTGGAACATGCTGCCGACTATATCAAAAAACGCTATCAGGAGCATAGTCAACATGCGCAGCAAAAACCGGCAATCAGTTCATATTGCCCTGCAGTGGTGAGATTGATACAGGTAATGTTCCCCTCACTTACTTCCAATATCCTGCAGATTAAAGCTCCGCATGATTTGGCGGCCTTGTATTACAGAGACCTGCTGCGGGAAAACAGGGAAAAAGAGACCGGTAAAGTCGGAGTGTTTTATTTTACTCCCTGCGCTTCGAAAATTGTAGCGGCCAAGGAACCGGTAGGAGAGGAAGAGTCATGTATAGATGGTGCGCTGAGTATGGAGTATATGTACAATGCGGTCTTCCGTATTCTTATGGATACTGATGAAAGCGAGTGCCTGATTGATAAGGTGGATATGTCGTCTGATGCTGTAAAATGGAGCCTAAACGGGACAGAAAAAAAATATTATCCCGGACGCAGTCTGTCTATTGACGGTATGAGTAACAATATTGAATTTCTGGAAAAACTCGAAAGCGGCGAAATTTCCGATGTTGATTTTCTGGAATTGCGTGCCTGTGATCAGGGATGCGCCGGTGGTATCCTTTGTCCTGCCAACCGATTCCTGACGGTTGAGCGTCTTGACAGCAGGCGGGAGTATTTCGACAGGATGGCAGCAAAAGACAGAATCAGCAATCCTGTCCTTGAAAAAGCAGAATTTTTGTCAGATAAGGATGGCACAGAACGTGTATTGCCCCGTTCCGGTATGGCTCTGGATGAGGATTTGGATAAGGCTATGCACAAAATGGATAAAATGGAAAAAATGCTGGCTTATCTTCCGGGTTTTGACTGCGGTGCCTGCGGCGCACCAACCTGTAAAGCCCTGGCAGAAGATATCGCCTCGGATAAAGCCAGCTTGTCGCATTGTGTTTTTGTTCAGCGTGTGATGGAGAAAAATTATAAACTCAGTCCGGACCAGGCTTTTTTGATTATCGAAAAAATCTGGGGAAAAAACCGGCTTGAAAAATATAAACATGAAGGAAAAGATGAATCTCAAAAAACTGACTGACGATCTGGAATTTACCATACTGTCAGGAAAAAATCTGGCCGAAGCCAGAGAGCCCAAAGGTGCATTTACATCTGACCTCTTGAGTGATGTGATGGGGAAAGCAGAAGAAAATATGTTGTGGATAACTTCCCAGACACACAAAAATATTTTGGCAATTGCATCTTTGAAAGAACTTTCAGGCATAATTATTGTTAATAATAACAGAGAAGTAAAAGATGATGTACTTGAACTCGCCAAAAAAGAAGATGTTGTGATAATAAAATCCAATCATCCGGCGTTTGAAACATCAGGAATGTTGTTTGACTATTTGAATCAATAGGGATGAAAGCGTTTAAGGCAGACTTACATTTGCATACCTGCCTGTCACCCTGCGGTGATCTGGACATGAGTCCGGTCAATATTGTCGAAGAAGCAAAAAGAAAAAATCTCGACATGATTGGCATCACAGATCATAACAGTACAAGAAACGTGAAAACCGTTATGGAGGTGGCCGAAAAGTACAATATTTTCGTGCTCGGTGGCTGCGAAGTGACGTCGCAGGAAGAAGTTCACTGCCTCGCATTCTTCCCCGATATTAACAGTCTGGATGAATTTCAGGTGTACCTGGATGCGCATTTGCCTGATATTGAGAATAAACCGGAAAAGTTAGGATTTCAGGTAGCTGTTGATAAGTTTGATACAATAAATTACGAAGAAAATCGTTTATTAGTTGCGGCGTTAAACGAGGACATTGAGTCCATCGCCGAAAAGGTTCTCAGACTGGGTGGCGTTTTTATACCTGCCCATGTCGATAAAGAAAAAAACAGTGTTTTTAGCCAGCTCGGGTTCCTACCTTACGGCTTGAGTTTTCATGCTCTGGAACTATCCCCGAATACCTGTCTATCTACTTTCAATAATATCCGTCCCGGGCTGGCTTTTCACTGTTTTGTTCAAAATTCTGACGCACATTACCTCAACGATATCGGTAAAACACATACCATTTACAACATGCAACGTCCCGACTGGGATAACTTTTATGCCTGTTTTCAAAAAGATTCACCCAACAACATTCAGCTTTTATGATTGACCTGGCAATGCATAGCATGGACATCATTCAGAATTCAATAAGGGCGGGTGCCGATATCCTCACTTTGGAATTTGCAGAAAACACAAAAACCCACGAGCTTATCTTTATGCTGGAAGACAATGGCAGCGGTATGGATGAGCAAATGCTCGAAAACAGCCAGAATCCTTTTTACACCAGCCGGACAACCCGAAAAGTTGGTCTGGGTATCCCAATGCTGAAAATGACCGCTGAACAGAGCGGAGGCTGGTTCAGGCTGCAGTCAGAAACCGGAAAAGGAACCATTGTAAAAGCCTTGTATCGAACAGACAATATTGATTGTCTTCCCCTGGGCGACCTGCCGGCATATCTGTCACTTGTGCTGGCTGCAAATCCGGATGTTACCCTTGACTTTACCTATTCCCTGAATGAGCATGTTTTTTCATTCACAACTGAGGAGCTTAAAGAAGCAGGCATTACAGATTACGCCAGCGCCCCAATGAGAGAAACCATCAAAGAATTTATCAAAGAAAATCTTGAAGACTTGTTCCAGCATCGCAACAAAAGCTCGTACTTATGTTGATAAACATATGGCCGTATAAATATACTTTGTTTTACTTGCTTATTTGCAAATCACAGAATATCAGGGATATAAAAAGGCCAGTGCTGCTGGGTTCCCGCCTGTTTGCAAAAACCTGCAATACAACATATGTTAAAAAAATAACAGTGTTAAAAAGATAACGAAAAATGTTTATCTTTGTGGTCAGAAATATAATGACTATTTTAATAGCAAAATATTAATTGAATAACAGGAGGATTAAAAATGGCAAAAATTAAATCGCTGGCAGACCTGAAGAAAAAACAGGAAGAATTGCGCTCAAATCTCAGTCTTAGAGATAAGGCCGATCGACCTGAATCTGTTGTGCAGGTGAAAGTCGCCATGGCAACCTGTGGCATCGCTTCCGGTGCCAAGGACAGCATGGAGTTTTTTCTCGATGAACTTGAAAAAAGAAACGTTGAGGCAGTGGTTACACAAACCGGTTGTATGGGCTATTGTTATGCTGAGCCAACCGTGGAAATAACCAAACCCGGAGAAGACCCGATAGTGTTTGGTTGGGTGGACACCAAAAAAGCTGATGAAATCATCGAGCGTTACATCAAAAACGGTGAACTCGTTGACGGCATCATACCACAGAATTATGAAACCATTGATAATAAAAATTAAGCTGGAGGAAAAAAGGAATGGCTAATTACAAAATGCATATTCTTGTTTGCGGAGGTACCGGTTGCAGGGCTTCAGAGAGTGATACACTCACAGAAGAGCTCAAAGCTGCGCTGGAAACCAAAGCCTTAAGTGATGAAATTCAGGTGATAGAAACCGGTTGTTTTGGCTTTTGCGAAAAAGGGCCGATTGTGAAAATCATGCCGGACAATACCTTTTATACCGAAGTTAAACCCGAAGATGCCAAAGATATCATCGATGAGCATATTATAAAAGGAAGAAAAGTGGAAAGGCTGCTGTACACTGATCCTGAGAATAAAAAACATATCAGTGATTCCAAGCACATGGGTTTTTACAAAAAACAGCTTCGTATCGCCTTGCGTAATTGTGGTTTTATCGACCCTGAAAACATTGAGGAAGCTCTCGCCAATGATGCATACCTTGCAATGGGACAGGCGCTTGGAGAAATGTCACCCGATGAGGTTATCAATGTCATGAAAGAATCCGGTCTGCGTGGCCGTGGTGGTGGTGGATTCCCGGCCGGCCTGAAATGGCAGTTTGCCGCACAGAATCCTTCAGACGAAAAATACGTGGTGTGCAACGCTGATGAAGGTGATCCTGGTGCTTTTATGGACAGATCCATTCTCGAAGGTGATCCACATACCGTGCTTGAGGCAATGGCCATTTGTGGCTACAGCACCGGAGCAAACAAAGGTCTGATTTATATCAGAGCAGAATACCCCCTGGCAATTCAACGCCTGCTGAAAGCCATCGACCAGGCCAAAGATATGGGATTCCTCGGAAAAGATATCCTGGGTAGCGGCTTCGATTTCGATGTGGAACTCAGATATGGTGCCGGTGCCTTTGTTTGTGGTGAGGAAACTGCCCTGATACATTCAATGGAAGGCAGCAGAGGTGAACCAACAGTAAAACCTCCTTTCCCCGCAGAGTCCGGTTACAAAGAAAAACCAACCAACGTGAACAATGTCGAAACTTTCGCCAATGTTCCTGTTATCCTGCTGAAAGGTGCAGACTGGTTCAAAAAAATCGGAACAGAAAAATCCGCCGGTACTAAAGTCTTTGCACTCGCCGGTAAAGTAAATAATGTAGGCCTTATTGAAGTCCCGATGGGTACAACACTGCGCGAAGTGATTTTTGAAATCGGCGGTGGAATCAAAAACGGCAAAAAATTCAAAGCAGTACAGACTGGTGGCCCCTCCGGTGGATGTCTTACCGAGAAACATCTTGATACACCAATTGACTTTGATAACCTCATTGCTGCCGGCTCTATGATGGGTTCCGGTGGTATGATCGTCATGGATGAGGATGACTGTATGGTCTCTGTGTCCAAATTTTATCTTGACTTTACAGTAGAAGAAAGCTGTGGAAAATGTACTCCCTGCCGGATCGGTAACAAAAGACTGTATGAGTTGCTTGAAAAAATCACAGAAGGCAAGGGTACACTTGAAGATATTGACCTGCTGAGAAACCTAAGTGCAGTAATTAAAGATACTTCACTTTGCGGATTGGGACAAACTTCTCCCAACCCGGTACTCTCAACCATGGATAATTTCTATCATGAATACATTGCCCACGTAACCGATAAAAAATGTCCTGCCGGTCAGTGTGATGCTCTCAAACAATACATCATAGACGAGGAAAACTGTGTCGGTTGTACCGCCTGTGCCAGGGTTTGTCCTGTCAATGCAATTTCAGGGGAGCGCAAACAAGTGCACGAAATCAACCAGGACATCTGCATCAAGTGTGGTGCTTGTTACGAGAAGTGTAAATTTAACGCAATCTTCATTAAATAATTAAAAGGATCGATACAATGGCTAAAATTAATATAACAATAGATGGTAAAAGCCTTCAGGTAGATGAGGGAACAACTGTTCTCAAAGCTGCCAGAAAGGTGAATGTAGAAATCCCCACCCTCTGCTATATGGAGCTCGAAGATATGTGTATTGAGCACAAGCCCGGTGGTTGTCGCATGTGTGTGGTCGAAGTAGAAGGCCGGCACAACCTGGCACCTGCCTGTGTTACCAAAGTGTATGAGGGAATGAAAATCAATACCCACACGGCCAGAGTGCTCAACTCCAGAAAAACTGTGCTGGAACTCATGCTCTCTGATCATCCCTTTGACTGCCTGGTCTGTGCAAAAAACGGAACATGTGACCTGCAAAAAATGGCTCAGGATCTTGGAATAAGAGAAATTCATTACAAAGGTGAACAATCAACGTATAAACCTGATTATTCTCCTTCTATCATCCGTGATATGGACAAATGCATCATGTGTCGCAGATGTGAAACAATGTGTAATGATGTACAAACCTGTGGTGTTCTTTCCGGAATCGGCCGCGGATTTGAAGCTGTCGTGGCTCCTGCCTATGAGCAGGACCTTGAAAAGTCACCCTGTACATACTGCGGCCAGTGTATTGCCGTTTGCCCGACAGGAGCACTTACTGAAGAGGATCATACCAACCATGTTGTCAGAGCCCTGGCAGATCCTAAGAAAACCGTCGTGGTACAGACAGCTCCTGCAGTACGGGCCGCTCTGGGTGAAGAATTTGGTATGGAACCGGGTACTCTGGTAACAGGCAAAATGGTGTCCGCTTTGCGTCGCATTGGTTTCGACCAGGTATTTGATACCGATTTTGCTGCAGACCTTACCATCATGGAAGAAGGAACAGAGTTGCTTGACAGACTGACACGTTTCCTTGGCGGAGATCAGGACGTGAAATTGCCAATGCTTACATCTTGCTGCCCTGCATGGGTACAGTTCTTTGAGCATCAGTTCCCCGAAATGAAAGATATCCCTTCCTCAGCAAAATCACCACAACAAATGTTTGGTGCAATTGCCAAAACATATCTCGCTGAACAAATTCATGTTAAACGTGAAGACCTCGTTGTCGTTTCTGTTATGCCATGCGTGGCCAAAAAATATGAATCCCAGCGTGATGAGTTTAAGGTGGACGGCAATCCCGATGTGGATTTCTCCATCTCAACCCGCGAGCTTGCTCATATGATCAAACAAAGCATTGGCGGAATCAAAGACCTTCCGGATGAAGATTTTGATAAACCGATGGGAGAGTCAACCGGTGCAGGTGTTATCTTTGGTGTCACAGGTGGTGTTATTGAAGCAGCGGTTCGTACAGCTTATGAGATGCATACAGGTAAAGACCTGCCTAAAATCAGCTTTGAAGAATTGCGTGGTTTCGACGGCGTTCGCTCAGCTACAGTTGACTTCAACGGACAGGAAATCAATATTGGTATCGCTCACGGTCTTGGTAATGCCAGAAAATTGCTGGAGGAAATTAAACGTGGTGAATCCCAGTACCATGCCATAGAAATCATGGCCTGCCCGGGTGGTTGTATCGGTGGCGGTGGACAACCATTGCACCACGGCGACAGCAGCATCATCAAAAAACGCGCTGAGGCAATTTACAGAGAGGATGACGGCAAAAAACTGCGTAAATCGCACGAAAATCCCGAAATCATCAAGCTGTACGAAGATTTCCTCGGTAAACCCATGAGTGAGAAAGCTCATCACTTGTTGCATACCAACTATTTTGATAAAAAGAAAAAAGTATTCATTGAATCATAAAACCAGCGATTATGTCTAGTGTTAAAATAAAACTCAAAGAAGCAGATGTGAAAAAAATACAGGAAATCTGTACTGCTTTTAACAATGATTCAGGTGAGCTGATTAATGTACTGCACAAATGTCAGGAACACTTTGGCTATCTTCCTTCAGAAATTCAGGAGGTAGTGGCCAATGAGCTCAATATGTCTGAAGCCAAAGTCTATGGTGTGGTTACATTTTACTCCTTCTTCACCATGACTCCAAAAGGAAAACACCCAATATCAATTTGTACAGGGACCGCTTGTTATGTGCGTGGTGCCGAAAAAGTACTCGAAGAGTTCAAAAAAGAACTTAAGATGGAAGTGGGTGAAACATCACCCGATGGAAAATTCTCTATTTCATGCCTGCGTTGTGTGGGAGCCTGCGGACTGGCACCTGTTGTGCTGATCGGTGACAAAACCTACGGCAGGGTAGCACCTGATGAAGTGAAGGAAATCCTCAAAAATTATGAAGATTAAACTTATTTCCGGTAAATAGTAAATTTCATGATTTGGTTTTAGCATCTGTCTGTTTTCAGGCAGATGCTTTTTATTGGTATACAGGCATGTCCCTGTTGATGCATTCCTGGTTAGAAGTCGGAAAGAGGAGAAGCATTACTGGCACAGAATTTACCTGACAGTGGATGGAATCCCTGTGAATATTGAAAGCTGAAAAAAATAATACAGGGCTATTCTATCATGCAATCAATCCGCCTCCGACAACATCATCCCCTTCATACAACACTGCTGATTGTCCGGGTGTCACTGCGTGCAGCGGTCGGTTCAGCACGGCACGCCAGCCATCGTCTCCGCTGAAAATTTTTCCCGGCATGGCAGGTGTATTGTACCGGATTTTAACATCAACATCCAATCCTTCCGGCGGAAGATCATATTTAATCCAGTTGCAATCACGCAATTTGAGCTCCGTTTTTTCCAGATCTTCATAACTGCCCAGCTTGATTGTGTTTTTGCGCGGATTGATGGAGATAACATAGGCCGGATATCCCAGGGCAATGTTTAAGCCTTTTCTCTGACCAATGGTGTAGAAGGGGTAACCCTTGTGTTTTCCCAGTTTTTTCCCCAGCTTGTCAACAAACCAGCCTTCGCCGGCATCCTTGTCTATATCCGGAACAGCTTCACGAAGAAAACGCCGGTAATCATTGTCAGGAATAAAGCATATCTCCTGACTTTCTTTTTTTTCTGCTATCTTTTCAAATCCGTGCTCGCGGGCAATTTCCCTCACCTGATCCTTGGTGAGCTCTCCCAAAGGAAATAATGTATGGCTCAATTGCTTTTGGCTCAGTGTCCACAAAAAATACGACTGGTCTTTTTTATCATCAACTCCACGCTGAAGAACATAGCGATTGTTTTCTTCCTTAATTCTGGCGTAATGGCCCGTGGCAAAGCGCGTATGTCCCCGGTTGTGCATCTCATCAAGCAGCACTCCCCATTTGATGTGTGTGTTGCATACCACACAGGGATTTGGTGTGCGCCCCTGCAGGTATTCCTGAATAAAATCCTGAACCACATATGTATCAAAGCTTTCCCGGATATCAATGATGGTATGCGGAAAATTCAGTTTGCGAGCCAGTTCACGGGCTTCAAGCATTGTATCGGCATTGCAGCAACCCTGTTCTTTTTCATCGCAGGCAGGCAGTTGGTAATCCTCCCACATCTTGAAAGTCAGGCCTTCCACACTGAATCCGGCTTCCTGAAGTAAAATGGCCGAAACGGAGCTGTCTGTGCCTCCGCTCATGGCCAGTAAAATATTTTTCATGGAGTACAGGGCTTTTTAGCGGTTTTGATTCTTCAAAAAGTATTCAACAGGATTGCGCATGAAATCTTCAGGATCATCAATCTTTTGTGGATTTTCACGGGCATATTCCGAACGCTTCTCAAATTCCTTTTCAATACTGTCGCGGTCAGTGCGCTCACCATTGACATATTCCACCTCTTCCAGTTCGGTTTCATTATCCCTGATTTTCCAGGTGCCAACACGGTCCCCCATCTCATATATGCCTTTTTCATCCACCATGCCATTGGGCAAACGGTACACAAATTCACCATGTCTCTCACCCTTATGATAAAAGCCTTTTTCACGCTCCTTGCCATCCTGGTAATAAAAGATGTATTCTCCTTCTTTTACCCCATCCTGATATTCTGTCTTCATCAAAACATTGCCATTCTTGTAATAATTGATTTCCGTGCCATCTTTTGTTCCGTCAGAATATTCTACTTCACTTTCCTTTTCCCCGGATGGATAATAAAATATCCATATACCATCCTTTTCCTTATCTTTATTAAAATTGCCGTATGATGCCAGGCTGCCGTCTTCCCAGTACATTTTGGCTCTGGAAGAACCGTCATCATCAAAAATCTGTCGTGCTTTCAATTCTCCGTTGGGATGATAGTGCCAAAAGGTGTCCTGTGGCTGGTCATCAATAAAAAAACCTTTGTACCTGACCTGTTCATTATCGTAATATTTCACCCATCTGCCCTGCTTGTTGCCGCTGATATCAGTGAAATTCACGGTGGTGTCTTCCCCTGTTTTCTGGGCTTTCACATCAAACGACAACATCAAAACGACCACAACAATTATGAGGTTTATGTATTTATTATTCATGCTGATCTTTTTGTTTTATAACTGCAAAACTACACGATTTATTTTATGACAAAAACAATGCCATGGCAAAGATATAAAAATCCGGACTGCTTTTGTCTTTATGAGATTTTGGACGCCCACCTGCCTGTCAAAATAGGCAGGGACGGTGTACAGCCTGTAGCTGCACTGCGCCACAGCTTTTCCTGAATGCCGGCCTGCAGAGCTTCCTCCGGTCGCTTGCATGCCGCCTCAGGAAAATAGCTGCAGCACAGAGCAGGCTGCCGGCTTCCCACCTGGCGCGGAATTTTCTGCACCGGGAAGCGTTTTCCAAAGAAAAAGCAGTGTTTCCGGGAAGGAAATATGCGGGCAAACCAGCCCATTATAGTGTTTACTTGTGCTTATAAAATATATCCAGTAAAATACTGAACACAATGGCAATGACAGACATCATCAGCAGACCGAATCCGGGACCGTTGATGTCGGCAAAAATACCGATCAGAGGTGCCATCAATGCACCATACAGACTTGCTGTCTGGCTTTCCAGGGAGAGTACAGAACTCCAGGAGCCTGCATGGGTGCTGTCGGCCAGATTGCCTACGCCTATGGGTTTGCGTATGTTTTCCACCAGAAATATCCCGGCCAGTAGTCCTACAGAAACTGCTGTCATACCCTGCCACGCAAAAACACCACCCAGTGCTCCCAGCAAAAGCCCCGTGTACATGCTGATACTCAATGCTTTTGCCGGATTTTTAATCAGATCGGAAAACCGGCCTGAATTCCGGGCTGCAAGTCCGCTCAAACTGTATATAACAAAATAAAACACTCCCACCCACAGTGCTTCCCGGCGCATTTCACTCTCAGAGCTCAGCAATGGTATGCTTATTGCCAGCCCCGCAATAATGGGCTGCAGATAATCTTTTACAGCTTTGTAATAGCCGGAATGCAGAGCCACAAGATTGGTATCGTGCCAAAACCGGAGTTTGCCCATTTGTTTCCACAGCAGTAAAAATGTTCCCCTGAAGGCTTTCAGTACACTGGTTTCATGATGTGCATCAGGACTCCGTTCCATTTTGCGGGGATAGGAGAGTATCAGCAACATATCCAGAAAGGCCGGAACAACTGAAGCCAAAAACAGAATGTTGTATGTGCCCGAAAACCAAATGAAAGCAGCACCGCCAAGTGAACACAGGGCGTATCCTGTTTGAGACCAGGAGCGGGTATTGCCGTAATAGGCTGCCTTGTCCTTTGACCATCCCTTGTGTTCAAGGTAACTGTAGATCATGGCTTTGTTTGTGCCACTGCGTAGCGCATCCCCAACAGCAAAAATGAACATCGCGATCAGAATAAGGCCGTAACTTTCACTAGAATAAAATACAAGATATGAGGCAATATACAAAATAAATGAAACTGCCAGACTGCTGCGCCGGCCAATGCTGTCGGATAATACCCCTGACGGAACTTCAAAAATGTTTCGCGTAACTTCCCTTACTGTATATATGATGCCGATTTGCCAGTAATCAAGACCTTTCGAAAGAAAAAACAGCATGAGAAATGCTTCGAAGAATCGTAAATTCTTGAAAAAGCCGTAAAGGCTGAATTTGTAATATTGTCGGTTTTTCTCAAATCCTGCTGCCATTTTCTGTCTTATCAATTTCATTCAAAAATACATGCAAGTCATAACATTTCCAAAAATGTATTCATCTTTGGTAAGTCTCCGGCAGGCTTCGTTAATGAAACCTGTCAGCTATGGCTGCAATGCAGAATAGAAAACACATCACAAAAAAAGCCGCCCGCTAATCAGCAGACGGCCTTTTGTAATCAGTATATGATATTCTTTAGTCTATGTCAAATGTAATACCCTGAGCAAGGGGCATCTCTTTACTAAAGTTGATGGTATTGGTCTGGCGACGCATATAGGCTTTCCATGAATCAGAACCTGACTCACGACCGCCGCCGGTTTCTTTTTCACCACCAAAGGCACCGCCGATTTCGGCTCCGCTGGTTCCGATGTTGACATTGGCAATACCACAATCTGAACCCACCTCTGAAAGGAAGAGTTGTTCTTCGCGTACATTTTGGGTGAAAACTGAAGAAGAAAGTCCCTGTGGTACATCGTTATGGATTTCAAGGGCTTCGTCAAAATCGCTGTATTTCAGCATGTAGAGTACAGGTGCAAAAGTTTCTTCCTGTACAATATTGAATTTGTTTTCTGCTTCAGCCAGGGCCGGAACAACATAATTTCCACTTTCATAACCCTCGCCGGTCAGAACGTCACCACCAAAAATGATTTTGCCGCCTTCACGTTCAACTTCTTTCAGTGCGAATTTGAAATCCTCTACCGATCCATTGTCAATTAGCGGGCCAACAAGAGTGTTCTCATCCAGTGGGTTGCCGATCTTGCCTTCTACCTGTTTGTATGCATTCATAAGCCTGTTTTTCACGTCTTCGTAAATGTCTTCATGAATAATCAGGCGGCGGGTTGAGGTACAACGCTGTCCGGCTGTGCCTACTGAACCAAATACGATGGCCGGAATGGCAAGGTCAAGGTCCGCACTTGGCGTTACAATGATTGCATTGTTACCACCGAGTTCGAGAATGCTCTTACCCAGACGTTCACCTACAATTCCCCCAACTCGTTTACCGACACGTGTGCTGCCTGTAACGGAGAACAGCGGAATGCGTTTGTCTGCTGCGAAATTGTCACCAAGAACAGAAGATTTGGCAATGCACAGATTGAAAATGCCTTCGGGAAGGTCATTGTCCTTCAGTACTTTTGCAATGATGTTTTGTACTGCTATGGCAGTCAGGGGAGTTTTTGATGAGGGCTTCCATATTACTACATCACCGGCAATGGCCGCTATCATAGAGTTCCATGCCCATACAGCAACCGGGAAGTTGAATGCAGTGATAAGACCGAGAACACCCAAAGGCTGGTATTGATCCATAATGCGGTGCTCAGGACGTTCTGAGTGCATGGTGAATCCATTCAGAAGACGGCTCTGACCAACAGCGAAATCGCAGATATCTATCATTTCCTGAACCTCACCAAGGCCTTCCTGGTAAATTTTGCCCATTTCATAGGCTACAAGCGCTCCAAGGTCCTCCTTTGACTCACGCAGAGCAAGACCTATCTGACGTACAATTTCACCACGCTGTGGTGCAGGCATAACACGCCATTCTTTGAAAGCAGACTGTGCTGCTGCCATGACTTCTTCGTATTCTTCAATACTTGCGTTTTTTACCTTGCCAATTTCTTTTCCGTCAATGGGTGTGTAAGAGCTGGTTACTGCACCTTTGCCCTCAAGCCATTTGTTTCCGGTTGTTACACCACTGTTGGTGTCTTTGATTCCCAGATTTTTTAATACTGATGTGATGTCAATCATGTTGTCGTGATTTTTAATGATTTGTCATTTATTGTTTCATAAGCAAAGATTAAAAAAAATGTGACAATAATACCTGTCAGATGTCATTTTTTTGTACTTGTTTTCGGGTTGTCAATCCGTAATCTTATCCGAATTTGGTCATTGTATAGGTTTTGTAGTGGTGGAATTATACAGTCAATGAGATTTCTTGCCTCGAATTGTAGAAACATATTATGTTATTAAAATGTTAAAATCATCAAAAGTATAATAATGATGCTTGTTTGCTGGGTGTAGTATGGTTTTATTCTTTTGCCTTGATTTTTCCTTTAGATTTGTTTTGAAGATGTGCAGAAAATTGTCTGCATATTTTATTTGATGGGGGAGTTTCCTGACATAATTTTTATTCTGATCCGTAATGGGAATATCTGTTATGATTGAAAACTCAAAAAAATAAGTATAACCTAAATTATTACATTATGAAATTTGCCGGAAGACTTGCGTTTATGGCTAAAGTGATTTTTTTTACAATCCTGATGGGATTTGCCGTAAACCTGTTTGCTCAAAAAAGCCAGGGAGGAACACCGCCCAGCTTTGAAGAAGGAAGATCAATCAATGCTGTGGACAATTACAGTGTTGATGAGTTGACAATTTATCCGCCCGATGTAGAAGCATTGAGATTAGAGGATAAAAACCGTGGAAAAAACGGATTGCCTCCCCGCATCGGGATCAACGTCCCTGTAAATGCGGGCCTCAATACTGCAGGTAGCTGGACTACACGTCCGGATGGTTCCAAAGTGTGGATACTGAAAATCAGTTCTGATGGTGCTCTTGCCATGAACCTGATATTTGATGACTTCTACCTTGCACCCGGAACAAAAATGTTCATGTATAATGAGAGTAAAAAGCAGGTTCTTGGTGCTTTTACTCACAAAAACAATAATGAACACGGACGCTTTACTACCACAAAAATTCAGGGCGAAACTGTTTATATTGAGTATTATGAGCCTGCTAAAGTTGTAGATAATTCCCGCTTCAGCATTCAGGATGCCGGGTATTTCTATAATGCCAGTAAGCAAATAGTTAGATTAAATGATACCTATGGTGATGAGCAGGCTCAGGAAAAAACTGTTGGTGCTTCTGATGATTGCGAAGTAAACATTAACTGCTCGCCTGTAGGCGATGACTGGCAGGATGAGAAACGTGGTGTCGCCAAAATTTCTTTTCTGGCCGGGGGGTCCTGGTATATGTGTACCGGATCACTTGTAAACAATACTGCATACGATGAAACACCATATTTTTTGACAGCTTTTCATTGTGGTGCTGCTGATGCATCCGATACCGAACTGCTAAGCTGGGAATTTCTCTTTAATTATGAATCTCCTGATTGCACAGATCCGGCTACTGAACCGGCTACTGATGATATTATCGGTGCAACACGTATCGCCGAAGGAAACATCAACGGCGGTTCTGACTTCTTTTTACTTCAACTTGAATCAACACCTGACGGAACCTACTCACCATATTATAATGGATGGGATAATACAGGGAACACATCACCTACCGGAGTAGGTATTCACCATCCCGCCGGTGACATTAAAAAAATATCAACCTATGGCACGATCGCTCCATCCGGAAGCAACAACATTGGTGGTGATGTCATGGCTGCCAATTCTTCATGGTCTGTTACCTGGGAAGAAAATGACAACGGCTGGGGCGTAACAGAAGGCGGTTCCTCAGGATCTCCACTGTTTCGTGATAATGGACTTGTCATCGGAACCCTGACCGGCGGATCGTCTTTCTGTACCGACCAGACAGCTTCAGATGTTTACGGTCGTTTTGAATATCACTGGACATCAAACGGAACAACAGATGCTGAACAGCTTCAGCCGTGGCTTGATCCTGCTAACAGTGGGGCTACTACACTGGATGGGTACGATCCCTTTGCAACTGCACCACCCACCGTGGCTTTCTCCGCAGACAGGTACAATATCCTCGAAGGTGATGCTGTGAATTTTTCCGATGAATCCCTGTCACCAAGCGGTCCGATTACTGCATGGGACTGGACATTCAACGGGGCCACACCTGCCAACAGTACAGATGAAAATCCTGCAGGCATTATTTATAATACCGCAGGTACTTATGATGTTGGCCTTAGTGTTACCAATGCTAACGGAACATCATCAGAAACAGAAACCGATATGATCAATGTACTTGATCCTTCTGTGACTACCTGCGACACTTTATCACAGTGGTGCTGTAATCCTTCAGTATATACCAGCGCCGAAGGTTATGTGTCAGGTACAAATGAATACGATATTCAGGAAGTTGCCGAATATTTCCCGGATGCATACCCTTACAATACCCTTACCGGTGCACGCTTTTATTTTGCTCAGGTAACCAGCGGTACAAATCCTGATATTACTTTTAAAGTATACAGCGATAATGCCGGTCAGCCGGATCAGGTACTTACTTCAACCACTGTGCCTTTGAGTACCATTGAAACATCATATAATGCAGATGGCTATTACGATCTTGTTTTACCTGAATCTGTTGCATATCCGGACAACGCATTCTATATTGGTTTTACTGTGCCTGGTACTCAGGCAAGCGGTGATACCATTGCATTGGCCACCAACGATGATGGTGATTCAGATGCAAATACCGGCTACAGCCTGTATGATGGTACATGGGAAACATTCTCTGCTTGGGGTATGACACTCCAGAATATGGTTTTTCCCAATGTTTGCCACGATGTGTCACTGGCACCAGTGGCCGCCTTCGAAGGTGTGCCACAGATGGTGAATGCCGGAAATGCAGTCGATTTTACAGACCAGTCATTCGGCGGAACACCCGACTCCTGGTCATGGACTTTTGATGGAGGAACTCCCGGAACATCAACAGATCAGAATCCTACAATTACCTATGATACACCGGGGGTGTATAGTGTAAGCCTGACAGTCGGTAATGCCAATGGCTCGGATACAAAAACAGTCAATGGCTACATCACTGTCGTGGATCCGAATACATGTGCTTGTTCTCAACTTGGCCATGTAGTAGGTGGTGAAATGCTTTATGCAACCGCTGATGGTTACCTTTCCGGCACAAATGAATATACCGATAATGCCAAAGCAGAGTATTTTGACGATTATGGCACTGCTACAAATCTGGAAGGTGCTTATTTCCATTTCGGTCGTGCGTTTGCTGCCAATACAGGTACTATGATTACTTTTAATGTGTATGCAGATGATGGCGGAGCCAGCGCAGGAGGTACGTATAACTACTCTCCGGGTACCATTCTGGAAACCGTTACAGTTCCGCTCGATGATATCGTTACGGATGTGAATAACGGTGATTCAACATACATCGCTTTTGATCCGCCTATGGACATTACCGGTAATTTCTTTATCGGTTTTGAAATCCCTTATGCTGGAGATTCTCTCGGCATTATGACAGGCGCTCAGGATTCCGGTACAGATGATGGCTGGGAACAATGGGATGCTGGCGACTGGTATTCTATGACCGGTGCCGGTTGGGGTGGCTCATTTAACATGGCCATTTATCCGGTTGTTTGTACTGAGGGGGCTCCTTTACCAGAATTCAGTGCTGATAATACAAGCATCATGGCCGGTGGCACTGTAAACTTTACAGACATGAGTACGTGCGGTGCAACTTCCTGGGACTGGACATTTGATGGGGGAACCCCGGCAAACAGTACGGATCAGAATCCATCTGTTGTATATAATACTGCAGGGGTTTACGATGTTTCTTTGGTTTCAACCAATGCACAGGGTAGTAACCCCATGCTGAAAACTGATTACATAACTGTGTTGCAGCCCATCGTCTGGTGGGATTTTCCCAACAACCCGGATGATGCACTTTCCGATGGCGGTATTGCTGTGAATGACGGAACGAAATCACTCACTGTGAGTGGTGGGGTCTCACTGGATGCCTTCAACGCAACAGGTGCTACAACCCAGGCAGCTGAAGCCAGCGGCTGGGATGCCGGCGCCAATACCAAAGCATGGGTAGTTGAGTTTGAAACAACAGATTATGCCAATCTGAAGTTATCCTCAAAACAATCCGGCGATAACAGGTCTCCCCAGGATTTTAAAGTGCAGTATAGTCTTGATAATGCAAACTGGACGGATATCCCCGGCGGAACAATTACCCTTGGACAAGACTGGACAACCGGGGTTCTAAACAGTCTGACTTTGCCTGCTGCATGTGAAAATCAGGCAAGTGTTTATATCCGCTGGATTATGACCTCAAATACCGGTCTTGGTGGAAATATCGTTGGAAACAGATCAAGTTATATTGATGATATCTATGTTATTGGTGAAATGGCTTCTATTCCGCCCATAGCTGATTTTGAAGCTGACCAGACAAGCGTGTGTGAAGGGGAAACAGTAAACTTTACAGATTTGTCATCAGAATCTCCCTCATCATGGTCATGGACTTTCAACGGAGGGACTCCTGCTACAAGTACAGATCAGAATCCTTCAGTTGTTTACAGTACAGCCGGCACCTATGAAGTTTCTCTCTCGGTAAGCAATTCAGCCGGAGATGATACGGAAACCAAAACCGCTTACATTACTGTTGAAGCCGCACCTACAGTTACTGCGGCCAATGATGGTGATGTCTGTGAGGGTGAAGATATTTTCCTTTCTGCTACAGGCACAGGCGGTGACGCATGGGAATGGACAGGCCCGGACAGCTATAGCAGTACCCTTGAAGATCCTTCAATTGCTGCTGCTACTCTTTCTATGGCCGGAGACTATACCGTGACTCATACCAATACAACAACAGGCTGTTCTGCTCAGGCAACAACAAGCGTTGTCGTAAATGCAAATCCCGCTGTGAACGCTGCCAACAATGGACCTCTCTGTGAAGGTGATGATTTATTGCTCGATGCTACATCCGGAACTACCGGCCTGGATTTTGCATGGTCGGGTCCCGATGGATTTACCAGTACACTTGAAGATCCATCCATTACTTCTGTTACAACTGCGGCGGATGGTAACTATACTGTCGTCGCTACTGATCCTGCCACCGGATGCTCCAATGATGCTACAACCTATGCATTTGTCAATGCCAATCCTACACTGACGGCTTCCAATACAGGGCCGTACTGCTCAGGTGAAGATATTCAACTCAATGCAAACGGCTCAGGTGGTACAAGTTACAGCTGGACCGGTCCTGACGGATTTACCAGTACCAGTGAGAATCCACTCATCCCAACTTCTACCACAGCAATGGCTGGAACATATACCGTGGAGCTTGAAAATACAACTACCGGTTGTATTGCAACTGCAACAAGCGATGTTTTGGTTGATCAGACACCGGATATCGCCGCCGCGAACAGTGGCCCGGTTTGTGAAGGCGCTGACCTTACACTCAGTGCTACAACAAGCATGACTGGTATGGACTTTGCCTGGAGTGGTCCTGATTCTTATTCAGGTACGGTTGAAGACCCTGTAATTACTGCAGCAACAACTGCTGCTGATGGTACATACTCCGTTGTTGTTACCGATCCGGGTTCAGGATGTTCCAATTCTGCAACAACTGCAGCAACTGTGAATGCTAATCCGACTCTTTCTGCTTCCAATACCGGCCCGTATTGTTCAGGTGAAGATATTCAGTTGAACGCTACTGGTTCAGGTGGTGATACCTATTCATGGTCTGGCCCTGAAGGCTTTACGAGTACGGAGGAGAATCCGCTCATTGCAGGCTCAACTACAGCAATGGCAGGTACTTACACTGTGGAGCTTGAAAATACAACCACAGGCTGTATTACCAGCGCAACAACAGATGTTACGGTAAGCCAGACACCGGATATTGCAGCTGCCAACAGCGGCCCGATATGCGAAGGTGATGATCTTACGCTAAATGCTACTACCGGTTTTGCAGGTATGGATTTCTCATGGACAGGTCCTGATTCTTATTCAAGTACTGTTGAAGACCCGGTAATTACCGCCGCTACAACTGCTGCTGATGGTACATATACCGTTGTTGTTACCGATCCTGGTACTGCTTGTTCCAATTCAGCAACAACAGAAGCTGAGGTAAATGCCAATCCAACTGTCTCTGCAGCAAATGCAGGTCCGTATTGTGCCGGTGAAGATATTCAGCTGACTTCCACTGGTTCAGGTGGGTCAGATTATAGCTGGACAGGTCCTGAAGGTTTTTCCAGTACAGCAGAGGATCCGACCATTGCTTCAGCAACTACTGCTATGGCAGGTACGTATACCGTGACTCTTGAAAGTACCACTACAGGCTGCAATACTACTGCAACCACTGATGTGGTTGTAAATCCACTGCCTGATATTGCTGCTGCCAATAACAGCCCATTGTGTGCAGGAGAAGATCTTATTCTTGATGCTACCAATACATCCGGTAGTGTTGATTTTGCCTGGTCTGGAACAGACAGCTTTACCAGTACTCAGGAAGATCCTGTAATAACGTCTGCTACTACTGCAGCAGATGGGACTTACTCTGTAATGGTTACTGACCAGATTACGGGCTGTTCTAACACAGCATCAACAACAGCGGTGATCAATGCGAATCCTGTAATTTCTGCTACAAACGATGGTCCTGTCTGTGAAAATGAAACTGTAAGCTTTTCCTCCTCCAGCAGTGGAGGTGATGTATATAGCTGGACAGGCCCTGAAAGCTATACTTCCAGTGAGCAAAATCCGGAAATTACAAATGTGCAGCCTGGCAATGCCGGAACATACACAGTAAGTCTGGAGAACTCCACAACCGGTTGTGTATCCAGTGCAACAACTGACCTCACAGTAAATCCTCTGCCTGTGATTTCCGATCTCAGCAATACAGGTCCGTATTGTGTGGGTGAAAATGCACAACTGAATGCTACTGCCTCGGGTGGTGATACTTATGTCTGGAACGGTCCCAGTGGATTTACCAGCAACGATGAAGATCCTGCCATCAATAGTATCCAAACTGATAATGCGGGTGTTTATACGCTGAATTACAGCAACTCAACTACCGGTTGTGCAGCTGCTTCTCAAACTACCACAGTTGAAGTCAATGCATTGCCAACAGTGACTCCCGGAAATACAGGACCTTATTGTGAAGGCGATGATATCCAGCTCGAAGGAAATACCATTGCAGGTGCAAGCTATGAATGGAGCGGACCCGAAGGATTTACCAGTGTGGAAGAAGATCCTGTAATTACATCTGCAACTCTTCTCAATGAAGGCACATATACCCTGGAAATTACCAGTGCTGATGGTTGTGTTGCTCAGGAAGCTACGGATGTTGTTGTAAATGAAGCGCCCGTGGTTGATCTTGGTGCTGATGTTACCCAGTGTTCAGGTACCGACCTCACTATAGATGCAGGTGCCGGCTTTAATTCATATTCCTGGTCAACCGGTTCTACTTCTCAAAGCATTACCGTTAGTACAAGTGGAACTTATTCTGTCGTTGTAAGCGATGCCAATGACTGTGAAGATACTGACGAGATCGTTTTCGATTATTTCCCTGAAACCACGCTCACAATGTCTTCAACCAATGAAACATCAGCTGGCGCAAACGATGGTAGTGCAACGGTAACACCCACAGGCACATCACCTTTTGATTATCTCTGGGATACAGGTGCTACCACACAAACAATTACTGGCCTTCCCGGCGGACTTTATTACGTTACCGTAACCGATGGCAATGCTTGTGAGATAGTGGATTTTGTTAATGTTGGCACGGATAATACGCCTCCGGTTGCTGATTTTAGCGCCGATGCCGTTAATGTATGTGCAGGTACTGTCATAAACTTTACCGATCTTAGCAGCAACAGTCCAACCTCATGGTCATGGGACTTTGATGGTGGCGCAACAAATGCCTCTGTTCAGGATCCTACTGTTGAATTTGCCACTCCCGGTACGTATGATATCAGTCTGACAGTAAGCAATGCTGACGGATCTGATACGGAAGTCAAAACGGCTTATATTACTGTGAATGCAAATCCAGCCATCTCTGCATCAAATGCGGGACCGTATTGCGAAGGCAATGATGTCCAGTTAAGTGCTACCGGATCCGGCGGCGATGATTATGCATGGAGTGGCCCCGATGGGTACAATTCAGGCATAGAGAATCCTGTGATCACTTCAGCTGATTTATCAGCAGCAGGAACCTATACCGTTGAGCTGACCAATACAACCACAGGATGTGCTTCATCAGCAACTACAGATGTTGTGATTGATGCAACTCCAACAGTTAGCGCATCCAATACTGGTGATTATTGTGAAGGCGGGGATGTAGAGATTTCAGCTACCGGTACTGGTGGTGATACTTACACCTGGACGGGTCCGGATGCTTATTCCGCAACTGGTTCAGCTCAGACGATCACTTCAGCGACCACGGCCGCAGACGGCATGTATGAGGTGACTTATGAAAACAGTACCACAGGCTGTTTTGCTACCGCTCAGACAACTGTTGTTGTAAACCCGAATCCTACTCTTTCTGCATCCAATACAGGTGATTACTGTCCGGATGACCTGATTCAGCTCAATGCTGAGGGTACCAATGGATCATCCTATGAATGGTCAGGGCCGGAAGGTTTTACCAGTTTTGTTGAAGATCCCTCCATTAGCAATGCAGATCCTGTGAATTCCGGTACCTATACTGTTATTCTTTCCAGTATATCCACAGGTTGCCAGACAACTGCAACTACAGATGTTGTAGTCAATCCAGAACCGGATATTACAGCATCAAATGATGGACCCTATTGTGCAGAAGATGATGTGCAGCTTACTGCCAGCAGTGTCAATGCTGATATGTTTAGCTGGAGTGGCCCGGAAGGATTCTCCTCCGGAGAACAAAATCCGGTAATAGCTTCAGCAAGTGCTGCATTTGACGGAACATATACTGTACTGGCAAGCAATTCATCAACCGGTTGTAACGCAAGTGCAACAACAAATGTCACTGTGAATTCCAATCCGACACTGTCAGCTTCCAATACCGGCCCGTACTGTGAAGGCGATGATATCGCTCTGAATGCTTCAGGCAGTGGTGGAACTGTGTATTCCTGGAATGGTCCTGACGGATTTGCTTCTGACAGCGAAGATCCTCTTATAACGGATGCGGTTTCTGCAAATGCTGGTGAATATTTTGTAACACTTGAAAATTCAGGTACTGCTTGTTCAACAACTGTTTCTACAACGGTTAATGTGAACCCGAATCCTGTTGTGACGGCATCCAATGCTGGCCCGTATTGCGTTGGCGAGACTGCAGAGCTCTCAGCAACCGGATCGGGCGGAGATACCTATACATGGGCAGGTCCGAACTCATATTCAAACAGTGGACAAAACATCAGCATTACTGGTGCAGGTGATGCCAACAGTGGTACGTATACGGTAAGCCTTGAAAATACAAGCACAGGTTGTGTTGCCAGCGCAAATACCGTAATGGAAGTGAATGCTCTTCCTATTGCTTCTGTAAGTAATACCGGTGCTTATTGTGAGGATGATGATATTCAGCTCAACTCTACAGTATCAGATGGTGATACCTTTAACTGGACTGGTCCCAACGGATACACCAGCACTGATTCTGATCCGGTAATTACTGCTGCAACAACATCTGACGGCGGTATCTATACACTTACCTACAGCAATTCTTCTACGGGTTGTTCTGTAACAGCATCAACCAGTGTTATTGTCAATGCGAATCCTGTACTCATCGCTAATAACGATGGCCCTGCATGTGTTGGTGAAACCATCAACCTGACAACAATGGGCAGTGGAGGTACTGAGTACAGCTGGACAGGTCCGAACACTTACTCAAGTACGGATCAGAATCCTGTGATTACAGGTGCTGCAACTGGTGATGCCGGAACCTACGATGTTATGCTGACAAACACAAGCACAGGTTGTCAGGCTAATGCTTCAACAGTTGTTGAGGTCAATGCCAACCCAGTTGTAGATCTTGGGGCTGATGTTGAGGTCTGCGATTATACTTCAGTTACGCTGGATGCCGGTGCCGGTTATAATTATAACTGGTCAACGGGTGAGTTTACGCAAACCATCACGCCTACAATAAGCGATACATATTCTGTTGTTGTGACTGACCCTGGCTCAGGATGTACTGCAACCGATCAGGTTGTCGTGACAATTAATGATGCACCTGTACTGACCACAAGTACCACACCTGAAAATGGGACAGGCGGTAATGATGGTACGGCTACTGTATCCATCAGTGGTGGTGTTGCTCCTTATTCCATCATGTGGGAAAATGGAGAAAGCACAGAAACCATTTCCGGTCTCAGTGGTGGAAACTATGACGTAACTGTAGCTGATGATAATGGTTGTACTGCCACTGCTACGGCCAACGTAAGTACAGAGTTGCTACCACCGGTAACAGGCTTTACTGCCGATGTAACCGAAGGCTGTGCACCACTGACCGTTGCGTTCACCGATACCAGTACAAACAATCCGGTAAGCTGGAGCTGGGACTTTGCTGATGGAAGTACATCGTCTGATCAAAATCCGACAAATACTTTCACTGATCCGGGCACCTACACCGTAGAGCTCAGCGCTTCAAATGCTGATGGTTCAGATAGTGAAACAATGACCATTACGGTATATGATAACCCGGTGGTTGATCTTGGTGCAGACATTGACGCATGTAATGGTGAAACAGTTACACTGGATGCCGGTGCATTTGCCGATTACATCTGGACAGGCGGAGAAACTACCCAGACAGTTGATCTAACGGCAGATGCTTCTTATGGTGTTACAGTATCTGATGTAAACGGTTGCCAGGGAAGTGATGATATTCTTGTCGATTTCCACGAATTGCCGGATGTTGACCTCGGTGGTGATCAAAGCATTTGTGAAGATGAAAGTATGATCCTGGATGCCGGAGCTGGTTATGACAGCTATACATGGTCCACGGGTGAAACTACACAAAGTATCGAAGTATCAGATGCTGGATTTTATACTCTTCTTGTAGCAAATGAGTTTGGTTGTGAAGCAACTGATACCATGCAATTGTTTGTGAATCCTATGCCGGTCATTAACCTGCCGGATACTGCGATCACAACTTGTGTGGATGAACCATTTGAATATACGCTGTCTGAAACTTATGATGATATCATCTGGCCTGATGGCAGTACCGGACAGACCTACAGTCATACCTATACTGAAGAAATGATTGATACCATGCTTGTCACTGTTGGAAATTCAGGTTGTTATGTGACAGACACACTGATAGTGGATGCACAGGTTTGTATTTTTGTTGATGAAGACAATAATATGAGCATGAGCCTTTATCCAAATCCAACCTCATCAACAGTAAACCTGGAGTTACAAGGATATCGTGGTGCGGTTGAGGTCAGGGTATTCAATTCACAGGGTCAGCAGATAATCAGAGAATCCATCAATTCCGATGGAGAAATTAAGCTTGATTTTGATATGAGTAATTTTGTGCCGGGAGTTTATTTCTACCGGATACAAACAGACAGGAAGTTGTATAACCATAAGATTATTAAGCAATAATATTTCTCAAATTCCAAAATCAGAAGGCAGGATGAGGCAGCTCATCCTGCCTTTCTGTTTTGTATTGCTTCGTCTGTCCATTCTTATCTGGGTGATTAGAGATTAATCCAGGGAATTTCACGATCGCTCCAATCCTGACATGCATGTATCAAGTCACTGCTGTATGGATAATGATTACCTATTCTGAATGTATATGTGTATATTTCTGATTGTTTTCATCGGGATTGATGGAGCAGAGCGTTTGACAAACGTGATCAGCAAAGCCTGCTCCGGCTTCAGATTTGATATTGTATGCGGATTGTACACCATTTTCTTTGAGCTCCTGTACTTCATCATCATACAAGCCTGTTGCCGCAATCATCCCGTTGAAATTAATACGTTTGAGTCTTTCAATCGCATACATGTTGGATTGATGATCACCCATGCATAGCATTATCAGTTGCACCTGTTTTGACTGTAAACGATTGATGTTAATTCGCTCCCAGAAGTCCATATCAGTGGCGTCGTCATGTATCACCTGACGCCCGGCTTTCCTGTGATGTTGTACCCTTTCTTCGTCATAATCCAGACCCAGTACTTTTCTGCCGTAAGTTTTTATTAAAACATCATAGGTAGATGTTCCAAAGTTGCCCATGCCAAAAATAAGAATTTCTGCATCTCCGATATCATAGGTGCGATCGTAGGATAGGCGTTTTTTCCTCTGAAACCGGACAAGCTTATGATGAAAACGTGATATCAGTTTGTATGAACGGGCATTGAAGGGTGCTGCCAGGATAAAACTGAAAGTCAGAGCCAGGGCTATTATCGTCAGCCATTCTTCAGGTATTCTATTGGAAGATACACCCACTGCAGCGACAATTAATCCAAATTCGCTGAAATTTGCCAGCGTTAATGAGGATAAAAAAGCTGTTCTTGCCCTGAGTTTAAATCGTGTCAGCACAAAAAAGTACACCGGTACCTTGACCACAATTGCAGTGATGACTATCAGGGAAGATACCAGAACTATCCATGTGATTTGAGATGACATCCCGATGGACAGAAAAAAACCGATCAGAAAAATATCTTTGAACTTGAGCAGGTCTTTTGACATTTCTTCTGATTTTGGATGGCCTGCAATGAGCATTCCGGCAACCAAAGCACCCAGATCGGCTTTTAAGCCAACGATAGTAAACAATTCGCCGCCCACTACTACAGCAGCAAAAAAGCCAAAAAGAATCAGTAGTTCCCCGTGGCCTGCGTGTTTGAGAATGTAGAAAAGTACAGGTCGCAGCAGCAGCAAAGCCACCGGCAAACCAATCGCGTATATATTTGGCAATTCCCCTGCAGCAAATACGAGAAACAGAACAGCAAAAATGTCCTGCATAATTAGCATTCCTATGGATGTTTTTCCATGAAGGGCGGTAACTTCTCCTTTTTCCTCCAGTACTTTTACGGCAAAAACTGTGGAAGAAAAACTCATGGCAAAAGCGATGATGGCAGCAGAACTCCAGTCCAGTTCTGCAAATGTTCTCAAGCCTGTCAGGCTCAGTAAATAAACTCCGGCAAAAATCAATAAACTGCTTAAAATCATTTGAATGCTTGTCCCGGCCCATACTTCAGGATGGAATAAGTTTTTCGGTTTCAATTTCAAACCTATGGTGAAAAGTAATAACATGATACCCAGATCTGAAATTTCTTCAATCACCGGGCCACTTTCAGCTCCAATGTAAGCGAGTCCAAAACCGGCGATCAGATAACCCAGCATAGGAGGAAGTCCTCCCCGTTTGGTCAAAAATCCAAATATAAAAGCAATGCCAATCCATAAAGGGTCCATAAAGCAAATGTAATATTTTTTGGTATAAAGGAAAGCTATTGATTCCCCAAATTACCTGAATCGCCGCTATGAGTGAGTTTTATTTCACTTGAATGGCTGAAAATTGTTTTATTTACATATTACTTATTATATTTGTGTAAAGAATGATTTGTGTAAAGAACGATTTTGTGTAGTATGGCTGTAGTATTCAAATTTCCTAATGAAAAGTCTTTTGCTGATTCTGATTTGAATCAATTGCTTAAAGTACAAACGGTAAAAGGCTTTTCACTTGGCAATATTTTCCTTACCGCACTCTTTGCATGTTTATCCCATATCTTTATAGATATTCGTTTTGAACCATATGGCTTTGCCTTTTACCCGACATCCGTTAAATATTATCTTGCTGTAGGATATGGAGTTATCATGGGGGGAGGGTTCTATCTCGGTCATATCCTGATGCCGGGAAAAGCTGTTTTCTGGCCGGTCTGGAAAGAATTGCTGTGGGGAATTTCTGTTGTCATTATTATCACAGTGCTAAACTATCTTTATCGGAGTTTTGGTCTGACTTACATTTTTCAGATGAATCATATTTATGAAGTCAGTTTCTTTAGATTTTTACTTGTAGGATTTGAAGTGGCCGGTTCAACAGCTCTTGTCCTGAAATTTTTCCAGACCGTACTGATTAAATCCGACATGATTAAAACAGTTGCCGGCAGCGCAGGTAGTGAATTCATACATGATTCTGTCAAACCCGGCAAGGGGCAAAAGGATGAAATGATTTGTGTGAGAGGACAGAACAAAGAAGAAACCTTTTGTAGTACACAAAAAAACTTTATGTACGTGTTTGCAAAAGGAAATTATGTGGAAATCTATATGAAAAATCCGGACAGTGATGTGATGCATAAAAAAATGCTGCGCCAAAGTCTTTCCAATATCGAAGAACAACTAAAAAAGCATGATGATATCCTCCGGGTACACAAATCTTACCTGATTAATAAGAATCAAATTCAAAAAGTGAAAGGGAATTCCAAAAAAGCAAGTGTTGTTCTCAATGATTTAACCGAAATTCCTATCCGGAGGGAACTCTACAAGCCATTCCGCCAGATTTTTCCTGATTAGTCTGTATCTCTTCACTGGAGCAGGATGCAGATACATACCCTTTAGTCACAAATCCGACCATTATATCACATCTTTGATTTTCCATGGGACATTTTCCCTATTTTTACGTTTCATCTACAACAACTACAATTACAATTCATGTTTTAAGGGGGGCTGGGACTATTGTTTCACCCCTTTTTTCTTTTGTGAGAACAGAGATCGCCCAATGGCAAAGCCGGTAATCAGTATGCTGAATCCCAGGAAAATGAATTTTAAATTTGATGTAATCTGTAAATAACTGATTACTCCTTCACCGGCCTCCCTGTGCATAGATATGAAGAACAGAATCCCTGCATTTTCAAGATAATCGGCTACAACAGCAATTAATACAAGCAGCAGAGCGGGGGATAGCCATCGCTTATTCCCGACACACCTGATGAGGAGCATTGCCATCAAACCACCATATATCAGTGGAAACAGCATGTCCAGGCTGCTGCTTACATAATGCAGCAGACGTGTTTCGGAGGTATATGCATTCATCAGAGACCGGTAATGGGCTTTGTCAGCCATGAAAAGACTGTCCAGGATACCATAGCCTCCACTGCTGGCCTTTACGGCAGGAATTATTAGCATACTGAAAACCAACTCTGTGAAAATAAATATTATGGTAAAAAGCAGTATACGGCGGATGCTTACGGGTTCTGCCAGACTGATGATTTTTTTACTCAGCGTATTCATGATGTGTTTGCTGCTTATTGATTATTAGACAAACAAAAATACGATATAAGTATTTGTTAAGAAAGAAAAAAGAAGGCAGACGCATGGTGATTTGGTTTTTGTTTGGTTTTAAGATGTGTTTTTGTCACCGTAGATTGCCGGTGTCTGGTCTGCCTTCTACATCTTGTTGTTGCAAGATATGTGCCGGAGATGTCTGTATTTGGCATTGCTTTAATTTTTTGGACAAGGATACGTGAGTTGTTTGATAAACAGAAGGAAAATCACGAAAAAGAATTATTTCCCTTTTTGTCCCTGCATTTTTTCTCTGATTTTCTTTTCTGTATGATTATCACCAGGCTCGTAAAACTGCATTTTCCCGAGTTCATCTGGTAAATACTTTTGTTTAACGTAGTTCCCCGGGAAATCGTGGGGGTATTGATAATCTCTTCCGTAATTGAGTTGCTTCATTAATTTGGTCGGAGCATTGCGCAGGTGCAGCGGAACCGATGGCTGAGGATTTTGCCGTACTTCTGCCAGGGCTTTGTCAATGGCAAGATATGCTGTATTGCTTTTGGCCGATGCAGCCAGGTAAATACTACACTCGGAAAGCACAATGCGGGCTTCAGGCATGCCGATTTTATGTATGGCGTCGAAAGTGGCATTGGCAATGCCCAAAGCATTTGGATTGGCCAGCCCGATGTCTTCGGCAGCAAGTATGATAAGGCGGCGTGCAATAAACTCTGGTTTTTCACCACCTTCCAGCATGCGGGCAAGCCAGTAAACTGCTGCATCCGGGTCGGAGCCACGCACTGATTTGATGAAAGCAGAAATAATGTCATAGTGCTGTTCACCAGCTTTGTCGTAGGTGGCAATATTTTCCTGCAAACGTTTCTCCACAACAGCATTGTCAATAACAAGCGGTGTTTCATCACTGGCATTCATGATGATTTCCAGAATATTGAGCAGCTTTCTGGCATCCCCGCCCGAAAAGCGGAACAATGCTTCTTTTTCTCTGATGTCGGGTTTGCGCTCTGCCAGTTTTTTATCTTCAGCGAGAGCACGCGCAAGTAAATTATCAAGTGCTTTTTCATCCAGAGGCTTAAGAACAAATACCTGGGCTCTGGATAAAAGAGGGGTAATGACCTCAAAACTTGGATTTTCCGTAGTAGCTCCGATCAGAACAAAGGTTCCGTTTTCTACAGCAGCCAGCAGAGAATCTTGCTGGGACTTGCTAAAACGGTGTATTTCATCAATAAACAGAACCGGCGGTCTGGGATTAAACATTCTGTTGGATTCCGCCTTTTTGATGGTTTCCCGTACATCTTTTACACCGGAATTGACTGCACTCAATGTGTAGAAGGCCCGATTTTCTCCGCTAAGCATGCGGGCAAGGCTGGTTTTACCTACGCCGGGCGGTCCCCATAAAATCATGGAAGGAATGTTGCCGCTCTCCATAGCCCTGCGTATGGGTGCATCTTCTCCGGTCAGGTGTTCCTGACCGAAAATATCTTCAGGCTTACGTGGCCGTAATCTTTCAGCAAGCGGTATGTGATTGCTTTGCATGCTGCAAATCTAACAATTACTTCTTAAGTTTTGCGAGGAAATTACGTACTTCATCTACACCATCTATCAAATATCGCGCAATGGTATCTATTGAGCCAACCTTGATTGTGTGTGCATCGGACGGCAATTCCTTAAACAAAAATTCATCTGTCCAGTCATCACCAATGGCCATTATGAAATCATGTGATTTTCCTGACATATGGTGCAGGGCGGCACGTCCCTTATTTATGCCACTGGTTTTCAATTCCAATACCTTATTGCCTTCCATAATTTCCAGATTATGATTGGCAATCATGCTGGTAATTTCATCTTTAAGCTCAATGGCACGGTTTTTCCCCAGTTCTGGATCTGTATTGCGGTAATGCCAGACCAGTGAATAGTTCTTTTCTTCGTACAGGCTACCGGGAGTTCTGTCCACATACCATTGTATGACAGGTCTGAAAATTTCTTTCCATTCATTGTTCATTTTTTCCAGCATTTGCCATTTGCCATCCTCGAAAACCCATACACCATGCTCAGCAATCAGCCTGATGTTTTCCTTACCAAACCATTGATCAAGTGTTTTCTTATCTCTGCCGGAGATGATGACAAGTTCATTTTTCGGATCATCTGAAAGTTTTTTCAGTATAGCGTATAATTCATCATCCGGAGAAGCTTTTTGCGGGTCTTTTTTAAAGTGTACCAGGGTGCCGTCATAATCCAAAAATAGAATTCGTTTTTGCGCATCATTATATGCTGATACCACTTTATCCTGAACCATGTCCATTTTTTTGGGCTTATATATGGCTTTGGTTTTACTTTGCTCATATAGTGCGTTCATAAAATCAGTTGCCCATTTTTTGACATTGTATCGTTTGAGCCTGTCTTTCAAAGCCACATTTCTTTCTTTTTGTTCTTCTACTGACATCAGCAAGGCCTGGTTCAGCTTGTCAGCGATCTGGTCCATATTGTTTGGGTTGATGATGAGAGCTTCACTCATTTCCTTGGCGGAACCGGCCATCTCAGATAAAATGAGTACCCCCTTATTGTCCGGCTTTGAGGCCAGATATTCTTTTGCCACCAGATTCATCCCGTCTCTGACCGGAGTAAGCAATGCAACATCGCTGGCAAGGTAGAGCTCAATCAGCTTGTCCAGTGGCATACTACGGTAAAAATACCATATCGGTGTCCAGTTGATGCTGCCGTATTTTCCATTGATGCGGCCTACCAGTTCGTCAACCTCCCGTTTCATCTTTTTGTATTGAGGGACGTTGCTTCTGGTTGGGGTGGCTAGCATTAGCAGGGTAACCGTTCCTCTGTGTTCAGGATATTTTTCAAGAAATTTTTCAAATCCAAGCAGGCGGTTGGGGATGCCTTTACTGTAATCCAGCCTGTCAATTGACAGCACCAGTTTGCGGCCCGGAGTGCTCAGAAAATACATGTCAATATCTCGCTGAATATCCGTTTTATCTTTAACAGACCTGTTGCGCTTTTCATTGGCTGCATCTTCAAAATACGAGTAATCTATGCCCATTGGAAAAACATCCAGCTTGATTTCCCGTGTTTTTAGTTTGATGAAATTGAAATCGGCATCATATCCAAGCAGGCGATGTGCACATGATCTGAAATGTCGTTCATAATCGTAGGTGTGAAAGCCGATGAGATCGGAACCCAGCATACCCCGGATAAGCTCATCACGCCATGGCAGCAATCTGAAAACTTCATAGGATGGGAAAGGTATGTGGAGAAAAAATCCTATACCCAGATTTGGCAGTTTTTCCCGCAACATCTCCGGCAAAAGCATCAGATGATAATCATGTATCCAGACAACATCATCTTCAGTCAGTTGACTTGCAATGGTATCTGCAAATATCTGATTTACTCTTACATACGACTCCCAGAATTCCGTTTTGTATTCAGTATACTGCATGAAATAATGAAACAGTGGCCAGATTGTGCGATTGCTGAATCCGTAATAGTAATTGTCAATATCTTCCTCAGTAAGATACACCGGGGCACATTTGTTGTCTGATAAAACCTGTTCGGTTTCCTTTAATTTTTCCGGACTTAATTCATCGGGCATATATCTCGGCCATCCAAACCATAGGCTGTCATTGTTTTCATGTACTGATTTCATGCCAGTAGCAAGACCTCCAATGCCCTGTTTTGCAGTTACTTTGTCGTCTTCAAAATCCAAACTTACCGGTAGCCTGTTGGAGATTATAATAATTCTTCCCATATTGAATTAGTTTTTTGATAAAATACCAATATTTTTGCAACTAACAAAGAGAATTCTATAAAGGTTTTAAAAAAGATTCATGGAAAATCTGAATTACGGTGTGATTGGCAATTGTCGTTCTGCGGCATTGATTTCTAAAGAAGGCTCTATCGAATGGCTGTGTTTGCCAAAATTTGACAGCTCCTCTGTTTTTGCGAAAATTCTGGATAAGGAAATTGGCGGTGAATTTGGAATTATACCTTCCGGCGCCTATGAAATTGAACAGGCGTATATCCCTCGTACAAATTTACTGGTGACACGTTTCACAAGCGTGGATAATACATTTGAAGTCATTGACTTTATGCCACGGTATAAAGAAGGCGAAAGTGATTATTATGCACCGCCTGATGTGATAAGATATTTTAGGTTGGTCAGGGGAAATCCGGAATTCAGAATTCATTACAATCCAAAAATGGTTTATGCGCAGTATGAAACCAAAAATGAAGTCCACCACGATTATCTGAAGTCTCATTCTCAATTGGGTGAGTATGATTCCATGTATCTTTATTCTGATTTTAATAAGGAAGCTATCCTCCGGGGTGATAAGATAAAGCTTGAACAAGACGGTTTTATTTTGATTTCATACCATCAGAAATTGCAGAAACAAGATGTCACACGGGCTCACCTGAAGATGGAGAGGACGAAAGTTTACTGGCTCAACTGGGCAGAGCGTACCAATGAATTCCCGGAATATCAGGATGAAGTAATGCGTTCGGCATTGTTGTTAAAACTTTTGAGCTACAATCCCAGTGGTGCTATTCTTGCAGCCGTTACAACTTCTCTGCCTGAAACTCTTGGAGAGGAGAGAAACTGGGATTACAGGTATTGCTGGATCCGGGATGCTTCCATGACAATTAAGGTTCTGTCAAGTCTGGGCCACTACAATGTAGCCAGACGATACCTGAATTATATCATAAAGCTGGTGCCGGTGAAAGATGAACCATTGCAAATTATGTACGGCATCAACGGGGAGAAAAAGCTGTCAGAAAAAATCCTGGGTCACCTTGACGGATACGGGGGATCTAAACCTGTGAGAATCGGCAATGCAGCATACAAGCAAAAGCAAAATGATATTTTTGGCGTGCTGGTAGATGTTATTTATCAGTTATTCAAGCTGTTCGATGTGACATTGGCCAATTCTGAAGAACTCTGGACAATAACCCGAAGCACTGTGAAAGTGGTGAAAAAAACCTGGCGGGAACCGGATCGTGGCATATGGGAAATCAGAAAAGACAACAAACATTTTACCTTTTCCAAGGTCTTGTGCTGGGTAGCTGTGGACAGGGGAGTGAAAATTGCCCGGATGATTGAAATGGGTGCTTATGTCAAAGAATGGACAGAGCTGCGAGAAGAAATCAGAGAGGATATTTTTAAGCATGCCTGGAATGAAGAAAAACAGGCATTTACCCAATCATATGGATCATCTGAACTGGATGCTGCCAATCTTTTGATGGAATCCTACGGCTTTTTGGATGCAAAGGATGAGAAATTTAAATCCACAGTGCGTGCCACTGAGAAGGAGCTTACCAAAAACGGGCTGATGTACAGATACAGGACACATGATGATTATGGTGTGCCCAAATCATCATTTACCATTTGCACTTTCTGGCTTATTACGGCATTGCATCGCATTGGTGAAAAAGACAAGGCAAGGGATATGTTTGAAACCGTACTTGGATACTCAAATCACCTGGGCTTGTTTAGTGAAGATATTGATTTTGAATCCAAACGTTTGCTGGGAAATTTTCCACAGGCTTATTCTCATTTGGCATTGATTGAAACCGCAGCGACCATTGGTAATGGTGGTTGCCTCACACATAATACAAAAAAAGGGAAACCATTTAGTAATCATAATTAAACTGACTGAACTATGTTTGCATCTATTGAATGGACAGTAGATCCCGTGGCCTTCCAGCTTGGAGCCAGAGGGGTCAGGTGGTATGGCATTTTGCTGGCCACAGGTTTTTTGCTGGGATATCTGATTTTCAGCCGGATTGCAAAAAAAGAAGGTCTGAAACAGGATTTGGTCGATCGCCTTGCCATCGCCGTGATCGCCGGTGTTGTCATTGGTCTTCGCCTTGGACACTGTCTGTTTTATAATCCGGATTACTATCTCAGCAATCCGGTTGAAATTCTTAAAGTCTGGGAAGGTGGCCTGGCAAGTCATGGTGGTGCCGCCGGTATTCTCATTGCTGTTTGGTTGTTCCATCTCAGGCACAAAAAACTGAGTTTTCTCTATATCATTGACAGGTTGGCTATTATTGCAGCTCTTGCCGGCGGTTTTGTCCGTATTGGAAACCTCATCAATCACGAAATCGTGGGTATACCAACAGAAGTGCCCTGGGCTTTTGTGTTTCACAGAGTGGATATGTTGCCAAGACATCCTACGCAACTCTATGAGGCAATTTTTTATCTGCTGATTTTTGCTGCTATGCTCAGCCTTTATTACAAAAAAGACTGGGGCAGGAGGGAAGGCCTGATAAGCGGATTTTTCTTTGTCGGTGTGTTTGCATTTCGCTTTTTTATAGAATTCACCAAAACAGTACAAGTGGAAACGGGTTCCTGGGATTTTCCCTTACTGATGGGACAGTTGTTAAGTATCCCTTTTGTCCTGGTTGGTATCTGGCTGATGATAAGAGCAAAAAAGCGAAATAAACTCGAACTGCCGTTTCAGAAGTGATAAGGGTATCCTGATTTTCTGAGCGGGAACTAAACAAATTTAGTTTCCTGTTGTATCATTGGTAAACAATTCAAAAAAAACAATGGAAAATTTTACATTTTATAATCCTGTAAAAATCATATTTGGTAAAGGAAAAATTGCGAAAGTAAGTGATGAAATCCCGGAAAATGCCAAAGTTATGATGCTATATGGTGGAGGATCTATCAAAAAGAACGGAATTTACGATCAGGTGAAAGAAGCTTTGAAAGGACATGATGTGAGCGAATTCGGTGGAATTGAGGCCAATCCGGAATACGAAACCTTGATGAAAGCTGTGGAACAAATAAAGAAGGAGAATACAGATTTCCTGCTTGCTGTTGGTGGTGGTTCAGTAATTGACGGAACAAAGTTTATCGCTGCCGCAGCAAAATACCAGGGTGAGGATCCCTGGCATCTGCTGAGTCAGGGAGAAAAAGTAAAAAAAGCCCTCCCGCTTGGTACAGTGCTTACCCTGCCGGCAACCGGTTCTGAAATGAATGCCAATGCTGTTATCAGCAGAAAAAGCAGGAAAGAAAAACTCCCGTTTGGCCATCCACGTTTGTTCCCGGAATTTTCTGTTCTGGACCCTGAGGTAGTTTACAGCCTGCCCGGGCGACAAGTACGCAATGGCATTGTGGATGCCTTTGTACATACCATAGAACAATACCTTACCTACCCTGTGGATGCCAAAATTCAGGACAGATGGGCGGAAGGTGTTTTGCAGTCCCTGCTGGAAACCGGACCGGCTATAATGAAGAATCAAAAGAATTATAAGCATGCTGCCAACCTGATGTGGGAAGCTACCGTCGCACTCAATGGTATCCTGAAAGTTGGTATGCCGGAAGACTGGTCAACACATATGATCGGACATGAACTTACCGCCCTGCATGGCATAGATCATGCTGAAACCCTTGCAATTGTATTGCCCGGTGTGATGCAGGAAATGCGGCATGAGAAATCAGAAAAAATCCTGCAGTATGCCAACAGGGTGTGGAATGACTGTTGTGGTGAAAATGATGATACCACCATCAAAGATGCCATTGATAAAACTGAAAACTTTTTCCGGAGCCTGGGCATGAAAACACGTTTGTCTGAGCACGGTGTTGGTCCGGATACCATTCTTGAAATTGAAAAAAGATTTAGCAAAAGACCTGGATTTGATGCCCTTGGTGAAAGAGAAAATCTGAGTCCGGACAGAGTGAAGAAGTTGCTTGAAAGCCGGCTGTAATTTGGGTTTTATTGATATGAGATTGCCTTATTTCAAGTTTTAAGGTGTACTTTTGCAGTTAATTGTAATATTATTGTGAAGTAAAAATATTTTATACTACTTTAGCAACGTAGTATGAAAATAAAGTCAATACAAAATCTCGTTATCACCATATGTTTGTTGTTTCAGGCTTATTTTGTATTTGCTGAACCTGTTTCTGAAAAGGCAAGCATACGTATAGAGGAGAAGTCCCTCGAGGACAATATTCTTGTGCTAAATGGCAAATGGGCATTTTACTGGCAGGAATTTGTGTCCCCAGAGATTTGTGGTAAACCGGAAATGCCGCCTCCTGATGCATATATGACTGTGCCTTCTGCATGGAACATGAAAAATGCAGATGGCAGGAATTACAGCCGCTTTGGGTATGCCAGCTATTATCTGCGATTGTATGTGCCTGAAAAACGAAAAGATTACAGCCTGAAAATCCGTTCACAAAGTTCAGCATGGACATGTTTTGTGAATGGTAAGGAACTTACCGGGGTTGGCAGACTAGCCGATAATCCCGATGATGAGATTCCGGAATATGAAATGAAAATTGCCCGTCTTCCTGAACTCCGGATGTCCGGTGACGGACAGTATTATTACGATATCCTCTTCCATATATCAAATTATACCCATCACCTTGGAGGCATGTGGGATATTCTTGAATTTGGTGTTAAAGAAAAAGTGGCTAAGGATTATCATAAAACCATCTTTTGGAATATGCTGTTTGCCGGCGTATTTCTGATGATGATGATTTATCATCTTATGATGTACCTTCTCAAAAAAGATCACCGATCGTATTTGTACTTTTCTTTGTTTGTCTTTTTTGTCCTGATCAGAAGTCTGATTACTGAAGAAACTCTGATTAGATTTGCTTTCCCGGAAATGGGTTTTGAATCCCTTTACCGCCTGAGTTACTTTGCTACATTTTCTTTACTTATCTGTCTTTTATTATTTTTCAACAGAATTTTGCCCCGGGAAAATGTGAAAAGTGGATTGTACACGCTCCTGGGTTTATTATCCGTGATTCTGCTGATAATTCTATTCACACCAGTGCATGTTTTCACCTCCATGAATTTGATATTTCTGATCATTGCTCTGGTTTCTCTGGTGTATATCATATTTCATGTCATCGGCCTGGCCATATTCCGAAAAAGGCGGGGCATGGTTTTATTAATGATATCTGTTATACCCGGATTTGTCGGTTTTCTCAATGATGCCATGTATTCCCTGGAGATAATTCACACAGCCTTTGTTGCCCACATTGGTGCTTTATTTTTTGTCTTGATGCAGGCAGCATATCTTGCCAATGAATCCGTGTATGTTTATAAAAAAAACAAAGAGCTTGCCAATTCTCTGGAAGATGTGAATCAGAATCTTGAAAAAGTAGTTCTGGCAAGAACCAATGAGCTGACAGAAAAGCATCAGGCCCTGAAAGCAGAAAGCCAAAGGTTGCAGAAAAGCAATCAGGAGCTGAAAGAGTTGCAGGAATTTCAGGATCAAACCATTCGAATGATTGTGCACGACATGAAAGCACCAATCGGGGCAATCCTTCAATTGACAGAAGTTTCCGACATCACAGACGAAGAAATCAGGCCGGTAGTTTGTAATTCAGCTCATAAAATGCAGCAATTGATATTGAATCTGCTGGATGTTCATAAAATGCGCAACAACAAAATGACAATTAATTTGCAGCATAAATTGCCGTATAGTTCTATCATAGAAGCAGTGTCGCAAATAAAGTGGGCAGCTGACAAGAGGGGTGTCAGTATCAATATACGGCAAAATACCAGGGTGCATGCTTGCTTTGATGAAGCATTGTTACAGCGCGTTTTGCTAAATCTGATTGATAATGCGGTGAAATATTCCCGATCCGGTGGCGAGATCAATATTGAGATCAACAGATCGGAGTTTAACCTGTTTCAGGCTTTGGAGATCAGCATAGAAGATAATGGTCCGGGCATCAAAAAGGAAATTGCCGACAAATTGTTCCAGTCAGGTGTGAGTACCTCTGATACTTCTGATTCATATGGTCTGGGATTGCATTTCTGTAAACTCGCTACACAGGCAATGCACGGGGACATCTCATTGGATTATACCTATACTGATGGCGCGCGCTTTGTGGTACTCTTGCCTTTGTTTTGTGATTAATTCTCTGCAGGCTTATTCTCCCGGACATCCAATACCTCAATATTAAAAACCAAAGTAGCATAAGGTGGAACCGGACCTTCTTTGTATTGTCCGTAGGCCTGATCAAAGGGAATGATGAGGGTGAGTTTGCTTCCTTCCCTTACATCTGCAAGTCCTGTTTCTAAGCCGGGAATAACCTGTTCCTCAGACATGTTGAAAGTGAATGGCCTGCCATCTTTTTTGGTATCAGAAAAAGGCACATCATCAACAAAAAGACCAATGTAATGAATACTTACCCTGGAATGCGGTGTGATTTTCTCACCTTCTCCCTGCAGGTGAATTTGCCTGTATATTCCGCCTTGCAATAAGTCGGGTTCAAGATCATGATTGAGAATATACTTTCTGATGTCACTCTGTTCCTTTTTGCGCTTATCCTTGATTTTTAGCTCCTGTTCAGACTGATAAACATCTGCAGGAATGATTTTATCGATCTTTACAAAAAACCTGAGGGAGTCGCCTTTTTCAATAAAATCAGGTAGCCTGACGAGTTCACGGGTATATCTGAAAAATCCGGCAGCTTCAAGAATGAATTCTGCACTGTCCTTTTCATGCAATTGCAGCAGACCATAATAAATGCTCCCGGGATACCGTGGTTTTATCATCTGCATTTTAAAAGCCCCGGGAACTTCACCGGTGGTAAAAAGAAGACTGTCTTTGTGATAATAGTCCATGGACATTTGAAGTACATCACCAAATTCCGGATAAGGGTTTTCCGGATGATAGTCATGCACATGCATCCTTATCCCGTTTTTGAGCGTGCGGAAAAAGCGCTTAGATGAATCATCCGCCTCATTTTTTTCCGTGCTGTCTGATTTTATGCTGAGACTGTCTGTAGGGGGTGTTTTAATACTGTCTTTCTCGGACAGACTTTTCTCTGCATCATACCTGCTACTGTTTTTGCAGGCTATGCTGAACATGAGTAAAACAGCAAGTCCGGATATTTGTATTGTCCGCTTATTTACTGACATCAATCAATTCGATTTCAAATATGAGTGTGGAATAAGGTAGAATATCTCCCTTGCCATTTTTTCCGTATGCAAGTTTTGAGGGAATAATCAGCCTGGCTTTTCCGCCTTCTTTAATTTGTTGCAGACCAAGCTCCCAGCCTTTGATAACAGAGCCTTCGCCAATGATAAATGTGAAGGGCTGTTTGCCAAGCGAGCTGTCAAAAGGTTCGCCACTGATGTATGTGCCTGTATAATGTACTGTCACTTCATCTCCCGGTTCAGGCATTTTGCCTGTGCCTTCTGTAAGGCTGATTACGTATAAACCTGAGCTGTCTGCCTTGCTTGTGGTGTTGGTTAGTTCCAGATAATTTTCAAGCAATTCCATTTCTTTTTCTTCCGAAACGTGCAGGTTTTCCACGATCTGATTTCCAAAATCATCTTTTTTAAGAATATTCTGCAATTTGACATGTACCCTGATGTCACTTTCAGGATCAATGTTTTCCGGAAGGTTTTCCTGCTGCATACTGAATTTCAGGAAATCATGGGCGTTGATTTTGAATGTTGCACTGTCTCCCACATGCATCATAGCCAGGGCTTCTTCAAAGCTGCCACCGGTGTGTGTCGGGCTTTTGACGGTTTGCATATAGGTGCGCTCCATCCCGCTGGTAGTAAACAGTACATCACCATCAGCCGTTTCATATGTCATGGATATAATGACAACATCACCGCGGGCAGGACGTTCCTGCTGGCTGTTTTTTTTATGAAATTTGTACTTCAGTCCATTATCGGCCTGCTCAAATCCATTGTCATTTCCCTGATTGCAGGCACTCAGCAGCAAGCTTGCCACTGCTGCGGTCATTAATGCTTTTTTTATCATATGCTAATCTTCTAAATCTGTTAATTCTATGTGGTAAACCAAAGTAGCATCGCTGGGGATTTTATCACCATCACCGGGCATACCATAGCCCAGGTGGGGAGGTATGATCAATCTTGCTTTATCGCCGACACGCATCAAAAACAGAGCTTCTTCCAGGCCGGTTTCTATTTCAGCCCTGCCCATCTTTAGTGATTTGGGGCCTGTACTGTCGGATGTATAGCAGTCGGTGCCGTCGAGAAGATCCAAATCATACCTGATAATGGCAATCTTGCCGGTATCAGTGCGGGGACCGTCACCTTCCTGGTAAACTTCATAGTAAAGCCCTGTGCCTGTGCGGGTCATATCCCAGTTGTGGCGGTCAATATATCCGCGGATGCGTAAATCCTGATCCCTGATTTTTCTCTGATTCCATTCCATCATGGGGGTTTTGTACTCTTCTTTTATTTCATTCATGCTTTTTTGCTCGGGCTGGTTGTTGCGCTGGCAGGAAAACGATGATAACATGATGCTAAGCGGGATGAGTATGAGTATGAGTCTTTTCATTCTTTTTCAATTTTTTCTGAATATTCTGACAATATATCAACGAATTTTTTGACAGTTTCTTGTATGCTCAGGTAAGATTCTCCACCCGCGGCATTGACATGCCCTCCGCCGTTAAAATGCCTGGCTGATACCTCATTTGCAGGAAAATTACCTGTGGAACGGAAGGATATCTTGACGTAATCGTCCTTTTCAAGAAAAAAAGCTGCGAAAACAGTGCCCTTAATTGATAGTGGATAGTTAACAAAGCCTTCAGTATCACCAGCCATGTAATTAAATCTTTCCTGCTCTTCCTTTGTTAAGACAATATATGCGGTTTTATAGGCTGGCAGCCACGTCATTTTGTCTTTTAGTGCATGTCCAAGGAAGCGCATCCTGTCATAGGAGTAATTGTTGTAAACACTTGCATGTATTGTGTCTTTATCAATCCCGATCCTGAGCAAGTCGGCTACTGTTTCAAAGGTTTCCGGCCTTGATGAATTGTGGCTGAACCCACCCGTATCTGTCATAATACCGGCATACAGGCATTCTCCGGTGTCTTTGTCAAGATGCTTGTGCCAGCCGCATGCAATGATGAAACTGTATACCAGCTCTGAAGTGCTGCTTACTGCTGTTTCTGAAAGAATGTAGGTGGGGAAACTCTCGGGATTTGGATGGTGGTCAATCAACAGAACCGGACAGTGCAATTTCCTGATTTCCGGCTCAAGCCAGTCAGTACGGTTTAGTACATTGAAATCCAAAAGCATCAGAAAATCTGTTTCTTTCAGGCGATTGATTGCCGCCTGTTTGTTTTCGCTGCCTATCATCACCTCATGCTGGTCTTTCATCCATTTCAGAAAATCGGGATAAGCATTGGGTGCAATCACCCGTACATCTTTTTTCAGCTTTTTCAGAAGTAAGTACATGCCCTGTGATGCTCCCAGTGCATCACCATCAGGGTTGTGATGCATAATGATGGTGATCCTGCCGGCTGATGTAATCTTCGCCTTGACCTCTTCAACCAGTTTTTCTGAAATAGTGTTTTCCATTTGGGGAATGATATGTTAATCAGCAAAGATAAGATGCTACATGCTGATTTGCAAATGACTTCAGTCTGTTTGGTATGGTAATCTTAACCTAAATTGGTGACGGTCTTCTGTGTATGCTGCAATTCGGCTATTTGAGAATGACATCGCCGACAATTTCCCTGCCAAGGCTTTCATTGATGCGGTTTTTCAGCGTTTTCCTCTGTGCATTCAGCTCATAGCGTAATACTGAGGAACTGATGTGGGCATACAATATATTTCCGCGAAAATACAGTTTGGTGGTGTGCCTGGCAGCACTGGGGCCCACAGCTTCAACCCAGGCTTTTCGTGCATGTAGCTTGTCCAGGTCATTTTCCAGTCGGTACTGTGACTTGAATGAACGAATCACATCAGATAAACTTTGTGTTTTTTGTCTTCTCATCCTTAAGACCTTTTGTTTGCAAGTTAATAAAAACAATGCAGAATACAATCGTAATTCATGCCTCCGAAAGAAAGTAATTATGGATTTATGAAATATCTATGCGCTTTATGACACTGAGTGTATGGCTGTAATTTCTTGTTTCCGTATTAAAAATGCCGGAATGGTCAAGCAAATCTATGCGAACTCTTCCGCTTGCGTGGATGATGTGTTTCTCATCCAGGATAATGCCGGTGTGTATGATTTTACCTTTGTTGTTTTCAAAAAAAGCAATATCTCCGGGCCGTGCATCATGCCTGAAGCAGATGGTTTCTCCGATTTCTGCCTGTAGTGAAGCATCCCTTGGTATTGCTGTATTATGCATTCTGAAAACCACCTGAGTGAAGCCTGAGCAATCAATGCCGAATGCTGTTTTGCCACCCCAGAGGTAGCTTGAATTCAGGAATTTTTTACTGGTTTCTGTGATGTGGGAGCAAGGCGTGTCCTGCTTGTCTTTGAGGGTGAACTGCTTATTGCCGAGCCAAAACCTGCCCTGCCCGTCCGGTTTCGGGATTTTCGACCCGCCCGGTACCAGCCCCGTGCTGCCGTCGGGAAATTTAACCGTGCTGATGAGGCGTTGAAGTACAATCTGTTCCGGGATTTCCTCCCTGCTGTCTTCCGTGGACATCAATGCATCAATCCAACCTTCGTAATTGTCTTCCAAAGAACGAATGTACAGCCAGTTGCCCCTTTTTTGCATAATTTCATATGATTCTCCGAACATCAATTGTGTGACCTGTTCGCTGCGTTCGTTGGCTGTGGCACGAACCGGAATTAACCCCAATGCTGTAATACCTTTTTTCATGCAATAATTTCAATATTTGGCAACAAAATACTATATTTACCTGATGAATTCAGGCATTGTTTACAATGTGAAAGTATCAATTTTATTTGTGTGAATTCAGATCAGAATGTTTTTTTTTCAACATCAGAATGTTAAACTGACAGAAAGGTAGATGACAATGAGTAAATCACCCTCAGGAAAAAAGAAGAGATTTTTAATTTTATATACGATTTTTTTGTTTGTGCTTGTTTACGGTATCATTGTGTACATGTATCCGCGTGAACGCAAGTTTGCATATGAATTTCAGCGGGGTGCTCCCTGGACTCATCAGGACCTGATTGCAGATTACGATTTCCCTGTCTATAAATCCCAGGAAGAAGTTAGCCGGGAAACCGACAGCATTCGCAAAAATTTCCGGCCTTATTACAAAAAAGACACCAATGTGAAAAAGAAAACCTTTTCAGAGTTTGAAAGGGTTTTTGAGAAGGAATGGAAAAAGTTCTGGTCAAAAACCAGAATAAAAACCGTGATAGGTAATATCCCGGATATGAATTCAGCTCCCTTTCATCTGAAAAATCCAATGATGAAAGGCTATAAACATCTCTATGACAGTATTTATGAAGCGGGAGTACTGCGTGAAGATAGTATTTTCAGCCAGTCTGCTGTACGTATCCTGAAAAACGGCAGCTCATATGAAGTTTCCCGTGATGATGTCTTTGTTATCAAAGAAGCAAAGCAAATTGTCAACAAGGGCCCTGATATTCATGCTGCCAGCACGCAGGAAGACAGCCTCCTGCAGGAGTTTTCTCAGAATCTGGAACCAGACAGATTTCTGCGTGTGAATCTGATTTATGATGAGGAGCTCAATGATGAAATCCTCGCCGAAAGACTGGAGGACATTTCCCTGACAAGGGGTATGGTGCAAAAAGGCGAACTGATTATCCAGGAGGGTGGAATTGTGGATGGAGAAACCTACAAAATCCTCAACAGCCTGAAACGCGAACATGAAAATTCCGCCAATGTGACACGCAAAGGCTTGTTGATATTTGGTATCAGCCTGTTGTATGCAGCTCTGGCTTTGGCATTGTATTTTTTCCTTTGGAACTTTAAGCCCAAAATCCTGCGATCGCCCAGGAAAATTACCTTTGTATTGCTGCAGGTCTTTATTATGATGATGCTCGTTATTATCATCACAAGATTTACCGGCTTGTCGGTATATATCATCCCCTTTGCACTTGTGCCAATGGTAATCAATACATTTTACGACAGCCGGACAGCCCTCTTTGTACATCTCGTCATTATTCTTATGGCAGGTTTTCTTGCCCCCAATGGCTTCGAGTTTGTATTGCTGCAAATGTTTGCCGGTATTGTTGCCGTGTTCAGTCTGACAAATATTCAAAAAAGAAAGCAATTGTTTGTGACCAGTTTCTACGTATTGCTGGTCTATGCGCTTACCTATTTTTCGCTGCAGATGTTGTACGGAAATGGTATCAAATTGCTGAACTGGAACGATTTTGTATGGTTTGGTGTAAGTGCAGCCTTGTTGCTTTTTACCCTGCCCATGATTTATGCATATGAGAAAATATTTGGCTTTGTGTCCGATGTTACACTGATGGAGCTGGCCGATACAAACAATCCATTGTTGAGACAACTTGCGGAAAAAGCACCCGGAACATTTCAACACTCCATACAGGTGGGAAATCTTGCCGAAGCAGTGGCCCGTGAGATAGGAGGCAACCCCTTGCTTGTCAGAACAGGTGCGCTGTATCACGATATCGGGAAAGCTGCAACACCACATTATTTTGTTGAAAATCAAAGTGGCAAAAATCCCCACGATGACCTCGACTATGACGAAAGCGCAAGATTGATTATTTCGCATGTTACCACAGGGGAGAAAATGGCCAGAAAAGCCAAACTGCCCGAACAGGTAATTGACTTCATTACTACACACCACGGCAGAAGCCGGGCAGAATATTTTTATCGCTCCTTTGTCAATAAATATCCGGACAAGGAACCGGATGAAGAGAAATTCTCATATCCCGGACCCCGGCCAAAAAATATTGAGAATGCAATCCTGATGATGGCGGATGCCGTTGAGGCGGCAACACGTTCACTCCAGGATTATACCGAGCCAAATATCCGCAAAATGGTGCATCAGGTAATCGACGGACAAAAAGAGGCAGGACAGTTCGAGAATGTTGATATTACATTTCGGAATATTACCAAAGCCAAGCGTATTTTTACCGAAAAGCTTCTTAGTATCTATCACACACGGATTGAATATCCGGATTTGAAGAAAAATAAAAAGGATAAAAACAAAAAGCAATAATTTGTGCATATTTGTGTTTCTATTCATGTAATCTGAAAAGAACTGTAATGCAACGTTTGCTTTGGCTGGGACTTTTAATGGTGGGATTGACTGGGGGAGCTTTGGCTCAACACAGCCTTGAGGTTAGTGGTCAGGTAATTGATGAAATGCATGAACCCCTGCCGTATGCCAATGTCCGGGTCATCGGCGAAGCCACCGGAACAAGTGCCAATCAAAATGGAGAATTTTCCCTGACTGTAACAGTGGAAGACTCCGTTTACCTGCGAATTAGTAGCCTGGGATATAAAGACAGAGATTATGCCTTGTCTGTTAAAGATTCCAGCAAAGTTGTAATAAGGGCAGTACTTGAGCTGGAAGTTAGTCAGTTGCCAACAGCTACCGTGGCAGACAGGCGTGCCCGCAAAGGCGGCCTGACCCGACTGAATCCCAAAACCATTGAAACTTTGCCCAATACCGGCAGCTTTGAGGCGATTCTGAAAACCCTTCCCGGTGTATCTTCCAACAATGAAATGAGCTCCCAGTACAATGTGCGTGGGGGAAATTTTGATGAAAACCTTGTTTATGTAAATGATGTACAAATATACAGACCCTTTCTTGTACGATCCGGACAGCAGGAAGGTCTGAGCTTTATCAATTCCGATCTGGTTTCTTCCGTGATTTTTTCTCCAGGGGGGTTTGATGCTACTTACGGGGATAAATTGTCTTCAGTCCTGGATATTAAATACAGAAAACCCCGCGAAAACCGCGCATCGCTGAGTGCCAGTATGCTGGGCGGTAGCGTGCATGCGGAGGGAACAAACAAAAACGGACTCCTGTCATTTTTGGTGGGGGCACGGTATAAAACAAACAGATACCTCCTGGGAAGCCTGGATACCGAGGGCCAGTATGACCCGGACTTTTCCGATGTACAGACCTGGATAGCATACGACTTCAGCGATGAATTTGAACTTTCCGTACTCGGTCATTTTGGACAGAATACCTACCGCTTTGTCCCCGAAGACCGGGAAACTTCCTTTGGAACCATCAATGAGGCATATAAGCTTAAAATTTACTTCGACGGACAAGAGGAAAATGCTTTTACCACAGGAACAGGCGCCATTACCGGCCGTTATCACCCGGGTGAGAAAATGGAAATGAAATTTATTGCCAGTGGGTTCTATACACGGGAAAAAGAACGGTTCGATATTCTGGGTCAGTACTTCCTGAACAATCTTGAAAATAACATGGGAGAAGACGATTTTGGCGACAGTATCTCCAATGTCGGAATAGGCAGCTTTTTGAATCATGCCAACAATACCCTGAATGCCGCAGTATTTAGCTTTACTCACAAAGGAAGATATCACTTTGACAGCCACAGTTTGTATTGGGGGGGGAGGTATCAGCTGGAAGATATTGACTATCAGCTCCATGAATGGAATATGGTTGACTCAGCAGGATACTCCATTCCATACAGTGACGAACAGGTGCTTTTGTATTTTACGGATACTTCCAATTTTGATGTGTTTTCCCATCGTATCAGTCTGTATGCCATGGATGAGCTGAACATAGATATGGATAGTATGAAACTCGGCATCACAGCCGGTGTGCGAGGGAACTACTGGTCTTTTAATAATCAGTTTGTGGTTTCACCCCGGGCTGCTGTTTCTTTTGAACCAGCCTGGAAAAAGGATATGATTTTTCGTATTTCCGGAGGTTTGTATCATCAGCCGCCCTTTTTTAAAGAATTCATCCGCCGCGATGGCAGCCTCAATAAAGATATTAAGGCCCAGTCTTCTGCACAGGTGGTGCTTGGAGGTGATTACCTCTTTTATGCATGGGACAGACCATTTAAACTGGTGGCCGAAGCTTATTATAAGTACATGTATAACCTCATTCCATACGAAATTGATAATGTGAGAATTCGCTATTATGGTGAGAACAAAGCCAGGGGATATGCTACCGGCCTGGATATTAAACTGAATGGTGAATTTGTGAAAGGAACGGAATCATGGTTCTCATTTTCATTGATGCAGGCACAAGAGGATATTGAAGGTGATTCCTATACTCTGTATTTTGATGATGAGGGAGAAGCTGTCCCAAGTGCTGCTGAGGCTGCCGATTCAAATACAGTTTATCCGGGATATTTACCCCGTCCCTCAGACCAGCGTATTACAGCTGCCATATTTTTTCAGGATTATCTGCCCGGAAACCCCACCTGGAAAGCTCACCTCAATCTGGTGTATGGAACCGGGGTGCCTTTTGGCCCGCCAAAATCCGAGCGCTATACAGCAACCGGTCGTCTGCCTGATTACCGGCGCGTTGACCTGGGAATATCCAAACAAATTATCACCAAAAATACCGAATTTCCGGATACCAGCCCTTTTCGGCATATCAGAGATTTCTGGATTAGTCTGGAAGTATTTAACCTCCTGGATATCAACAATACCATCTCACACATCTGGATATCAGATATCTACGGGCGGCAATATGGCATCCCCAATTACCTTACCGGCCGCCGTATCAACCTGAAAGTCAATATGAGCTTCTAAAAATTTATTCCCTGTTTGTTGTTGCTGTATTTTACCAGCAGGGTTTTTCTCATCTCACGCCATGCCTCCTGCATATTCAGCATCTGAGTTTCGGTGAAATCAGTCAGTTCATCTTTGCAGGCTCCCGGGTCTTTTTTGTGCAATTTTTTCATGCGTTTTTCAAAGCTTTCTATTTCTGTAAACATTGCCTGCTCAAGGGAATCCCGCATGGGCTTAACATCATCAAAATAGGCTTCCTGCCATTTCAGATACAACAGGTTGTCAACAAAATCGTATACCCAGCGCGCTGAATTTTCGTTGAACTCATCCGGATTGTAATTTTTGTATGACGCGTGAATTTCCTGAACACCTGCGTAAATGGGAACGTATGGTGCCGCTACCTGGTTGTCCTGATACACCCAGTAAATGCCGCCAATGGGGTCCGGGAGCCACTCCCGCAACTGGGCAATCATACCGTATGCACCCATGGCAATGTTCCGCCGGCGGGTGATGTCCAGCAAACGCTGCATATCGCGACGGGGAAATGGCGTTGCAAGTGGTGATTTTTGCAATTCACCTTCGCCATCTGGAACATACCAGTCGGGGTCTTCGCTCATGTCGTATATGGTGCCGCTGAAGGTTGAGCGCTGGAATTCCATGATATCCTGCACGCTCAGTTTCTCTTCGGGTCTGGCCGAAAAAGGATACATGTCCAGATCTTCCACGTACTGAATGTACGGATTCTGCGTGTCATACGGGCTGTTGAGCCCGCGTTTTGGCCAGTTTTTCAGATTGGGTGCAATGGTAGAATAAAACAACCAGAATCGTCCGGTTGCCCATTCCCTCGGGATGGGGGAATAGGTCTTCTGCCAGTTGAATTTGCCCTGTTCCGGTGAATACCAGCCCTTTTCAATGGCAAACTGCTTGTAGTTGGGTGATGCCATGCAGGTGTTGAGGCTGGTGTCAACCTCCCTGATGATGCTCCAGTTGGGAATCATCAGCGCATGATCGTCGGGCACACGTTTGGCAGCCCACACGGCACCGGATTTGCCGCTTTCGGGGTCCCAGTCGCCACCCACGCTGAATACCTCAAATATCCAGGCTTCATTGGGGTCGCCAATGGCCAGGGTTTCGGATTCACCTACACAGGAGGGTAGAAATCCGTAGGTTTCCATCAGGTGACCAATCAGCTTAACCGCTTCGCGGGATGTTTTGCAGCGCTGCAGGGCAAAGATCTGCGCCTGCTCAACGGTCATGATTTGTTTCGCATCCTTGCGGTCAAATTTTACCTCCTCATGCTGACTGGTGGTGCTTTCGCCGATGGCTAGCTGATGCTCGTTCATGTGCGGGTAGGCAGAGTGAAAATAGCTGTATGTTTTCTCCACCTGCGGGATGTATCCCAGAATTTCACCATGCTCATCCAGGGGTAAGTCAATCCGCTGAATACCCCAGTAAACGGGAGCTTTTGCGCCGGCTTCGTAGGTTCTGCCGGGAACAACACGTATGCGGCAGTCAGCGCCGCAATCTGTATGCGAAATGATGACTGAACCATCTTTGGTAGCCTTTTTCCCGGCCACAATCACTGTACAGGCATAAGAGCCGGAAAACAGCATCATCAAAATCAAAAATATAGCAGTTTTTTTCATAAAGGATGAATTGTTACAGCTGCTAAGTTAAATAATTAGATTTCTCACACAATACGTGAGAGCTGGAGTGATGATCTACTTCCTCACTCATACCGTCCCCGCACAGCCAGCTTTTCCATCCGGTCAACTTCTAAGGATGGATGACCGAATTCTTCCACCACCTTTGCCCACAGGCGGTAAATGCCCTGCCCGCGGAAAGGGGAGCTTTTCAGGGAATCCGGGAAATGCACGCTGTCAAAATAATTGCCGTCCCGGTCGGTCCAGGCAGCAAAATGCATCAGCTCGTTTTTCACCGTTTTGACGTATTTTACCGTCACGTACATGGCCTCAATCTCTATGCGCCTGCCCAGGTACTGCCTGAGATTGCCGGCACGTATGCCCGAATCCTGATTTTCCTCAAGCATGTCAAACCAGCTCAGGCTTACCGGGAAACCCAGCAGCTCCAGTTCATCCCAGGCATCATCC
>JBNJGS010000011.1:0-55717 GCA_051747965.1 Bacteroidota bacterium
TATCATACCCGCCAGCCCGGCATATCAATGCTGTAAATGGCCCAGCCTCCGTACTCAGATGGCCGTAGCCTGAAATTTGCCTTTCCCTGATGGTCTTCGCTGACTTTCCCCTGATCAAGCCATGCCTTATAAGCAACATCCATAACTGCCAGGGCATCGTTTTCTTCTTCGTGGATCTGGATGCCGGTGATTTCCTGTTTTATGAATTCAAAAGAATCGTAGGCTTTTAAATAATTATTGATGCGTTTTTCAATTTCCATTTTGGGGATTTTATTGCCTGCAGTATCCATGTAATTATCGGTGTCAATGTACACGAGGTCGTAACCTTTTCCGTCAATATTTTTGTCCTTGCCCATTGTCATGCGACAGAAATGGTCTATAGCAGTCTCGATATCAAGCATTGCATTGGGATGAAAATCCTCATAAATAAAACAGCTCCAGGTTCCCGGCAGATCCATATCGTCAATTTCTTCCTGAAAAAGCTCTTCGGTAATGAAACGGTAAATCTCCCTGTCATCAACCTCTGAAAGCACATCGAGTGAAATATAATTCTCTGCCATTATCTTGTAAAGCCGTTCAAGCTCATTTGCCAATTGATTGTCTGATAATTCACCTTCAGCTTTGAATGTTGGTTCTCCCAGCCTTTTGTGGACAGAAATTTGTTTGGCATTTTCAAACTGTGCTTCAAAATTTTCAATGTAATTGAGCCATTCACTTTCAACATCCGGCGGGAGTTCAGAACTTCCTCCGAATTTAGCTCCGTACTTCTTTTCAAGCTCTTGTCGTTTCAGACCGTTATCAATGCGACGATCCATGTCTTTGTCTGATTGTTTTTTCATGATATAATGGTTTTTGGATTTTTAAAGATAGCAAAAACCAAAAAAGCTGCAAAACACATGCACAAAAACTTCAGGTATCACTTATTGCCTGCACAGGAAATAAGCCGGGCTCACTTGTGATCTTATGCAAAAAAAAGCATAGAGGCATTTTGCTCAGGGCAGGAGAGGAAATCATCTTCTTTAGACAGATTTTAAGTTAGCGGAATCTATCAAATAACATAGTAAAAAAGTAGGCTAAGCACCAGAAATATGTTACATTAGCGGCTCCGGAAATCACAGTACGAAATCCGGGTTAAAGTTAAGATTATTAATGTGTAACAAATATCCGAACAGACATGAGTAAAAACAAGAAATTCATGACTTGTGACGGAAACATGGCAGCTTCTCACGTAGCTTACATGTTTAGCGAAGTCGCATGTATTTATCCGATTACCCCCTCATCAAACATGGCCGAATATGTTGATGAATGGGCAGCCAGCGGAAAGAAAAACATTTTTGGACAGACTGTTCAGGTTGAAGAAATGCAATCTGAAGCCGGTGCAGCAGGAGCTGTACATGGTGCGCTGCAGGGTGGTTCACTGACATCCACTTTTACAGCTTCACAGGGTCTGTTGCTGATGATACCAAATATGTACAAAATCAGCGGTGAGTTGCTTCCTGGCGTATTCCACGTTTCAGCAAGAAGTCTCGCAGCGCAGGCATTGTCCATTTTTGGTGACCACAGTGATGTGATGAACTGCCGTATGACAGGTTTTGGTATGCTTGCCACCGGTGGCGTACAGGAAATTATGGACCTTGCGCCCATTGCTCACCTGGTATCCATCAAAACACGTGTTCCTTTCCTGCATTTCTTTGATGGCTTCCGTACCTCACATGAGATACAGAAAGTTGAGTATTTCGAAACCGAAGAAATGGCAAAAATGCTGGACTTTGACATGGTGCAGAAATTCAGAGATAACACCCTGAATCCTGAGCGCCCTGTAACACGTGGTACAGCACAGAATCCTGATGTGTACTTCCAGGCAAGAGAAGCTTCCAATAAATTTTATGAAGGCATTCCTGACCTTGTTGAAGAATACATGCAGAAAATTACTGCAATGACCGGCCGTGAATACCATCCTTTCAATTATTATGGTGCTCCCGATGCTGAACATGTGGTAATTGCCATGGGTACGGTTACTGATACCCTGCGTGAAGTGGTGGATACAATGACAGCCAATGGTGAAAAAGTCGGTATGCTTGCCGTACACCTGTATCGTCCGTTCTCTGCCAAACACTTCCTGAAATCCATGCCTGATACGGTTAAACGTATTGCTGTACTTGACCGCACAAAAGAGCCGGGCGCCAATGGTGAGCCCCTCTATCTCGATGTAAGGGATATCTATTACGGTAAAGAAAATGCTCCGGAAATTGTTGGCGGTCGCTATGGCCTGTCTTCCAAAGACACCACACCGGCAATGATGCTTGGTGTGTATGATAACCTGAAACAAAACGAACCCAAAAACGGATTCACTGTTGGTATCGAGGATGATGTGACTTTCCTGTCACTTCCCAAAAAAGACGAAATCTCTGTTGTGCCCGAAGGTACTTACGAAGCCAAATTCTTTGGTCTGGGTTCCGATGGTACTGTTGGTGCTAACAAAAACAGTATCAAAATTATCGGTGAATCTACTGACAAATTCTGTCAGGCATATTTCTCCTATGATTCAAAGAAATCCGGTGGTTTTACCGCTTCTCACCTGCGTTTTGGTGACAAGCCAATCCGCGCACCCTATCTGGTAACCAAACCTGATTTTGTGGCATGTCACGTTCCTGCATACATAGATAAATATGATATGCTTCGTGGTATTAAGGATGGCGGAATCTTCCTGCTTAATTCCATCTGGGATGAGGAAGAAACCAAAAAGCGCCTGCCGGACAACATCAAGAAAATCCTGGCAGAAAAGAACATCAGGTTCTTTATGATCAACGCTACCGAAATTGCTGAAGAAATTGGTCTTGGTAATCGCATCAATACCATCATGCAGTCAGCTTTCTTTAAAATTTCTGAAGTCATCCCTTACGATCTGGCTGTTGATGAAATGAAGAAGATGATTGTCAAATCATTCGGTAAAAAAGGTGAAGACATTGTCAACATGAACAACAAAGCAGTTGACCGTGGTGGTGATGTTATCTCCGTAGATGTTCCTGCTGAGTGGAAAGACATCAAAGATGGAGAATTCCACATTCCGCATCATCCCGACGCTACAGAATTTGTAAAAACCGTTGCTGATGTAATGAATGCTCAGCTGGGTGATGATCTCCCGATTTCTGTATTTAATGATCGCGAAGACGGAACTTTCCCGGCTGGTACTACCAAATATGAAAAACGTGGTATCGCCGTCAATGTTCCTGAATGGATAGAAGATAACTGTATACAGTGTAACCAGTGTGCATACGTATGTCCGCACGCTGCCATCAGGCCTTTCCTGCTTACAGACGAAGAGCTTGAAAATGCACCTGAAGGCACGCGTTCTATCAAAGGACTGGGCAAAACCAAAGAATACCATTTTGTCATGCAGGTGACCCCGCTGGATTGTACCGGTTGTGGTAACTGTGCTGACATCTGTCCGGCCAAAGAAAAAGCCCTGGTAATGAAACATCTGGATACTCAGATGGAAGAAGTTGAGCGTTTCAAATATATGGATGAGACTGTAGGTTACAAAGACACCATCCTGCCAAAAGAAAAAACTGTGAAAAACTCACAGTTTGCTCAGCCACTCTTTGAATTTTCAGGTGCATGTGCCGGTTGTGGAGAAACTCCATACATCAAAGCAATCACACAGCTCTTTGGTGAGCGTATGATTGTAGCCAACGCTACAGGTTGTTCTTCCATTTATGGCGGTTCGGCTCCAAGTACACCTTATACTACCAACTACAAATCCGGTAAAGGTGTGGCATGGGCCAACTCTCTCTTTGAAGACAATGCAGAATACGGCTTTGGTATCGCTACCGGTATCGATAAAGTCCGTGAACGCATTCAGCTCTGGATTGAAGAAGCTGACTGGGATGCTGAAACCAAAGAACTGGGACAGGCATGGATTGACAACATGAATGATGCCGGCGGTTCAGAAGAAGCCAGCGAGAAACTCCTCGCCAAACTGGAAGGCATGGATGATGAAATCGCGAAAAATATCATGGCCAATAAAGATTACCTCGTGAAGAAATCCATATGGATTGTCGGTGGTGACGGATGGGCATATGATATTGGATACGGCGGTGTTGATCATGTTATTGCCAGTGGCAAAGACGTGAACATCCTCGTACTGGATACCGAAGTTTATTCAAATACAGGCGGTCAGGCTTCCAAAGCTACACCTGTAGGCGCAGTTGCTAAATTTGCTGCCAGCGGTATGAAAGTCCGTAAAAAAGACCTTGGTGCAATGGCAATGACATACGGAACTGTCTATGTTGCTCAGGTTTCTATGGGTGCCAGCCAGAATCAGTTCTTCAAAGCCATCAAGGAAGCTGAGGCTTTCCCCGGACCATCTGTGATTATTGCTTATTCCCCTTGTATCAACCATGGCTTGCGCCAGGGTATGGGTAAATCTCAGTGGGAAGAAGGCGAAGCTGTTAAATCAGGATACTGGCACAACTACCGCTACAATCCCGAACTCGAGGAAGAAGGCAAAAACCCATTCCAACTCGACAGCAAAGAGCCTGACTGGGATAAATTCCAGGACTTTATCAACTCAGAGGTGCGTTACCTCTCATTGACCAAAACATTCCCGGAAGAAGCCGAAAGACTCTTCAAAATTGCTGAGGAAGATGCCAAATGGCGTTACAATTATTACAAACGCCTGGCAGATCAGAAATAATTTTTTTTCAATCTCATAAAAAATAGCCGTTTGCTTTGAGCAAGCGGCTTTTTTTATGTCTTCTCCCATCGAAATACATATGGACTGCAGGATTGTAAAAATAATCCCCTATATTTATCTTCTGAATCATATTGTATAACCAAAACCAATCACTATGAGTGCAAAACGTCAAAACGGACTGGGAATAGCAGGATTTATTATGGCTTTAATCGGTGCAGTTATGTTCTGGATACCTGTTGTTGGAATTCTTTTATTGGGTCTTGGGCTGCTCTTTAGTATCATCAGCCTTATCGTGGGCATTGCATCACGCAGACAAATTGGGTTCAGTATCGCCGGCCTGATTATCTCACTTGTATTTCTGGCTCTGGCCAGTGTCATTACCTATTCTGTCTTTTCCCTTGGAATCTGAGTTTCCTCTGAAAATTTTGATGCAGCCTGTGTTTCTGTTCTGACAGACATTATTTGCTTGCCAGCAATGTAAGCTATTTCAGCAAGCTCGCTGAAGGATGCAATCCTTGTAATTCTGAAGAATAAATCCGGAGGACAAAATGACCATGAATATGATAAAATTCTTCATTGTTCTGGTATATACTTGCAAATATTCTGTAAATCAAAACTCAAAACAAGTAAGAATATCAGGCAGAATCAAATGATACTGTTGGTACAATCAGGAATGCTTATTGCCTGTAAAACTCCAGATCTGCCTGAAAACCATCATTGTAAAACTGTGTAACATGCAGATAATCATCTTCAAGCTCGTGTATCTGAAACAATGAGCGGCTGTTGTATTTATCGTATCCGATAAGGTAGTTTTCAGGGGCTTTGTCGTAATAGACTTTGAGTTGTCCCCCGACAACTTCCCAGTTCATTTCTTCATGACTTCCATCCATGCTGGTGTACCCTTCATTGTCTTCCTCAAAGAAATATTCGGGAATATTTTGCTCCTGATTGCCATTATCATCATAAGCAATCCAATGCCCCAGCAGTTTTTCCTCTTTGGCCAGGTCTTCATCGCTTTTGCCACAGGAGAGCATGAAAATCAGCGCAGAGAGCAGGAGGAGTATGGCAAATCGTTTATTCATAGAAATGCATTTCTTTGATGTAAATATATACATTTTCCGGCATAAAGCGGGAAATATTTTTTCCTTCAGCTATAGAATTGCGTATAAATGAAGAAGATATCTCCATCTGAGGAGCATCAAACAAGCTGATGACACCCTGGCTGAGGGCATCTTTCCAGCGTTCAGGGATGTCAGCTCCGGGTCTGTTATACACATAAATCCGGTAGTCTTCAAGTATCTTTTCGTAATTGTACCATTTGTGCAAATCATACAAATTATCACCACCCATAATGAGTATGAATTCTCTCGAGTGGTGCTTTTCCCGCAGATGTGTGAGGGTGTGAATGGTATAATTTGGTTTTGGAAGGCTGAATTCAACATCACTTGCCTGCATATTGTAATCATCTCCAATGGCCAGACGTACCAGGTGCAGCCTGTCGCGGTCCTCAAGCATACTGCTTTTGGTTTTAAACGGACTCTGGGGTGTGATGATAAACCAGATTTCATCGAGGTCGGTAAATTCATGCATGTAATTGGCAATCATCATATGGCCATGATGCACCGGATTAAAGGTTCCGAAAAACAAGCCGGTTTTCATATTGCTATTGGTTTAAAAATTCTTGTACTTCTTCCAGACATTTTTTCCGTGCCCGTTCGAGGTCATCGTTGACAATGATCAGGTCAAATTTGTCTGAAAAACTCAATTCATATTCTGCTTTTTCAAGCCTTTTGGCAATATCTCTTTCTGATTCTGACTGCCGTTTTCGCAAGCGTTCGGCCAGTGTGGCAGGAGAGGGGGGCTTAATGAAAACCGCGAGGGCCTGATCGCCATATTCCTTCTTGATGTTGAGCCCGCCAATCACATCCACATCAAAAATTACATGATTTCCCTCTTTCAGTTCGTCGTTTACAGCGGATTTCAGTGTGCCGTAAAACCGACCGTCGTACACTTCCTCCCATTCAACGAAGGCATTCTCGTCAATTTTCTGTTTAAATTCTTTTGTGCTGAGAAAATGGTAATCCACACCGTCCGTTTCGCCGGCTCTGGGCTCACGATTCGTAGCAGAAACCGAAAACTTCAGCTTGTCAGTTTTTTTCAGCAAATACTTTACAATGGAGGTTTTACCTGCCCCCGAAGGTGCTGATAATATGATGAGTTTAGCTTGCATACATCAGAGAATATTTAGAATCTGCTCTTTGATTTTTTCCAGTTCTTCTTTCATGATCATCACAATTCGCTGTATGTCCGGGTCATTGGCTTTGGAGCCCAGGGTGTTGATTTCTCTGCCCATTTCCTGTGTAATAAAACCCAGTTTTTTGCCGACAGGTCCTTCCTTATCAAGTGTTTCAAGGAAGTAATTGCAATGATTTTTCAGGCGCACTTTTTCTTCATTGATATCAAATTTTTCAAGATAGTACACAAGCTCCTGCTCAAACCTTCCTTCATCAACTTCAAGTTTTTCATTGATTTTTTCAAGATTGGCTTTCAGTCTGGTCCGTGTGTTTTCAATTCTGCTTTCCTCAAAAGGTGCAACCTCATCCATAAGGGAAGCGATTTTTATGGTGGCCGCTTTGACATCTTCCTTCAGGGATTTTCCTTCATCTTTGCGGTAGGCAATAACCTGTTGCAATGCTTCTTCTGTCATGCTAAGGATCATATCCCATTCTGCATCAGCAATTTTCTCCCTTTCCTGTTTCATGATATCAGGCATGTTGCTGATGATTTGCATTACATTGTCATCCATGGGGATGTTATGCTGATCCCGCAACTGCTTTAGTTGCTCATAATAAGAAACAAACAGCTCTTTGTTGATTTCCGTGGAGTTGGCTCCGGGCATCATATCAACATAAATGTTATATTCAACTTTTCCGCGCATTAGCTTTTTGTGAATGAGCTCGCGGATGGCCAGTTCTTTTTCTTTGTATACCGAGGGCATCCTCGTGCTGATGTCCAGATATTTGGAATTCAGACTTTTGATTTCAATGTGAATTGTTTTTTCGGCGTATGCAAAGCTTAGCTTGTGATAGCCAGTCATTGATTGTGTCATAGATTTCTTGCAAATTTTTACAAAGGTAGGAAAAACTTATGAAACTGAACAGCACCACAGTAAGTGCTGAAACTACTCATACACGAAGGCTGACAACAGTAATGCCATCACCACCCTGCCTGATGTCTTCGTCTTCAAAGCGTTCAACCTCCTGCTGTCTCGACAGATAATCACGTATGGCACTGCGCAGAATGCCGCCACCTTTGCCATGAAGGATTTTAACTTGTCTGGCACCCGCCACCACGGCATTGTCAATAAAGTCAATCAACAAGCTCATGGCTTCATCTACACGTTTGCCGCGCAGGTCAATATCATGCTGAAAATCGCTCATGCGATTCAGGTAAGAGCTGCCCCCGGAGAGTTTTGACCTGCCCTGCTTTTTCTGATTCTCAGCCAGCTTTACCTTGTGCTTTTCTATGCTTGTCATCATGTTGCCAAGACTGACAACATAGTTTTTTTCTCCAATGTCAATCACTTCTCCGATTTGATCGAGATGCTTGATGTAAACAAGGCTTCCCGGCCGTATCTCTGGTTTTATGACGGGGACTCCTGTTTGATCTTTTGGTTTTGGCTTTGGCTTTGAGGCCTGCTCCAGACTGTTTTTGAAATTCTTTATCTCTGATGAATTGTGACTGCGCTCAGGTTTCTGTTTTAGCTTTTGCTGTGTATCTTGCAATGATGCCCGCACAGCCTTCGTTTTCTCTTTTTCTGCCTGGGCCTGCCTGATTTCACGAATGGTTTTTTCTATTTGCCTGTTGGCAGATTTAATGATGCGGTCGGCTTCAGCCCGGGCTTCGTCTATCAGCTTTTTTTCATTTCGTTCAAATCCCTGCCAGGCTATCTTGTGACGGTTTAATTCTGCCTGCAATCTGGCATTTTCCTGATTGATTTCCTTACGTTTGTTTTCCCAGTATTTTTTGTCTTTGATAACCTGACGCAGATGCTTGTCAAAATTGAATTTCTCCCTGCCTGTTTTGGTTTTTGCCAGTTCAATGATGTCATGCGGTATGCCGCTGCGTTCAGCAATGTCAAAACTGTATGAAGAACCCGGAACTCCGGTTTGCAACTGGTACATGGGAGTCATGTTTTCTGTATCTATCAACATGGCAGCATTTTCCAGACCCGGGTAATTGCTGGCAAAATGTTTCAGATTGCCGTAATGTGTTGTGACAATACCGCTTACTTCATTATCGGCAAATCTTTGCAGCATGGCTTCGGCAATGGCTGCACCCATTTCCGGTTCCGTGCCCCCGCCAAATTCATCTATCAGTATCATGCTGTCTTTATCTGCTTTGTCCAGCATGAATTTCATATTGTTCAGGTGTGAGCTGTAGGTGCTAAGGTCATTGTCAAGACTTTGGTCATCGCCAAGATCAAGAAAAATATTCCGGTAGGTACGGGTTTGGGTGTTGCCGCCTACTGGTGCCTGCATGCCGCATTGCAGCATATACTGCACAAGTCCTGCTGCCTGCAGACTTACAGTCTTCCCGCCGGCATTGGGCCCGGAAATGACGTACAGATAATGCTTCTTATTAAACTCTATATCAAAAGGGACAACTTCCCGGTTTTGTGCTTTGAAATAGAGCACCAATAAAGGATGCCGCACCTTGTGGAGTATTACAGTCCCCGTTTCGGCAATTCCCGGTTTGATGCATTCAAGATCAAGGGCGAGGCGTGCCTTGGCCCGCTGGAAATCAATTTCAGCAAGCATTCCCAGGCATTTTTCAAGTTCAGGATGGTATTCCCGGATGGCATCTGTCAGGGCGGCAAGTATTTTTTGCTTTTCAGCTTTTATTTCATGAGCAATGTTTCTCAGCCGGTGATTGTACTGGGATACTGACTCGGGTTCGACATATACCGTTTTTCCCGTGGCTGATTCTCCCACCACGATGCCTTTCATCCTGCGTTTATGCATGGCACTGAGCGGTATGGCACGATACCCGTCAATCACGGCCACAGAGGTGTCTCCTTCTGTCCAGCCCTGATGTACCGCATTTTTCATCATGTTGTCCAGTTCACCCTTGATTTTGTTTTCTATACCTGACTCTTCCCGGACAAGAGCCTGCAGTTCCTTACTTGCGGATGATTTGATGCTGCCTTTGCTGGTGAAAATGCGACGTATTTCATTTTTTACATAATCAGGTGATTCGGGCTTTTCAATTGTCTGTTTCAGCAAGGGGAATTTTTTGGCAGATAGTTTGCCACTGTATCGTTTCAGTGAAGACACCAATTGCAATACCTGATGGATATTGTGAAACTCTTCCTCCAGCAGAACGGAATCATCCTCAGCCAGTTTATTCAGGGCTGACTGAATATCGGGGAAACCGGTAAAAGGGAAACTTTCATGAAAAAGCAGGCATTGTTTTTTCTCTTCCACAAAAGCCAGCTCCTGCTCGATTGTTCCGGCATTTGTCATAAAATGCATATTGTCAACATGGCGTTTCCCAGCTTCACTTTGGCATTTTCCAAGCAAAGTTTTTCTCAAAACATCAAAACCAGTTTTCTTTTCAAAATTTTCCGGGTAAATCATGCTGCAAAGGTAAGGAAAATAGTTATTTGGGCGCCTCCCACGGGCAGTCTTTATCCTGAAAATGAGATTTTGCTGTCATGATTGTATTTTTTGAAACTGCTTTTTTCAAAACAGCCCGTGGGCCGGTCTCTGCCCTTTACCGGCTGCATCATCTGCTGGTTTCTGCACTCCTGCGGGCAGGAGCTTCCCGCTTCGGTATTTGGCCTGCCGGCAAAATACACTTGCGGCAAGGCTCCGGTCGCTCTGCCCGCAGGGCAGAAAACACAGCGCTGATGCAGCAGGGTGCCGGGCGACGCCCTGGCGCTGGCATTATGCTGATATTGGATTTTTCAAATGAGATGGAAACGGCTTTTCTGCAGCCCGGCGCAGGTGATTATCCTCCACAGCTACAGCCGATGCAGGAACCGAAGCAGCATAGCCAACAAAGGCGGATCCTGACTGCAAGTGTTCCCGCACGGCTGTGGCTGTGGAGATAAAAGCCGGAGACGGATGGAGGTTTTCCCGATAGCATATAAATTTCCTGCTGCCCAAAAAAAGACCCGGTAATGATTTACCAGGCCTTTGTTTATTGCAATCTTGTATGCTTATTTTTTGAGCTGTATTTTATGCCTGAATTGTCCTTCCGTGGAGCGGATGTCAATCAGGTAAAGGCCTTCGCTGTATTGGCTCAAATCAATGCTGATATCACGAAGCTGTGTACGACTAATATCCTGTAGTCTGATACCCTGGCTGTTGTATACAGTGATACGGGCATTGCTCAGTTTGCGCTCAGATTGTAGCGTAATTTTGCCTTGCGTGGGGTTGGGGAAAATCTGTATGCCGGTCATCTGATTCATCTCACTTGAAACAGAAGTACAAACCTCAGGATAAATGGCATGGTCAATGCTTACTTCCCAGCTGCTGACATCGCTGTATGGATACCATGAGTTGTCGTCCCATTCTTCCCAGGCTGTGCCGTTTGTTACATCGCCATCTGTATTGGTTATCAGTGCAAACATGTCTGTACCACCGGGCAAAACGATACCGGCAAAGAAATCTCCGTTGATTTCAATGGGTGAATTAAAGGAATATTCAAAATAATCACCCTCAACATCAAAATTATCGGAAATTTCAGACATGGGAATGGTTTTGCTGCCCAGCATGTTGGCAGGAGACCCGCCTACTTCGTTCCAGACGGCAATCTGTATTGAGGAAGAACTTCCGCTGGCATAGCCGGCATGAAAACCCAGTTTGGTGACATACCCTGTTCCGGTATAATAAAAAATGTTGGCTTTGGACAAATCGCCATAGGAATTGGTACCTGACACGAAGTCTGTATCTCCGTTCGCTGTATATAATGTGGGTGTACCAGTGAGCGGATCATTCAGGAAATCACAGTCTTCACCGGGTTCTGATGGCTCCACAATGATGTAATTGGTTTCGCTGTGAGTATCTGAATCTCCGCCGCCACTGACAGTGAGTGTGACATCAAAAGTGCCGGCAGTATTGTAGGTGATGACGGGGTTTTCCGCATTGGATGTTTCCGGATCTCCGCCTTCAAAAGTCCAGTTCAGGTCTTCAACGGGGCCGGTGGAAACCGAGCTGAAACTGACAGTTCCACCCTCTGTGATGCTTTGTGTGCTGGCAGTAAAGGCAGCAGTGACACCGCTGTTGTTGGGATCATAAAATCCCAGTTCCGACAGACTGCCGGAAGGGTCCAGCCAGGGTTGTAATTTGCTTGTATTGCTGCTGCCATTGTCATCCCAGTGATAAGAAAACTTGCCGAATAAATCGTAACCGCTGGTGTTGTCACAGGATGAAGTTCCACCGGACAAAGTACCGACAATACGTCCGTCACTGTTGAAAATGGGGGAACCTGAAGAACCTCCTTCGGTAACGCCGTGTCCGTTTTCAGTACCGGACCAGTAAACCCGCCAGTGAGCGCCGGCTGCCCCGGAGCCGCCATAAGTTGCAGATGACAGGGGACTGGTGTAGGTTGATATTTTTTTTACATCGCCCATAGGGTGGTGTATGCCAACACCACTGCTGCTGGCAGAAGAACTTGTTGTCCAGCCGTTGTACAATACGGAATAGGAGGCCGGGGGAGTACTGTTTAACTCTACCAACAGGAAATCAGAGCCTCCGTCAAGGCTGCCTTCTGCAAGATGAGAACATCCGCTTATAGAGTTGGATGCGGGCTCAATGGCAGTGTTATTGCAACCGCTGAATTCATAATTGAAATAAAACAGCCACTGCGAGTAATGGCTTGTGGAAATGTCCTCGCCACAATGGTATGCGGAGAGAAAATAAGGTGTTCCGTCCTGGTTGCTGTTGTTTACAAGTGAACCGGTACACCAGTAAATGTACGACCCGTCTGTTATTTTCATTCTGGCCACACCACGTTTTTCGTCCTGCCAGCTGTTTCCCTCGGAGCAGTTGATATTGACTTCGCATGACTGGGAATCCCCGAAACCCTTTTGTCTGTATGGATCTTCGGCATGACGATAAAAGTACTCAAGCTGGCGGATATCAATCACCGCGGTATTTTCGAATTCTTTTTTCTCCATATTGTCAATCTGCCTGGGCCGTGGAGATATGTATTCCATGATGAAGCTTTCCCCATAGATCATTTCTGTGGTAAAATCACCGGCATCGCTGTTTGTTTTGTCATTGAATGCGCCGATACGTTGTAGCTTGTCAGAACTGTAAATGAAAAGCTGAGAACCCCGTGGCAAGTCAAAAGCATCGTAGGCCATACCCAGAGCCTGTGCACCGGGAGAGGCAATCTGCAGGCGCCAGATGTGGCGGCCGTCATCGAGAATATCCCAGCTGCCTGCATTTTCCATATTGATATCAACATCAAGAGCGACGCCAACCCGTGGCAACCTGCCTTTTTCGTCATTTGCCTTATCTTCCTTTTGCAGTAACTGCAAATCCGGGCTTGTTATGTGAAGCTTGTCAATGTTTTTGCTCAGGTTTTCATGTTTGAAACTTGCAGGTTCACCTCCGTAAGAAATCTGGGCAGCAAGATTATAACCCAATAGTAAAAACAAAGCAAGAAAAAAGGTTTGTTTGAGCTGTTTCATAAGAAATAAAATTTGTCTGTGTCAAATGTAAGCAAAAAGATGTTTGAGTTTAATGTATTGTTTAGGAGTAGTAAAGCAACTTATAGGTCATACCTGCAAAATCTGTTTTGAGATCGGGCTTGCCGGCAAAAAACCCGTACATGGTTGAACCGCTGCCGGACATTTGGGCGTACCAGGCCCCGGATTCATACATTTTATTCTTGATGTCAGCAAGAGCAGGATATTTTTTGAATATCTGCTTTTCAAAATCGTTTTGTATCCTGTGTTTCCATTCCTGCTGCGGGAGAGAGGGGAGTTGTTTCAGATCAAAACCTGCCTTATTTGGTTCAATACCCTTAAAAGCCTCGGCAGTGCTGACATGTATCCCGGGGAAAACCAACAAAATGTAATTTCCGCTGAGATCAAGAGGAATTTCTTTCATGATTTCCCCTCTTCCGTATGCCAGCACGGGTTTGTTCTTAATGAAAAAAGGACAATCACTGCCCAGTTTAAGTGCGTAATCGATCAATTCATTTTCTGTCAATGCCAGATTGAATTGTTTATTGAGGTTTAACAGGCAATTGGCTGCATCTGCAGATCCACCACCCAGTCCGGAACCTGCGGGTATGAGCTTATGCAAATTGATTTTCACCCCGGGCAGGCCAAAATCCTCATGCAGCAATTTCCAGGCCTTAAAAACGAGGTTTTCTTCTTTTATGCCGTCCACATCCAGCCCTGTGATGCAAAGTCTGGCAGGCTTGTCTGAGGGGACAATTTCCAGGATATCGTACAGAGGAACAGGCAGGAAAATGCTCTCCAGGTTGTGGTAGCCATCAGCCCTTTTTTTGGTAACATACAGGCCGGTATTTATTTTTGCATTTGGAAATGACAACATAAAAAAAGCCTTGCATCATGTGATACAAGGCTTAAAGATAATGATATTTTTTTTATTTGATAATCTTAATTTTTCTGATGTCTGTACCGGATTCGGTAATGATTTTTATCATGAAAACATTGCCGCTAAACTGATCCAGTTCGAGTGTCATTTCATTTTCTGTGCTGTTGCGTTTCATCACTGTACGACCCAGTGCATCAATAACTTCCACACCAAGGAGGGCTTCGGCACTAACATATACAGTTCCTTTACTTGGGTTGGGATAAACACTGACAGATTGTAGTGTTTCTTCATCAATGCTTACGACACAGTTACCACTCACTGAAACAAAAGTATTGGGTACATCAGCGGTTTCATGCATGATTTGCCCGGAGTAGCTTTCAATGCTTTCGGGTGCAAACTGCACATAAACGGTTTCATCAACAGTGCCATCTTCGGCAGGAAGAACAAGGTTTGAAGAGAAATCACTGCCACTGGTGGTTGAAATTGTAAAGCCTTCGGGTGCGGTGACTGTTACATCATCACTCAGGTTGCTGCCGCTCAGATGATAGGATAACTCAGCAGTTTCATCTTCAAGCAAATCATCAAACACAAGATTGTCAGGTGTAGCGGTCAGACCGGGCAGGTCAAGGCAGAAGGAAATGCTGGCATCATCACCAAAGTCTCCTTCTATGCTGCCATACTCTTCGCTGGTTTCCATGTTTGTGATTACCACTGAACCGGGATCGCTGTACCAGCCACCGGCAAGGCCATCACCATAAGAATCATAAATTGTGAATGTATAGCATCCGCCACCAAGGCACATTTCGGTATAATGATGCTGTTCAGAATTCAGACTGCCGTTTTCATACAGTACATCACCGGTTTCATCCTCCACAAGTTCCCATGAAGTTTCTTCCGGATAGTTGTCAGTAAGCAAATCAATTTCAACGGATTGTCCTATGGTTACCCGCACATCCTTATCCAGGCTGTTGTCAGTAACATCCATATCAGTACCACCGTTGGGCGCTTCAATCCAGGCTGTCATGGTGTTGAGACCAATCGGGAAGGAGCTTTCTGTAAAGGTAATTGTGGTGGTCTCACCTGCAGCGAGATTACCGGTCCACTCAAATTCTTCTCCAGCAAATCCGCATGAATACCCTACAGTCAGTTGGGTGAGTGGATTGCTGTCATTGTTTTTTATGCTGATTTCCGGTGTGAATTCTGTCACATTACAATTCATGGCTTCAGGCATATCAATACTTACCAGGGTAACGTTACCGCCGTAAATTCTGAATTCTTTCTCCAAAGTATCGTTTTGGGGATATTCATCTACTTCACCATTGGGTTCACATGCCCATGCTTTGAATGTATAGGTTCCTTCTGCAAGGGTAATTTCCGGAAAGCTTACCACATCATTTTCGAAAACATCAAGGCTGCCCGACCATGCTTCACTAGTTACATCGCCGCCATCAATTTGATAATTCACGGAGGCCGAAGTCAGATGAACCTGGCCCAGGTTGGTAATTTCAACCTCAGGCTGGAAAGTGGCATCATCTACAAATATCAGGTCTTCGGGCAGATTGATTTGCGAAAGCTGTACATCGTAGTCATTATCATTGGGAATAATATCCACCGTACCAATATATGGCTGGCGATTTTGTTTTGTTACCACAACATCACAAGTTACCACTTCGTTGATGGCATCAAAACTGAGTTCGGCAACACCACTGGCATCGGCAAGTTTTGCATCCAGTAAAACGCCGTTATTGCTGATGGCAACATATGCACCGGCTTCGGTATTGACAGTAAGGGAACCTGTACCCATTGGCTGGGGATCGAGATAATCTACGGTAAGCTCAGTTGGAACTCCCAAATAGGGCATAAGTGAAGGATCACCCATCACATGATATATTTCCCAGTAATAATCTTTCAGGTCAGATGAGCTGCTTTCCACTGCAAGATTTCCAACATAATTCATTTGTGCTGTTGTAACATATGGTTCTTCGTCGTTTTCATGAAAAAGTGCATCATAAGCGCCGGTTTCTGTTTCTGCATAGGATGGATCGTTATAAGGGTCGGATATTAAACCAACACTCCAGTAAAAATCTTCATCCCAGTAAGTTGAATTGGAGCCGCCAAGGTGAGCAACAGCACCTTCATTCTGAGCACGCAATAAAGCTTCTCCGTAGGTTTCTGCATCATCGAATTTATTGGAGAGGCAACAGTTACCTACACTGACATAGTATTTATCCTGATTATCCAGACCGGCAATGTCACTTATGCTAAAAGAAGGATCTGCCCAGCCATTGGAGCTACAATGGGCTGTGTAGTTCACGTATCCGGCACCGGCAGAGATATCAGAGAGGATATTGGCTGCATTGTCGCCGGATTCAGGATAGTTATATGTGTGAGATTCCATGCCATGGGCAAGGTTGAAATACTCATTGGTACCGTAATTGACCTGACCATTCCCGTGGGAATCACCAAATGTACCATCAACACCGGCAACCATAACTACATCACCGAGATAGGAAGGGTCTGGCATGGTATATTGTTCAAATTGCAGTGTTTTGTTTATCTGTGGACTTAGTTCGGCAACGCTTGTGGCGGAAAAGCGGCCAAAATAAACTTCAGGAATGTAATCTCCGCCACCATCATATTCACAGTAATACATGTCTGAGACATGACTTCCTGCACTGCCATCGAAAGTGGGAACCTGGCCTGTATCACCTACGAAAAGTACATAAGTGGGAGCGGGGTCCTCTGCAGTTCCTGCATTGTACAAACCCTCCAGATAGGTTTTGATACTGCTTGTGGTATTGCCTACTTCGGCCTGATCAGTATAGGCTTCTACAACATGAAAGCCTTTTTGGGTTTTCCATTCAATAAAAGGTTGCAGAGCTGTTTCAAACATTCTGTCGGCAACAATAACATATTTGATGGGATACTCACTCAAAGCATCTTTGGTTGAAGGAGCTTCAAAATTCCACAATTTGTTGTATACCGGTTCAAATGCAGGAGAATAAAACCGGGCTTTATTACTGCGACTTGCAGATTCATCACCTTTTTCAAAATGAATTTTTACATGCAGATTATTTCTGATGATGATGCTGTTGTCATCACTATTGTATTCAAAAGGTCTGATGGCAATGCGTGCCATTTGTACACCCCGGACTCTTCCGGAAGCTTCTACGCTAACTGTTTCCGGTGAATACAGACTGCCGGATTCATAAAAATCCCGCTTGTAAACAAAATCGATATTGTCAGGATCTTCACTTTTATTAACAGAGGGCTGAGCCGGCATCAGCGGATAATGAAATCCGTTTTCTTCAAGATAAACGGTTTCTTCGTCCCAGGAAATGATTTCAATCCGTGCTTTTGCTCCATAGGGTATTTCAACCAGCCGACTGATTTCCGGGAGACCTGGCATGCCATGTTCTCCTGATGTATGGTAACCGGGAATTCTTATTTTGGTGAATGTTCCTTCACTGGTTTTTACATTGATGGCAGAAAAATCACCAATCTCATTGATGAACTCAATCGAATTGGATTTCGAAGACACAAGTTCAAGTGTAGTTCTTTCTTTGTCTGTTTGTAAAGGGTTGGTGGCCTGAACCAGACCAAAAACAAGCAAGCTGAATGTTAACAATAAATATTTTCTCATCATTTTATCAATTTGTTTCATAGCAAAGATATAACAGAAAGTGAAAAGGCTGCATTGTTTTTTAAAGAAGTGCCAAGTATTATAAAACGGGAGCTTTAATGCATACTTTAAAATAATTCATATTGTTTAGAAAATGTAATGAAAATGATATCCGCTACATTTCAGATCAGAAATCAGGATAGATTGCCGGACAATTCATCCAGCATTTTCTCAATGTCTTCTTCTGTACTTCGCAATTTCAGCTTACAGAATTTAATCAGTTCCAGTGCCCTTTTTGTGGCTTTGGATAACTCATCCATGTCGAGCTGTTCTTCCTCGATGCGCATAATGATGTCCTGAATTTCTTCAACAGCCTGGCTATAGGATAATTTCTTTTCCATACAGCAAAAATAACAAATTCAAATCAAAAAAGAAATGCTGAGGATATACATCTATGGAGATTAATTTTCAATTCTGCCCAAAAGCATACAATTTAATTTCGGTATTCACATACTTATTTGTATTTTTACAGAAATTGTTAATGAAATAACAGTTCTGTTCTTTGAGGCTCCTGTACGATAGGTTTGTACAGGAAAAAGAAAGACGATAATATAAAATTTGACGAAAATAAGCGTTTATGAAATTTAAACCTGAAAAGTACCGGATTCGTGACGAGCGGATGAAGCCATTTATTGATCCCGAAGAAATCTGGGATTATATTGAGGAAACCAAAAATCCCACAGCATCAGAAGTGGAGGCTGTTATTGCCAAATCGCTGGATAAGCAACGCCTGAACCTTCGTGAAACAGCCATTCTTATCAATGCCAATGAAGCGGAATTGATTGATAAAATCAAAGAAGGTGCCCGCGAGTTGAAGGAAAAAGTTTATGGCAACCGCATTGTTTTATTTGCGCCATTATATATTGGGAATAAATGCATCAACAATTGCTCGTACTGTGGATTCAGAACTTCAAACAAAGATGCTGTACGCCGTACTCTTTCTGATGAAGAGATTATCAAAGAGACCGAAGCCCTGGAAGAAAACGGCCAAAAACGCCTGATACTTGTTTATGGTGAACATCCGGATTATGATGCTGATTATATTGCCCATACAGTAAAAACCGTGTACAATGTCAAAAAAGGCAACGGAGAAATCCGTCGTGTAAACATCAACGCTGCTCCCCTTGATATTGAAGGTTTTCGCAAAGTAAGGGAGGCCGGTATTGGCACATATCAGGTTTTTCAGGAAACCTACCATCCCGGAGCATACAAACTGTTTCATCTGGGCGGGCCAAAGGCAGATTTTGAAAACAGGCTTACCTCCCTTGACAGGGCACAGGAAGCCGGGATAGATGATGTTGGTATCGGAGCATTGTTCGGATTGTACGACTGGCGCTATGAAGTAATGGCCATGGTGCGGCATACCAATCATTTTGAAGCCTGTTACAATGTAGGTCCCCATACACTGTCTTTTCCCCGGATCAAGGACGCTTCCGGTACAAATGTGACAGAAAAATACTTTGTCAGCGATGCAGAGTTTGTTAAGCTTATTGCCATTCTGAGGCTTGCTGTTCCATATACCGGCTTGATTCTTACGGCCCGTGAAAATGCACGGGTGCGGGATGAAGTCATGCGTTTTGGTGTCAGCCAGATTGACGGAGGTACCAAGCTGGAACTGGGTTCTTATGCTGGCAGTAAAAATGAAGAACAAAACCTGAACAAGGAGCAGTTTGCCATCAATGATAACCGGTCACTGAATGAAATCATTGATGAATTGCTGGACAAAGGTTACCTGCCCAGTTTCTGTACTGCTTGTTACCGGTTGGGACGTACAGGAGAGCATTTTATGGAATTTTCCGTGCCCGGATTCATCAAACGGTATTGTACCCCAAATGCGATTCTGACATTATCGGAATACCTGATGGACTATGCACCAAAGGAAACCGCTGAGAAGGGCTGGAAAGTTATCGATCATGAGATAGATAAGCTGGAAGGATTTGGGCGGAAAGATGAATTGAAAAAACGCATTGAACTTATCAAACAAGGAAAACGCGATTTGTATTTTTAAATATGGATACTATGGACGAAATCAGAATTCTTGGAATATACGTGATGGACAGAATAAAGGAGGCCGGACGGACTCAAAAACTTCTGTCATCCTATGCTGATATCATCAAAACCCGCCTCGGTTTTCATGAGGTTACCGAGCAGACATGCAGCCGCAACGGTTTGATTGTACTGGAGCTGAGCGGAGACAAGGCAAGGTGGAATGATCTTGAACGTGATCTTGAGGCCATTGAAGGCGTCAGTGTGAAACACATGAAATTTTCAATATAAAAACAATATCATGGCAGACAATATGAAACTACTGGGCATTCTGGTCCGTGAACCAGAGATAGACACTCATCACCTGCAGGATACATTGACTTCCTACGGATGCAATATTCGTACGAGACTTGGAATCAACGGATCCGACAATGTGAAAAATGCAGTAATTTTGCTTGAACTTACCGGCCCGGAAGAAGAGCAGGTGAATCTGAAAAAAAAGCTGGAAAGCCTTGATGGCATTGATGTTCAATCTATGTCCTTTTAATATCATATGGCAGGATTAATCAATATTTCACGTGCGGCAAGTCTGGGTATACATGCTGCCCTGCTCATAAAGCGCACAGGTGTGCGGCTCAATGCCGTACAGGTAGCTCATGAGCTCAATGCATCAGAGCATCATGTGGCTAAGATCCTTCAAAAAATGGCGAAACATGGCATTCTTTTTTCACAAAAAGGGCCCTACGGTGGTTTTAGCCTGAACCGCCCTGCTGATCAAATTCAACTGCTTGAGATATATGAATTGATTGAAGGTCCTCTGACCAGCCATGACTGTCCTGAAAAAGAGGAGGAGTGTCCCTTTGGAGAGTGTTTGTGGGGCAAATTTGGAAAAAATACCAGCAAGAGTTTTCAAAACTTCCTGGAAGACAATACACTTGCAGATTTTTACCAATAAAAAAAACCGGCAATCGCCGGTTTTTTTTATTAAATCTCATCTTGTAAAAGCTTATCAAATAGGGGCCTTATCTCATCTGAAGAGGGCAGGGGAGCCGTCGTACTGATAATGGTACCATCGCGGTCAATCAAAAGAAACCTGGGAATGCCTGCAATGTGATAATCAGCGCACAGACTGCAGTCCCAACCACCGGTGTGTAACTGCAACCAGCCGGGATTTTCTTCTTCGATAAAATTCATCCATGCCTTCCGCTTCTCATCAACACTTATGGAAACAATTTCAATATCAGTATTTTTGTAATCCTGATACAGACTTTCAAGATACGGAATTTCATGCTGACAGGGCCCGCACCATGTAGCCCAGACATCAATGTAAATCGGTTTGCCTTCAAAATCACGCAATGCAATACTGTCACCCTGTGGATTTGGATATGCAAAACCAGGTGCTTTTTTGCCCGGTGCGATTTCATCCCAAAAAGCATGCAATCTTTCCATTTCTGCAAGTTTTGCACTGTCCTCCAGGTTTTTCTGCATATATGCGTATTCATTATCCAGACCGACAAAGCCTTGAAATTCTGCATAATGCATCAGCATTTCATAATATAGCGCACTGGCCACCTCATCATCTTCTATGACATCATCAATGCTGCGTAAATTGAATTTGATATCTCCCAGATAATCCTTTTCTTCCTTCTCTGTAGGTGTGTTTTCGTTAAAAAAGGCAAAGGCACTTTTCAGGTATTGCATATATTCCTGTATTTTCAGCATTTCAGGATTTTCCAGCGGGATTTCTTCAAGGAAAGCAAAGAAACCGACACTGTCAGGCAGACTTGTATCGTTGATGTATCGATAATACCGGTTGTACGTGATTTGATTGTTTCCCAAAAGATAGCTGATGCGTTGTTTTTCGGTTTCAAAGAAATCATCATCATCAATTGAATCGCTGTAGGATTCCAGCAAATCATTGAGGCTGTCTCTGATATACTCATTTCTTAGCGTAAACAATTCAAGACTGTCATTGCGCAAAAGCGTGTTAAACAATTCATCATGCATGCGGATATCCCGGTATGCGAGGAGATATTCTGATGCTTTGGTGTCGCCATTGATAAATTCCAGGGCATTTCTGTTTTTTGAAGCATCCAGCCTTAGGGTAATTGTATCTCCGGGTTGCAGATACAGGTCATACACCTGCCTGCGTAATTTCACCTGAAAGTACGCCGGCTTTTTGGTATGATATGTCATGGAGAAATGATTACTGCTGTCTAATCCGATTGTATCACGCACGGCCCCTTTCATTATGATGAGGGGGGAATCGGAGGGTGGATGCAGAATTTCACCGCGTATGGTAGTGGCGGATGCTTTTTCCTCCTTATTCTGACATCCGGCCAGTACGGCGAGAATGAGCAGGATGGTAATAATTTTCAGGTTTTTCATGTTTATCTGGTTTTTGTTTTATCAAAAAAAAGAGCAGGCCGGTAAGCCGGATTCTGTTTTATTCTGTCATTTATCTGCGCGGCCTACCCCTTCCGGCGACAAAGTCAGAAGGCGGGTCACCTTCAGTGCCGAAGCACACCGGAATATACATGGCCTTGCAGCCTGCCAGGCGGACGGCTTCCGGTGTCACCACCGGAACCGGTGAGCTCTTACCTCACCTTCTCACCCTTGTCCGCCAAAAGGCGGACGGTTATTTTCTTCTCCGCTGATTGTACCCTCACGGGCACCTTTCATTTCGAAAGGGCAGCACCCTGTGCTGTCCGGACTTTCCTCTCCTGCAAAACAGGAGCGACAGATCGGCCTGCTCGCGGCAAAGGTACGAAAATTTTATATGTATGTATCTTCCAATTTTCAGCAGTCATAAATGAATTGCCTGAATATGGTAAATTTATTTGAAAAAGTTGCTTGGAGAGGGAATTAAACAGAAATTGTTTGGCTGGTTTCCTGGAATACACTTTCAAAATGCAGCTTTAGTTTCACCGGGCTGACAGGATATCCAAGTTGGTGCAGATTGGTGACAAACTCACTATGCCTGCGTCCTTTGCGGTAATCAGGTTCCCGTACGGGATGCAGCAGATACCGGTCAATCATGCTAATGTCTTCATGCACATTGAGCACCATATGATAAAACAGTTGTTCACGGCTTCTGTATATGGCTGATCCGGCAATTTTGACATTGTCAACAGAAAGGTCGGAAATACCACGTTGGTGAATGCCTTTAATGCCAGGGTATGCCTCCAGGGCATGGATAATTTTACGATTGGAATTTCTGAAGAAGTCAAGTGGTTTTTTGAATTCATAATGCTGGCTTATGAAAGCAATTACAATGGTTTTGGGAGTGAGTATGACAGCTTCACCACCGGACGGTCGTTTCAGAATATCCACACCATCGGCCATAGCCATATCTGTATTGACGGAGCTTTCTGTTTTGTTGCTCTGTCCCAGTACAATATAAGTTTTGTCAGGATGCCATACAAAAAATGATCTGCCCGACTGGTTATTGGTAACCAGATCGTAATCGGGCAGATCGTATTTTCGGTATGTTGCTATTGTTTTTATCATTTATGAATGGCCTGGTCAACGGCTTCAAATCCGGTTTCCATAAATACTTCACTTACGGTGGGATGAGCATGTACCGTCCGTGCCACATCATATATGGTAGCTTCCATTTCAATGAAAGCAGCTGCTTCGGCGATCATATCGGTGGCATTGGGACCTACAATCTGCACGCCCATAACTTCACCGTATTTCTTTTCACTCAGAATGCGTACCATACCTTCGGTTTCACCTTCGGTCATTGCTTTTCCGTTAATAGAAAGCGGCATTTCGCTGATCTTATAATCCACCTGTTCTTTTTTCAGTTCCTGTTCGGTAAAGCCGATTTGTGCCATTTCCGGCACGGTGTATATGTTCAGTGGATAGGAGCGAAGGTTAAGTTCCTTACTGATGCCTTTGATATGGTTGACGGCAAATACTCCCTGCGCTGAACCCACATGAGCAAGATAGGAACGTCCGTTGACATCACCAATGGCATAGATGTTGGGAATTGAGGTTTGCAGACTCATGTTTGTATCAATAAAGCCATCATCTGAGAGATTCATGTCAGGTTTGATGGCAGGTAAGACCGCACGTCTGATGCTGGCATTCAAAATTGGTGTGCCTTTGGCCGGCATATTTTTCTGGATTTTGATACCCTGACCTTTGAGTTTTTTGCGGATGAAATCGTTCAGAAACTGGTCAGCCTGCGGTATAAGGTGGTCTTCATGTTCAGTAACGATCATGGTTTTTACACCCAGAAGATTAAAGAGCTGAGCCAGTTCTACTGTTACCGGGCCGTGACCATATACAGCAATGGTTTCGGGGAGTTCTTTCATTTTGTACAGTGCCCGTATATCCAGATTGTTGGTTTCTCCCGGAATGCTTTCCGGCAGCGAACCTGTAGCGATGATGATGTTTTCTGCCTCAATTGTTCTGTTATTGACAGAAACCTGGTGTTCCCCGACAATTTCAGCTTCCCCGAGGATGGATTCCACCCCGTTTTTCTTCAGCAGAAATTCTACCCCACTGGTGAGTTTGTCCACAATTTTATCTGCGCGGGCAACTGCCTGAGGCCAGTTAAACTCAAGATTCTTCATATCAATGCCGTCAATGCCGAATTCCCGGGCATCATTGAGCCGGTTATAGAATTTAGCACTTTCAATCAATGCCTTGGTGGGGATACATCCCCAATTCAGACACATTCCGCCTATGGCATCTTTTTCAATAATGGCTGTTTTCAGACCCACTTGTCCGGCGCGGATGCCGGCGACATATCCTGCAGGTCCGGATCCTATGATTACGAGATCGTATTTCATGTTTTCTTGCATTTTAAGGTTCAAATTTAGTCCATAATTAAGCTTACCGGATCGGCAAGGTAACGCATCATTGTATTAAGGAAACGTGTGACCTCACCACCATCTACAATTCTGTGATCCACAGCAAGGGAGAGCGGTAGTTTGTTTCCGGGCACCACGCTGTCTCCTTTGACAACGGGTTCTTTGCTGATACGGCCAATGCCAAGTATTCCCGCCTGCGGATAATTGATCACAGGTACGGCAAATTTACCACCAATGCTTCCAAAGCTGGTAATGGTAAATGTACCGTCTTTCAAATCGTCCATGGAAATTTCACGATTGCGTGCTTTTTCAGCAATTTCAGTTACTTTTTCAGCAATCTGCCGGATGCTCAGCTTATCTACATCACGGATAACCGGCACCAGCAGGCCGTCATCTGTGTCAACAGCAATGCCAATGTTATAATAATGTTTGAAAATCATCTTGCCATTATCCATATCCATTTCAGAATTCAGCGACTTATGCTTCTTCAATGCCTGAGCAGTAGCTTTTAGAATAAAGGGCAGGAAAGACAATTTCACGCCATCTTCTTTAAATTCTTCCTTGAATTTCTTCCGGACCTCCATAAGCTCGGATACTTCCACTTCATCAAAAACGCTCATGTGCGCAGCCTTCTGTTTAGAACGCAGCATGTTTTTGGCGATGGTTTTTCTAAGCTGGCTCATATCCACCACTTCAACCCGCTCTTTCTGGTCTTCAGCAGGTGTAGCTGATTTTGCGCTACCGCTGTAGGATGATGAGCTTGAAAATTTGCGGATATCTTCTTTCATCACACGCCCACCCGGGCCGGTGCCTTTTACCTGATTGATATCCACATTCAGTTCTTTTGCCAGTGCGCGGGCCACAGGTGTAGCAATGGATTTTTTCTTCTTTTTCTCGCTTTTTTCTTCTTCTTCGTCTTCATCGCTTGCGGGAAGGAATGCATTGTTGCCTGCAGATTCAAGGGTACCGACTACACCGGCTTCTTCTTCCTCCACAGTTTCTTTTTTGGCGGGTTCGCCTTCATCCATTTTTTTTGCTTCCTTCTGGGCTTCTTCACCTTCAACACCTTCAATATCAAGTTCCACAAGGGGATCACCTACATTGATGGTTTCACCTTCATTTCCATATCTGGCGGCTATTACCCCATCCTTGGGTGAGGGGATGTCAGTCACTACCTTATCGGTTTCCATTTTCACAAGTGACTCACCGGAGGCAACGGTCTGGCCTTTCTCAACATACCATTCTACAATGGTACCTTCATCAAGACCTTCACCTATATCGGGAAATTTAAATACATGTCTCATGGTAGTCTCCTTTAAAATTTTACGGTTTTCATTATATCATAGAAAATTTTCTCGGCGGAAATCATAAAATGATGTTCGCCTTTGGGCAGCGGCACGATGGTATCGAAACCGGCCACTCGTTTTGGCGGTGCTTCCAGATGCAGGAAAGCCTCTTCATTGACAATCTGGGTGATTTCTGAAGCCACACCAAAAGAACGGGGAGCTTCATGCACAGTGAGTATTCTGCCGGTTTTCTTCACAGAAGACACAATGGTTTCTTTGTCAAGAGGATAGATGGTTCTCAGATCAATGATTTCCACATCCACACCTTCTTTTTTGGCCATTGCAGCGGCTTTTTGTGTTTCCCTCATCATTGCACCATAGGCGACAACAGTAACGTCTTTACCGGAGCTTACTACTTTTGCTTTTCCGATGGGAACCGTGAAATGCTCTTCTTTCACTTCCTGCTTCACTGCCCGGTAAATACGTTTTGGCTCCATAAATATTACAGGATCATCTGTTTCAATGGCACTGATCAAAAGGCCTTTGGCATCATGTGGTGTGCTTGGGATAATAACCTTAAGGCCCGGTATATGTCCCCAGATTGCTTCAGCACTTTCACTGTGATGTTCCAGTGCATTGATACCACCGCCGTATGGCATTCGGATAACAATGGGTGCTTTGAATTTTCCACGGCTGCGATTTTGCATACGGGAAACATGGGAAATAATCTGGTTAAAAGCCGGATAGGAAAATCCACTGAACTGCATTTCTACCACGGGGCGTAATCCTGCGATTCCCATTCCCAGAGCCGTACCGGCAATTCCTGCTTCGGCCAGCGGAGAATCAAACACACGTTCTTTCCCGTATTTTTCCTGCAGACCCTGGGTAACACGGAATACTCCGCCTTCAACACCAACATCTTCTCCATATATGATGACACTCTCGTCATTTTCCAGTTTAAGGTCCATTGCCTGGTTTAAGGCATTGACCATGTTCATTACTTTTTTCATATTATTTGCCCTCCTTCCACTTTAAAAATCGTTCGTATTCAACCTGCTGTGATTTCAAATCATCCGGCATGTCGGAATACATGAACTTAAAGACATCTTCAATCGGATAATCGCCATAATTTTCAGCGGCGGTAAAGTGCCTTTCAATTTCTTTTTTATACTGAGGAAGGATTTTTTCTTCTTCTTTTTCACTCCACAGCTTGTTTTCAATTAAATACTTTTTCATCCGGGTGAGCGGGTCTTTTGAGCCCCATTCATCTTCCTCTTCTTTGGTTCTGTATTTTGTGGGATCATCTGATGTTGTATGTGCACCACGACGATAGGTTACTGCCTCGATTAGTACGGGACCACCTCCATTGCGAGCATGCTTAGTGGCTTCTTCAACTGCTCTGGTCATGGCAAAAAAGTCATTGCCGTCAACCTGTATGCCTTTGATACCATATGCCACGGATTTCACGGCAAGGTTATGGGATTTTGTCTGTAATCTGACCGGAGTGGATATGCCATACTGATTGTTTTGAATTATGAATATAACCGGTGTGTTCCAGACTCCGGCAAAGTTCAGTGCTTCGTGAAACTCGCCTTCAGATGTGCCCCCATCACCTACAAAGGTATATACTACCTGATCTTTTTTGCGGTAATTGATTTCAAATCCGATACCAACGGCATGCACCAATTGAGATGCAATGGGTACGGAAATGGGTACGAGATTTTTGGCATCTTTAAACAATGAACCATCTTCATAGCCCATAAAATACATGAACATTTCCTGAAGGGTAGCACCTTTAGCCAGGTAAGATCCCAGCTCACGGAAAGCTGGCACGAGCCAGTCATCTTCACGCATCACCTGTGCAACTGCCCCGGAGATGGCTTCCTGTCCGTAATTGGGGGGATAAGTGTATATGCGGCCCTGTCGCTGATAATTGACTGTCATCAGATCGGCTTCACGGGCAAAAAGCATATCTTTATAAGCTTTCACCAGACTTTCATCGCTGATGTCAGGCATCCATTTCTTGATAAGGATTTTTCCCTCATTGTCGATGACCCTGAGCATCTTTTTCTTTAACGGGTCGTAAGTCTTAAACATATCTATTTGATTTTATATTAACAATAATTTAGAAACTGTTCAAATAACCCCTGAGAGCACAAATTGTTTAATATTTCATCGCAAAATGCTATCCAAATGGGTTGTTTTCGATGGATGGGTATTGGGAAAGTATTCTGCGTAGCTAAATGAAGAAGGGTTTGATTTGATGGAAATTATCAGGTGCCTTTATAGGCAAAATATTATGGTGCAGGGAAAATTGCCCTGAAACTATATGCACCCGGTTTATTCATTTCTTGTGAAGAACAATACAAGGAAACAGATAAGAAGCAAGCATTTATTTGGAATGCAGATAATTTGGTGGTCTGCAAAAGCGATACAGATTTATTGGGACTGAGTTACTTGTTTCAGTTCTCTGATATCCATACCGGAAGCTTCCTGATATACTCTCAGGTTAAATTTATGGAGGACAGACATAGCGTGATCAAGCAGACGTGCCTGTACCTGTTCATATTCCACCCATGACTGTATTTTACTGAATGTGTACATTTGCACGGGGATACCCTTGCTCGTGGGTTCATTGTATCTCACCATACAAATCATTTCATCATATATATCACTGGTTTTTCTCATGTAATAGAGCAAATGCTTGCGGTAAATTGCCGAATTGGTCAGTGGTTCATTGTTTTCTTTTAGCTCTTCAATGATTTTGTTGCCGAATTCAACATTTTCACCAATACTGGTGAGTTCATCATCAGAACAATAATGAATGGAATTGATATCCAGGTTAATGGATTTTGATATCCGGCGGCCACCTGACTCTTCCATTCCTCTCCAGTTATTGAAAGATTCTGAAATCAGTGCATAGGTAGGAATGGTGGCAATTGTTTTATCCCAATTCTGTACTTTGACAGTGTTGAGTGTTATTTCAATGACAGGGCCGTCTGCATTTCGCTGCGGCATAGATATCCAGTCCCCCAGTCTTACCATATCATTGGCAGAAAGTTGTACACCGGCAACCAAACCCAGAATACTGTCACGGAAAATCAGTAAAAATACAGCAGCCATTGCGCCCAGGCCGGTAATTAATTTTCCTACCTGTACACTGAAAATGACTGAGATGATACCAAAGGCAAGCAGTGCAAATGTGATAATTTTCAATACCTGCATGTAACTTTTGATACTGGTGCCACGCTCTTTGCCAGAAGTACTGTCGTATATTTCGTTGACCCCATTGAGAAATGAATTAATCACTCCCATACTGATGACTATCATGAAAATCTGGGCAGCTTTTTCAATGAGGGTTGTGAGCACTTCTACATTGGGAAAAGCAAAATCAATGGTATAATAGACCAGGATGGCAGGGGCAAGATGTGCAAGTCTGCTGAACAGTTTTTTTTCAAGCAAAATATCATCCCAGAGTGTTTTTGTTTTACGGATAAGCTTTTGCAGGGCCCCCAGCAGTATTCGCTTTGTCAGAAAGTCAGACAGGAAACCCACCAGGGCAATAAGCAAAAGAATTACAATAACAGATAAGGTTTCGGCAATTTCAAAACTGACCCCCAGATCCATCAGCCATTTTTCAATGGTCATCCCCAGATTTTCCTTCATTTGATTTATTTTTTGTATATTTATCCGAAAGATATAAAAAATCATGAACAAGTATTTACTTTTATTCGTTTTTGTTTTTCTCTCCGGCTCTTCTTTGAAGGCCCAGGACATAAAGTTCGATGACTTTTTTACAGATGAGGCTTTGCGCCTGGATATGTATCACTTTGGTACTCTGGATGCTGAGGATTACAGTCTGAAGTCAGTCTGGCGAATGCCCAAATACAGTGGCCCTGAGAAAACCCTTTTCCCTGGCTTGTATGGTGAGTATGTTTTGAATATTACTACAGAAGACGGAAGCTTGATTTTCAGTAAACCATACAGTACTTTATTTGAGGAATGGCAGGATTCTGACATGGTAGGTGAGGGGCCCAGGGTTTTTCAGGAAACACGATTCATTCCCTTTCCGAGGCAAGCAGTGGATATTGAGATATATACCCGCAGGTCAGATACCAAGCTTGTCAAAATCTGGGAATTTCATTTTGATCCACAGAAAAACTGGTACAGGAGAGACTATCCGGCGCCACCGGCATCAAAGCTGATATCCGGAGCAGATAACATCCGGGAGCAGGTGGATGTTGCCATTGTTGCTGAAGGATATACGGCAGATGAAATGGATGATTTTGAACAGGATGCCGCCGCATTCGTAAAGGAGTTCTTAGAAACACCGCCATTTGATCAGCATAAAGAGGATTTTAGTTTCAGAATAGTCAAGGCAGTTTCAGAGGAAAGCGGATGTGATTTGCCGGGAATAAATATCTGGAAAAACAGCATAGCTGATGCCCGGTTTTATACCCTGGGAAGTGAAAGATACCTGACCACCCTGGCGTATCACAATTTGATGGATATTGTATCCACCGTGCCACATGATCAGGTGATCTTGCTTGTCAATACAGAAAAATATGGTGGTGGTGGAATATTCAACCACTTTTCTGTAGTCAGCGCTCATCACAGTCTGTCAAAACAAGTACTTGCCCATGAATTCGGACATGCTTTTGGTGGTCTGGCTGATGAGTATTATACTTCTTCAACGGCATATGTCAGACATCCTGATACCGGCTATGAATGGCATCACCCCAATGTAACCACACTGGTGAATTTTGATTCAAAATGGAAGCATATGGTACATGACACTGTGCCAATTCCAACCCCGGATATCGAAGAATATGACAATACAGTAGGGGCCTTCGAAGGTGGAAGATATTTAGAGAAAGGTGTTTACAGGCCGTACCGCAATTGCAGGATGAGATCAACTCAGGCCGGTTTTTGCCCGGTTTGTCAGTCTGTTTTGACCGATATCATTGATTATTATTCCGGCAGATAAACAGAATTCCTCCTTTTTTACCGAAACACATTAAAATTTCAGGTGTTTTACTGAGCGTCCCTGATTGATAAGTTCCCGCATTGAATCAATGGCGATTTGCAAATGGTCATTGACAAATTTTTCAGTGACAGATTGATCGCTTTCGCCCGTTTTGATACCTGTTGAAATCATTGGCTGGTCTGAGACCAAAAGCAAAGCACCTGAAGGAATTCCATTGGCAAAACCTGTAATAAAAATCGTTGCTGTTTCCATGTCAATGGCCATGGCACGGGTTTTTCTCAAGTATTTTTTGAACCGTTCATCATATTCCCAAACCCGGCGGTTGGTGGTTTGTACAGTACCAGTCCAGTAGTCTCTTTTATGGTCACGAATGGTTGATGAAATTGCACGCTGCAGGCTAAATGCCGGCAATGCCGGTACTTCCGGAGGCAAATAGTCATCTGAAGTACCATCGCCACGAATGGCAGCAATTGGCAAAATCAAATCACCCAGTGCATTTTTCTTTTTCAAACCTCCGCATTTCCCCAAAAACAAAACAGCCTCGGGATGTACGGCTGACAATAAATCCATGATGGTTGCAGCATTGGGACTTCCCATGCCAAAGTTAATCATGGTGATACCATTGGCAGTAGCCGTAGGCATATTGGCATCCAGTCCTTTTACCGGAACATTAAACCATTCGGAAAACAAATCAACATAATGCTGAAAGTTTGTCAGCAATATATGGTCCCCGAATTCATCCAAAGATGTTCCGGTGTATCTGGGCAACCAATTTTCAACAATTTCCTGTTTAGTTTTCATCGGCTAAAATTGTTTACATTTGTGCAAAGTTAATAAATGCAAGCATTAAATCTGCCATATTATGAATTCAGAATGGAAAATCGTGATGGTAAAACCATGATTTTCGATGAAATACGCAGGAAATTTCTTGTTTGTACACCGGAAGAGTGGGTGAGACAAAACCTGATCAAGTATTTTATTCATGAAAAAAAAATACCGGCAGGCATGATAGCCCTGGAAAAAGAAATACGGGTTCATGGTATTCAGCGGCGCTATGATGCTATGGTTCATACCAGGAATGGTCTGCCCCTGATGCTTGTGGAATGCAAAGCCCCGGGAATTATCATCAAACAGGAAGTTTTTCAGCAAATTGCAGAATACAACATTGCTCTTGATGTACCCTACCTTTTTGTAAGCAACGGGCTCAGACATTACGTGTGCCATATCAATCCGGAGAACAGGCAAATAAATTTTCTCAGAGAACTGCCTGATTATGAAAAGCTGTAAACAGACTTACTGAAAACAATTTGATTTGCCTTATTTTGAATTTTACTTAGGGATACCTGTATATTCAAGCCTAAGTGAGTTCCTGCTTAAAATTAAAGTTGGATGCAGGCTGGATTTGCTCAGACTGAATCAAACGTTTACTGATGGTTTTGACACGATTGGAAGATGGTTTGGTAAAACTCAGATCAATAAGAAAACGATAAAATCCGGCTTTTCTCAATTTACTATGGTATTGTGTCAGACTTACCGGATTTTCCGGGACAATATGGCTTATTCCGTCTTTCCGGAAGTTCAGAAATACCTCACCGGTGCGTTCAGTAAAGCGATCACCGGTTTTTACCGGCATCCTGGAAATAAACAGCCGGGGATGAAAGTACAGAGGAATAATACCACTTCTGTCATTGCCCCTGACAAGATTATTAAAATCATTTTCCAGCGGTCTGATATAATCATCCACCCCTTGTTCTTTCAAAGCAAAGATAGCTACATCACTGAAAGAGTAAACATATTCACTTGCAACAATGTGCGTACCAGGATTGCATAACAACTTCTGGGACAGGTGATTGATAGCAATGTTTTCAAGTCCTGATGTAAATGCCTGATGACACAGATTTTTGTAAAACTGAAGCTGATTTTCAGGAATGAATTCCGGCAATTCTATGACAATTTTTTGTTTGAATTTCTGAACCAGTGGCGAATCAAACTTAAACTCCTGCCATTGCTTTCTACTGAGATTGATGAAAAGATATTCCAGTTCCCGCAGATCGGTTTTTGGCAACCAGGCCAGGGTATCAATTCTGTAACTCAGGCGGGTTTTGTGTTTTCCCGCGATAAATTTGTGGCTCAGTTTTTTTATTGCCTTTTGTTTTTGCTTTTGAGGCATTTCTTCTTTGATGCCTGGCAGATTTTGGTCAAATCGGTTGGGAAATTTTTTCAACGGAATATCAGAAAGGTATATTTCATCTCCGGATCTGACTTGTGCAGGTACATTGAAGATTGTATAATAAGCATCCACTTCTTCAAATGACTTGATTTTAAATGTGGAATGCTCGCTTTTCCCGGGGCTAAATATCCGCAGGCGGCTATTCTTCACCAGTTCCACATCAGAGTGAAAGCTGAAATGGTCATTTCCTGCGACATCAATTCTACCAAGGAACTTTCCTGTTGCCGGTGCTTGTGTAATGGCCCGGCTTACATCACCACCCATAAAATACTCTGTTTTTTCCCGTCCCAGGTCGTTGTCAAGCATTGTTTTCGCTTCAGGTATCTTGTTGTGGTCATCCAGTGCAAGGCGATAGGCCCTGCCCACACGATAGACATATTCTGCAGGTTTCATCCTGCCTTCAATCTTCAGTGATTTAACCCCCAGGCGTGAAAATTCCGGTATATGACTGATAAGTTCATTGTCTTTCAGGGAAAACAGAAAACCTTTTTCATTTCCTTCGTAAATCCTGCGACAAGGCTGTTTACACTGTCCACGGTTTGCACTCATGCCTCCCAGGTAGGAACTGAAAAGACACATGCCTGAAAAGCTATAACACAATGCCCCGTGAACGAAGATTTCAATTTCGGCACCACCAGTATGACAGATTTTTTCAAGCTCTTCTTTTCTGAGTTCTCTGGCCATAATCACACGCTCCAGACCTGCTTTTGCGGCAAACAGGCTCCCGATGCTGTTGTGAAAAGCCATTTGAGTAGAAGCATGTAAGCTGAGTGAGGGGAAAAATCTTTTTGCCAGATGATACACTGCCCAATCCTGGATAATGATAGCATCGGGTTGTATTTGTTCCATTTGAAATAATACATCCAGCAATTCACTGATTTCAGCATTTTTGATAACAGTGTTCAGGGTAATATAGACACGTGCATTTTGCTGATGAGCAATTCCGGTCATCAGTTTTAGCTGAGCAGGGGTAAAGTTGTTGGCTCTTTCTCTGGCATTAAAATGTTTTCCACCCAGATATACAGCATCCGCACCGGCTTCCAGTGCAGCGTGAAAAGCTTCAATATTACCGGCCGGAAGCAGTAATTCAGGTTTGTTTGTTTGATTTGAACTCATAGCACTGCAAACTTACAAAAAAAGTATTTGCCCGACAGGCCTGTGATTTTCATTTTTGCCGCTCATTCAGTACAGTAAAACGATGCACTTTTCGCTTGCCAAGATTGTCAGTGAGAATGAGGTGATGTTCTCCCGGACCCGGGCTCAGGCTGATTTGATGATGGTATTTGGTGGAAGCCAGGTATTCATCATCCACATACCAGTAAATGGTAGCATTTTTATCCTGATGAGCTGCTTCGAAGACAACTTCCTGTTGTATTCCGTCCAGGTCAGTAGGTAAATATATTTCAGCGAAATCATCAGGATAAATAATTTCCATATAGTTGCCGGAATGCTCAGGATTGCAAGCCGGATGCCAGGGTGGTGTGCCAAGGTATTCCGGATGTTTTTTGCGATAATACCATTCCATAGCCGGCGGCAGGACAAATACGGCTTTGTGCTGCATTTTGTCCATATTATAGCATTGCGCGCTGACCTGTTTTGTTCCTGTTTCATCCAGGTGTATCAGCCGGTGCCAGGGACATTGTGGGTAATGATAAGCAGCTTCCGGGAGCCAAATGCTGTCGGTATCCGGACAAACATTGCCTGCCAGGTATCCGCTTTTCCGGCAAACAGGCATTTTTACCATAGCATCAAATGGTTTTTTAAACCACTGGCTGTAAGCCGGAAGAAAATCAAAGATGTCGAACAGGACGGGGGCTGCTGTTTGCAATCCGATCAATCCCGGCCGCCCTTCCCCGTCGGCGTTACCAACCCATACAGCAACGGTAAATTCAGGTGTCACGCCAATAGCCCAGGCATCCCGGAAACCATAACTTGTACCGGTTTTCCAGGCAATGGCCTGTTCAGAATTGAAATGACGCCAGTTGCCTTTGCCATCCGGACGTTTCACATCCTTCATGGCCTCGAATGTGTACCATATCCCCGCAGCATCAAGCCGTGCATGGGATTGATAAAAAGGCGTATGGGGTGAAGGTGCAGATTTCAGATAAGCCAGCGGACGAATATCTTCGGATTTGTAACGGGCATTGTACTCCTGATAATTCATGAGCCGACGACCCATAGAAGCATATGCAGCACATAGTTCATCCAGTCGGCCTTCCGCACCACCCAGGATGAGAGACAGGCCATAATCACCAGCACTGCGGTCAACTGATCTGATGCGCATTTGTCGCAGGTCTTCTGCAAAAACAGGCACTCCATATTGTTTGAGTAAATGAACTGCGGGCACATTCAGAGAACGTACGATACAACGGGATGCGGGAACAGCACCGTCATGTCCCAGCATAAAATTTTCAGGCTCATAAGAACCAAACTGCACCGGGTAATCCGGCACAAGACTGTTGGGAGTAATTTCACCTTTCGAGAGCATGTGGGCATACAAAAAAGGTTTTAAAATGCTACCGGTACTTCTTCTGGCAGAAGGCATGTCAACAAAACTGTTTTTTCCTTTCTCATCATACAATCCTGTATTGCCAATATATGCAAGAACTTCGCCGCTTCTGGTGTCTGCAATAATCACTGCCATGTTGTGTATACCGTTTTTCCGGAAGCTCCTGTAGTGCCTGTTGGTGATTTCCATGCTTCGCTCCTGATAAGCTGAATTAATGTGTGTGTGAAAAATATGCCGGTCAGGATGAAGTCTTTTTAGTTTATGCAAAAGGTGGATGTTCTTATTTGGAAAAGCTTGTAATCCATCCGGGATTTCTTCTGCCATAGCCAGTTGCCAGGTTCCCCTGTCAATGATATCCTTGTTATACAGCCGGGTAAGCAGCCGGTTGCGTTTCTGTTTTAACTGCTGTCTGTTTTTGTTCAAATGGATAGAAGCCGGAGCGTTTGGCAAAACAGCCAGCAATGCAGATTCAGCCCATGTAAGGTCTGAGGGTTGTCTGCCAAAGTACCGCCATGCTGCAGCTTTCAGGCCAACGGTGTTTCCGCCAAAAGGTGCATTGCCGGCATACATTTTTAGAATTTCATCCTTGGAATGTCTGAACTCAAGTTTTTGCGCAAGCAGGATTTCTATGCTTTTATTTTTTATATTTCGCTTGTCAGCATCCCGCATCATTCGCATCACCTGCATGCTGATGGTACTTCCGCCACTGACAATTCTGCCTTCACTGACATTTTGCAAAACCGCCCTGCCCATGGCAAGAATATCAATACCACGGTGTTTCATAAAGCGTTTGTCTTCAAAGGTGAGCAGGCAGATTTTATATTTTTCGGGAATACTGTCGTTTTCATCCTGAGGAAGTCGCCACTGCCCATCAGAAGCAATTTGTGCCGCCAAAAGTTTATTTCCGTCATCATACAAGACAGATGCTGATGGTTTATCAAAGCTTTTCAGAGGTAAAGAAAGCCATATCCCGGTCAGCAGAAGCAAGCTACCTGCAGCCATTAAGAAGGGGTATAGAAATCGCGGTTTCATACGCTGTAAAGTTAATAAAATGCCTGATGATGACAGATGCTGACAAGTGTGAAAATTTTCAGTACTCTTCAATACCCTAAATCTTCTCTGGCTCAGACAAAGCAGATATTGCAGCGTGGCGAAGCCGGATTATCCTGTATGCCTGTGCTTTGAGGTTTTGCCCCGTCAGGCAGAGTGACAGGAGAAACTCCTGCCTGCGGGTATCAAAACCCATAGCACAGGCAGGCAGATAGCAGGCGCAGACACTGATTATTGTTTAAGAAAAAGAAAACTCCTCATGCTGCCCAAAAAAAGACCATCAAAAAAAAATCAATATGACAAAAAGCAGGACAAAAAAAACATAAGTTTACTATCTTTGACGGGAAATGGAAAAGCGGAAACTCACAAAGACTGAATGGGGCATGATCATCGTCGCTGTTGTGCTGGTGGTGTTGATTGCCTTATCCTGGGACCGGGTGAGTAGTCGCATTGAACAAGTGTGGAAAGTATATACAGAAACCGGAGAATAGATATGAAGAGAGCTGATTTGTTAGTTATTTTGGGAGTAATTGCGGTTTTTGCACCGTTTTTTTTGTCAGAAGCTGTGTATGATTTTTACATTGCATTTAACAAAGAACACGGCCTGCTGATGAGTTTCATCAAGTTTGCCCTGCTGGCGACTTTTGGTGAAAGCCTGGGCCTGCGCATAAAAAAAGGCGTATATTATGAAAAAGGTTTCGGGCTGATACCCCGAGCCATTGTCTGGGGACTGATTGGTGTGGTGATAAAAATTGCATTCATTATTTTCACACATGGCACACTTGCTTTTTTGGAGTATGTGGGCATGGAAGATGCCACATCAACCTATAGGGCAGGTTTTACCGGAGGTAAACTGCTTGCAGCATTTTGTATTTCAGCCTTTATGAACCTGATTTTTGCTCCGGTATTTATGACATTTCATAAAATCACCGATACCCATATTGTGGCAAATGGCGGAACCCTGCGTGGTTTTTTTACACCCATAAATTATCACAGGATTTTCACTGAGCTCAACTGGAGTGTTCAGTGGAATTTTGTGTTTAAAAAAACCATTCCGTTTTTCTGGATACCGGCGCACACCATTACCTTTTTGTTGCCGGCAGAATGGCAGGTTTTATTCGCAGCCATACTTGGCATTGTGCTGGGCGTTTTGTTATCGGTGGCAAGTATAATGGGACGAAAAACATAAGAAGATATGAGGATAATTGCAGACAGCGGATCGACAAAAACAAACTGGTATATACTTTCCGATGAGGGAGAGGTAGTACAGTTTGAATCCAAAGGCCTGAATCCCTACATTGTGCGTACCGGCACAGTTTACAAGGAAATCAAAAGCAATTTTCCAAAGAAAAGGTTTTCACCTCTGCAGGTGAAGGAACTGTACTTTTACGGTTCCGGTTGTTCCGGTTCTGTTCAGAAAGAGCTGATTTTTGCCGGTCTGGAGCGGTATTTTCCGGCTACCATTATTCATGTTTTTCATGATTTGCTTGGAGCTGCCCGCTCCTTGTGGGGAAAAGAACATGGTTTGGTTGCCATTTTGGGAACCGGCTCCAGCACTGCACTGTATGACGGCAGAAATGTGAGTGAGCAGGTACCATCACTTGGTTATATCCTTGGTGACGAGGGGAGCGGTGCTTATCTGGGCAAACGTTTGCTAAAAGCCTATCTGGAAAACGAATTGCCTGTACCACTGTCCAAAAAGTTTAACAAAGCCTACAAACTTGATTTAAGTGGTTTTCTGGAGCATGTTTATAAAGACGAGTATCCGAACAGATTTTTGGGTCAGATGACCTATTTCATCAAAGAAAATATGGATCATCCCTACATGCGGCAACTTGTAGAAGAGGCCTTTGATGCCTTTTTTGAGCATCAGATACTGAAATACCAGCATTTTTTGCATTATACGCTTCGTTGTACCGGTTCGGTTGCATGGCAATTTCGTGAAATTCTGGAGGCATCTGCCGAAAAAGCCGGCATTACAATTGATAAAATCGTATCCGACCCCTTACCCGGACTGATTGAATACCACAATACGTTTTTGGAATTGTGATCTTACAAGCCAACAAAAAACAATGATTTAACATTTTACTATTTTATAATTGTTACCAATATAAATTATTTATATATTGCAGCAATCAAACCTATAAATGATTCGGCATATACCAACTTAATTATTACAATTTGAAGCTCTGATGTTTGCAGAATACAAGAAGAAAAATGCATGGTTTAAAAACGACCACAGGGGCCGGTGGAATACCTGCATTAACGCATATAAATCGCATCCTCTTTTACAATTTCCAAATCATCCTGCATTTCAATTCGTCTTAATGCCGTTTCAGTTAGTGACATGGACTTTTCATAATTACCCGCCGATGAATCATTACAAACAAAGCATAATCACAGATTTACACATCAAAAAAAACAATGTATGAAAAAAATCATTTTACCAGTTTTGCTAATGCTGATCCTGCCTGTTTCAAATCTTGTACAGGGGCAGGAGATGAGACGAGAAGTTTCAACAGGAGAAGGCCTGCCATCCTTTTTTCCCTACCTGGGCTTAGAGTATTCACGCGCCAAAGTTATAAGATCTGATGTTTACTTTAAGTTTGCAATGGGTGCCCAATATTATTACAATGATGACTGGACATTTTTTGCTGATTATGGAATAGACTTTGTAGAGAGAAAAACAGATATCGCCAGCCGCAGGCAGAACCTCAGAATAGGGACTTCGCATTTGCTGGCCGGCGGCCTCAAAACAAAAGATGTTGATGAGCACTACAAGAATAGTAAGTTTAGGGGATTGAATGTAAAGGGGGGGCTGGATTATCGTGTTGATTTACTCGTAAAATACGCAAGTAACGCTCAATATGATGATGATTTATTTGGTGTTCCTTTGCAATCATTCGGTATCACTTCCTTTTTCATAGGGCTTGAATTCATGCACAGAAAGGTGACCAATTATGTTAACTGGAACTATTCCCGCGGTATTTCCATTAAAAAATATGGATGGAATCAACATCTTTCTGTAGACCTGACATTTTTCAGCTTTTCAAATAAAACAAATTTCCGGATTTATAATGATTGGGATGATTATCTTGATGATTCTCAGAATTATGAAATCAAAAAACTTATTGGAAATGATTATGACACAATGTATAAATTGCGAAGAACAGGAATTCGCCTGGGGTACTACTTGACCAGGTTTATATCAAAAGGCTCTTCCCACCGTATAGGATTTGAAGTAGGTTATCATCCTTTCATTGAAAAGAAATATGTCATTGAGGATATGCCCATGGGATCATACATAAACATTCATTACACCAGCGCTTTACCTTTGTTTTAAATGCAAAAAATAAAAAATTATGAAAACTATTTTCTATTTTATCATAGCAAGCCTGCTATTTACTTCATGTGCAACCATTTTCACAAGACCGGAAAGCAGTGTCAGCATACGGTCAAATCCAGAGGATGCTACTGTTTACAAAGATTCAACAGAAATCGGAACTACATCCTTGCATTATCAACTGGATAGAGGGGAAAGTCATGTTCTCAGAGTAGAAAAAGACGGATACATGCCCGAATACATATGCTATTATACAAACCAGGCTAACAAAGGAGCTTTATTCAATGCCCTGAACCTGGGATGGTTTTACAACTTTGACATCAGGCACGGAGAGGGTGCCAAATGGGCAGATGCTGCTCAAGACCTGGAATTATATAAAAAGCCCGATTCAGTGAGCAACACCCAAACTGTGTATTTTAATAAACTCAAATTTGACATCCCTGAAGAGGATACCCTTTTTGCAATGCGCATGGAGGGAGAAGTCATGAATTTGTACACATGGGAAAAAGACGAAGAAGATGAAGAAGAGGTATCCGAAACAATAGAAGAATATGAAGGCCCCATGAAATGGCGAAATGACGATGACAATGAATTTGCTGCAACGGTAAATGATGTCCTGAGGGAATGTGGTTACAATGTTCCCGAAGAAGACGATGATAACATGTTTGCCATTTCAAATGTGGATTATTTCCTTTCAGGGAATATTTCACGTATGTACTCCGATGTGGATATGAAATTCTCTTTTTCCGAGGGCCATCCGATCAAGCTCAGATCACGTGTAGATATCGAATGGGTACTTACCAATGCACTTCAGGATACCGTTGAGACTTACCCGGTGAGCGTTGAACGTGTATATTGGATGAAACCCGGATCATCACTTTTTACTGAAGAAACCGATATCAATTTTGATATTATTCCAAAAGCCGTGTATGAAATGCTCAAGCAGTCATCCTTCGTGGAACATGTGTCCACTGAGCTGGATAAATCCATTATGAACACAAAATATGATGAGCCGCTTGCACTTCTGAAAGATATGCCTGTTGATAAACTATCCGATGCTGTAAAATCAGTTGTCACGATTACCACCGGTGAAGGCCATGGCAGCGGTTGCATTGTTTCCACCGACGGCTATATTCTCACAAACTACCATGTAATACATGGTGCTGATTCTCTTGAGGTACGAATGGCCAACGATTCTGTTTTCCCGGCCGATGTGATCCGCACTTCAGAAGCTTTTGATCTTGCCCTGGTTAAAATTGAGGAGTCAGATCTGCCGGGATTTGTTTTGGATTCCACCAGGATTTCTGACTATGGTCAGGATGTATTTTCCATTGGCACAGGTGTCGATGTTGCCCTTGGCCAGTCTCTCAGTAAAGGAATCATCAGTGGCAAACGAAATATAGGCCCTTCTGAATACCTGCAAACCGATGTAAGTATCAATCCGGGATCCAGTGGTGGAGCCCTGGTGGATACCGATGGTCAGTTGTTGGGAATTGTCAGCGCGAAAATGATGGGCGTGGGCATAGAGGGCATCGGCTTTGCCATTCCGATAAAAACAGTGATCAAAAGCCTGAATATTATGTATGATGATATTAATTAGGCTCTTGTTTGCGTGAGAACGTCCGTGCTGTTTTTTTAAAGCAGGCCAGATGTTCTTCAAAATACTTGAGTGTGGTGCCGGTAAGTTGGTACACTGTGGTGTTGTCAAACAAGACCATCACATAGATGAGTTCCGACTTACCGGTTTTTGTATTTTTACCTATACCGTATATTTCATAGCCAGACAAATCATCAACGGAAACGGCTTTTGGTGAAATGTTCTGTTTTTCGCCAAATTCCAGCGGGTACTGGTTCAGTACTTTATCCAGGTATTTTTCTTTGTCTTCTCCGCGTGGTACTGTGGTTTCATTGATCATAAAAGCCGTTTTGGCATCGGTCTGGCTTGGCATCTGTCCATCATCGGTAAAAACGAGGGAATTCATCAGTATATTACCGGGTTGCATATTACAAAAGCTGTGATCTACACCAAAATCAAAGGCATCTGTAATGTCAGTTTTGTTTTCGGGTTTATATATTACACTCAGCAAAGCTGATTTTATTCTCTCAGCCTCTTTTTGGGCATGCTTGTCTTTTATCCAGGAAGCATTCATTACATAGCTTGTTTCGGCATCGCCAATAACCAGCACATAGCGCATGTATGTTTTTCCGTAGGCGATTTGCACTCCGGATTGCAGCATAGCCTGGAAACCATTGATTCTGTACATGATTTCATCGGCCACTACCATGCCTTCACGAATATCTTTGTTGCGCTTAAATGCCAGAAAATTCTCCTGCACACTTCCGGGGGCCTTAAATACCATAATTGAGCTGCCGGCCAGTTGATTCTCAAAACCATGAAAGCGATCTGATTTCTCGTAAGATTCCGGCGGAACTATGCTTAATGCAGTTCCGCGGATTTTTTCATATCCGGCATGCTCTTTGTTTTCAATAATGATGGATTTTTGAGCAAAAACATTAACTTGTAAGCCCAAAATTAGTAATGTGTAAATTAGTTTTTTCATCACAGTCTGCGTTTAAGCGGCAAAAAACAATATTAATGCCAAATATTTTGAAACATACCCTTGTTGCTTTTCTCTTAGCAAAGTTAATGATTCTTTCGCTTTATGCCGGAGAAAATGAAGTCTTTTATGATGAGGTTTTTGATGAAGACATAAAGACAGTCCGTATCCACCAAAAAGGCTGGGAAGTATCTTATCCGTTTTATGAGTTACACAGTGGTAATAAACTGCTTTTGAGTTTTGACGACCTTCATGAGTATTCCAGAGATTTTGAATACAAAGTTATTCATTGCGATCAAAACTGGCGCAAAAGCAATCTCTTCTTTTCAGATTATGTTGATGGTTTTGAATCAAATCCTGTTCGCGAGAGGGAAATGTCTGTCAATACTTTCATCCCGTATGATCATTACACCCTTGAAATTCCCAATGAAGATGTAAGATTTCGTGAATCCGGAAATTATGTAGTCATGGTATATCAGGCTTCGGAGCCGGACAATCCCTTATTTATCAAGCGATTTATGGTTGTGGAGCATGATGTGAAGGTCAACGCGGAAGTCAGACAACCGGTAATGAGTCTTTACCGCAGTATTGGACATGATATAAAGTTCAGCCTTGAAACCAACAGTATGGAATTCAACAATGTATTTGAAGACCTGGACGTTGTCATTGTGCAGAACCATCAGTGGGAGGGAGCAAAGTCGGGTTTTGATCCGGATTTCATCAACAATGATGAAATTGTTTTTCATCGGGATGATCAGGCAGTATTTAAAGCTTCAAACGAATACAGGCGTTTTTCCACAAGGGACTTGAAGTACACTGATGATGAAGTGGCAGCCATCAATTATGACAAACCAAATTATTTCATTACCCTGGCCACTGATCCGGATTTGCGTTTTAAACAATACCTGGACCGCGATGATTTTAACGGGCGATATATGATTTCAAACAGGGAAGGCTGGGAAGCACTTACTGATGCCGACTATACCTGGGTGAAATTCAGGCTTCCTGCCCGCAGCAATTTAATGCCAGATGAAGTTCATGTTTACGGGGAGCTTACCCAATGGCGCTGTGATGAGCATTCTCAAATGACCTTCAATCCGAAAACCCGGATGTACGAAACTGAGCTTTTTCTAAAGCAGGGGGTTTATACATACCGCTATGTACTGAAAGAAAAGGGTGGTGAAATAAATCATATGCGATTTGAAGGTTCGCACTGGGAAACAGAAAACGATTACATGATTATTGTTTATTATCATGATCGGCGATTGGGTGCCGACCGTATCATCGGCTTCGATCTTGTAAATTCCCGCCAAAACACTGAGGGCAGGGAATAACTCCTGCTTACAGGGAAACCCGTATTCAGAAAAATTGCATCTTTTGTTGTGCTTCATTATGATACCGGTTTCATTGTTTTGAAAAAAAATCCTTTTTGTATGATATTTTGATTATCTTTGTTGCAAATAAGGTGTGAGAGTTTGTGCGAAAAGCTACTTAACACTTAGTGAATCCCTGCCTCTTATTGAATCCCTGTTTTAAATTACTGGTCAGAAAAAGTTGTTGCCTGACCGCAAGACAAAATCACACCGGATAAACCGGTAACGGAGAGTTTTGTGTATAGTGACAGCACCAGATTAATGAAATTATTAAAATAAAGAAAAGATTATGAACATTTACGTAGGAAACCTGGATTTCAAAGTGGAAGAAAACGATTTAAAAGAATTGATTGAACCATTTGGCACTGTTGATTCAGTAAAAATCATCACAGACAAATACAGTGGAAGAAGCAAAGGCTTTGGTTTTGTTACCATGGAAAATGATGATGAAGCAAAAGAAGCAATTGACAAATTAAACAACACCTCATTTTCAGACAGAACAATTGTCGTGAATGAAGCAAGACCAAAAAGAGAAAACTATTAGAGCGATAAGTTCGTTTGAAATAAAATTTTTACCATTATATAGCATGGCCAAAGAACAAGAAAATATTTCTTGTTCAGGCTGTGATATTTTTGTACAATTGTCATTCATTTAAAAATTTAAAAAGTTATTATGGGAAGATCCAGTGAGACTTATAAGAAGAAAGAAGTAAGAAACAAAAAAGAAAAGAAGAAGAAAGCCAAACTCGAGAAGAAGCAATCACGCAAGGACAATGATAAGAAGAGCCTTGATGATATGATTGCATATGTTGATGAGAACGGCCGGTTATCTGACACGCCACCTGATCCGGGAGAAAAGGAAGAAGTTAAAGCCGAAGATATTCAGGTAGCAGTTCCCAAAAGCGAAGATGTTGAAATGGATCCCATCAGAAAAGGTGTTGTTGACTTCTTTAATGACACCAAAGGCTTTGGATTTATTAAGGATTCCGAGACAAAAGAATCTGTATTTGTTCACATCAATAATGTTGACGGAGACATCAGAGAAGGAAATCTGGTACAGTTTGAAGTAGAGATGGGAGCAAGAGGACCGGCAGCCGCTAACGTCAGGCAAATTAAAGAAGAGCCCAAAAAGAAAGATACAGGAGAGCAGAAATAAACTCATCCTCAAGATATTATCATAAAAAAAACCGGAGACCTGTGCTCCGGTTTTTTTATTTCTCAAATGTGATAAATCAGTGCTTTTTTACTCTATCTGGTTAGCTTTTTGTATTTTACACGTTTTGGAATAATATCTCCGCCGAGGCGTTTCCTGAGATTTTCTTCATACTCGCTATACGTACCTTCAAAGAATTTCACACTGGAATTGCCTTCAAATGCGAGGATGTGAGTACATATTCTGTCCAGAAACCACCTGTCATGTGAGATGACCACAGCACAGCCTGCAAAATTTTCAATTCCTTCCTCCAAAGCACGCAGGGTATTGACATCAATATCATTGGTGGGCTCATCAAGCAATAATACATTGGCTTCGGTTTTCAGTGTCATTGCCAGATGCAGACGATTTCTTTCTCCACCACTGAGAACCCCAACCTTTTTCTGCTGGTCAGCACCTCCAAAATTAAATCTGCTGACATAAGCCCGTGCATTGACAGTAGAGCTTCCCAGTTTGATTTCTTCATGCCCTCCGCTGATCACCTCAAAAACAGTCTTTTCAGGATCCAGATCGGCATGAGCCTGATCCACATAACCAAGCTCCACAGTGTCGCCCACCTTGAATTCCCCTTCATCCGGCTGTTCTTCATTCATGATCATGCGGAACAAGGTGGTTTTTCCTGCACCATTGGGCCCGATCACCCCGACAATACCGGCCTGTGGAAGTTTAAAATTCAGATGTTCAAAAAGAAGCACATCATCATAGCCTTTGGCAACATCAATGGCTTCAATAACTTCCTGGCCAAGCCGCGGACCGTTGGGAATGGGAATTTCTATTTTGCCTTCCTTTTCTTTAATGTCTTCAGAAAGCATGCTTTCGTAATTATTCAGCCTTGCCTTGCCTTTGCTCTGACGGCCTTTGGGGCCTTTTTGCGCCCATTCCAGTTCATGTTGCAGAGCTTTTTGTCTCTTGCTTTCCTGTTTTTCTTCCCGGCGCAGACGCTCCAGCTTTTGTTCAAGCCACTGAGAATAATTGCCTTTGAATGGAATGCCTTCACCTCGGTCAAGTTCCAGTATCCAGCCTGCAACATTGTCAAGAAAATACCTGTCATGCGTTACAGCAATTACCGTTCCTTTGTATTGCTGCAGGTGCTGTTCCAGCCAGTGAACGGTTTCAGCATCCAGGTGGTTGGTGGGCTCATCAAGCAACAGTATATCAGGCTGCTGGAGCAAAAGACGGCATAGTGCAACCCTGCGGCGTTCTCCACCAGACAAAACGGAGATATGTTTGTCACCGGGAGGTGTGCGCAAGGCATCCATAGCAAGCTCAAGTTTTGAATCAAGATCCCAGGCATCAAGCTGATCAATTTTTTCCTGTACAGCACTTTGTTTTTCTATCAGCTTGTTCATTTTGTCAGGATCATTCATGATTTCTTCGTCCATGAATCTGGCATTGATATCTTCGTATTCAGCAAGCAAATCTACAGTTGATTGTACTCCTTCCTTAACAATATCCAGAACAGTTTTCTCCTCATCCAGCTTTGGTTCCTGCGGTAAATATCCCACGGAATAGTCTGCTGCAAATGCCACTTCACCTTCAAATTCCTTTTCAAGTCCGGCGATGATGCGAAGTACTGTGGATTTTCCGGCACCATTCAAACCCAGGATACCGATTTTTGCTCCGTAAAAGAAGGATAAATAAATGTCTTTGAGTATTTGTTTTCCCTGTGGTGTGCGTTTGTTAACGTTGACCATAGAGAATATTACTTTCTTGTCATCTGCCATATTATTATTGTTTTTAATGGATTGCGAAGGTAGCATTTTTTACACCCACAGCAAGTGACATACATCATAAAAAATGCCGGAAAGACAAAGTCAATCCGGCATCATAAGAAAAATCTTTTTATTCTATTCAGCTTTATTTTCCATCTTGAGGGATAACGGAGAAATTTCATCGCCCCAGTAAACAGTAGTATGGGGGAATGGGATCTCAATATTTTTGCTGTCAAAGGCAATTTTCAGACGCCTGCGGTATTCGCGACCGGTTGACCACTGATCTCCGGGAAGGGTTTTGATTCTGGCTTTGACAACCAGTGCTGAATCACCAAATTCGTTTAAGCCAAAAATTTCTATGGGGTCAATCATTTTTTTACCAAACTCCTCGTCTTTGGCCATGTCTTCGCTAACTTCTTTCATGATTTCCATCACCTTGTCAATATCCTCCTTGTACGCCACGCCAATGTCCAGCACGATGGCAGACCACTCTTTGGTCATGTTGGACAGGGTGCTAATCGTACCGTTTTGAAAAACATGGACAGTGCCTGCCAAATCCCGCAACGTAATGGTACGCAACTCAATACTTTCCACCAGCCCGGCAGTACCATTGATGATTGCAACATCACCGGTTCTGAGCTGATCTTCAAGCAAAATGAAAAAACCTGAAATCATATCCCGCACAAGGTCCTGCGCACCAAAACCAATGGCCAGACCCAGGATACCTGCTGATGCAATAATGGGACCAATATTTACACCAAACTTGCTTAAAAGCAGCATAATAAAAAGCAACCAGATGATCACACGCATCATGTTTTTTAAAATACCCATCAATGTGTTGGCACGTTTCTGGGCCTCCGGGTCAGGAGTGCCTTTGCCGCGTTCAGAACGTTTCGAGATGAGTTTGTTAAGTCGCTTTGTGGCAAATTTTACAAGGCGGAATGCAACAATGGTAACCAGTATGATAATCAATACGGAGATGCCATCAGAGATAAGCCAGTCCACAGCCTTGTCGTAAACCTTAAGCCAGAATTCCGATTCGAATATTTTTGCTGTTAAAATCATATGTTCTTTTTTGCCAAAAATTAGACAAAAATTGCAGACTTACAAAATATATTTATCATTTTCTTTTTCCGGACAGCAGTAACTGCCGCTGTTTTTTCTTATCCTGAAGGCTGCGTGCAAGACTTAAAGGTTTGCCGGTATAAGGATCCATGCCGGTATAATACATCACAGTTGCCAGTGTCATGGGGGTGGGCGTGAAATCCTGAGACTGATCTGTGATGATGTTCATTTCCCTGGCAATTTCCTGTAAATTTTTCATGTCAGTCAGACTGCTACCCGGATGAGAGCTGATGAAATAAGGAATCAATTGTTGATTGAGTTTATATTTCTGATTGATGCGGTCGAATTCCGATCTGAGTTTGCGGTACAGATCAAAGGAAGGCTTTCGCATAACCTTCAGTACTTTATCTTCTGTGTGTTCAGGTGCTACTTTCAGGCGGCCACTGACGTGATGTCTGATAAGCTGCTCAAGATAAGTACCGGCTGCTTTTTTGTATTTTTCAGCACTCTTGAATATCAGGTCATACCGGATACCGCTTCCAATGCTCAGTTTTTTCACTCCGGCTTGCTGCCTGACTTTCTCATACAAACCAATCATACGGCTATGATCCGTATTCAGATTATCACAAAGCGAGGGATAAATACAGGAAAAACGTTTGCAGGACCGGCAACGGTTCAGATCGATTGGCTGCATACCGTACATATTGGCAGAAGGACCACCCAAATCCGTGATCTGACCTTTGAAATCAGACATGGCTTTCACCTTCTGTACTTCCTTCATGATGGATTTCTCACTGCGGCTGCTTACAAAACGCCCCTGGTGAGCGGCTATGGTACAGAATGAACAGGCTCCAAAACATCCACGATGAGTATTGATGGAATGCCGAATCATGTTATAAGCAGGTATCTCTTCCTTGCCTTTGTAGCGAGGATGCGGCTGTCGGGTAAAAGGCAGATTATATACTTTATCCATTTTTTTTGCACTCAGTCTGTTTAGGGGCGGATTTGTTACCAGATACCTGTTATCCACCTGTTGAATCATGGCTTTGCCTTCCAGGGCATTGGCATTGGTTTCAATCTTAACAAAATTCTCTGCAAATACAGATTTATCCTGCAGACATGCCTCATGAGAAGCAAGTTCAACAACATTCTGTAATTCCGGATTTTCTGTGCTGAGGTATTGCAGATTGGGGATATCTGTAATTTCATCCTCCTTTTCCCGGGCCAGAGCATTGGCGAGCTGAACTACAGGATATTCTGCCATGCCATATAGCAAGCAATCGGCACCGCTGCTGTACAGAATTCCGGGCATCAGTTTGTCCTGCCAGTAATCGTAATGTGTGAAACGTCTCAGTGATGCTTCAATACCACCAATCAAGACAGGTGTTTCAGGAAAAATATCTTTAAGAATCCGTGTATATACAATTGTCGGGTAATCCGGACGGGCCCCGTGACGGTTGCCGGGTGTGTACGCATCATCATGCCGACGGCGGCCTGCGGCTGTGTAGTGATTTACCATGCTGTCCATATTGCCGGCAGTTACACCAAAAAACAAGCGGGGAATGCCCAGTTTTTTAAAATCACGCAAATCATCCTGCCAGTTTGGTTGGGGTATAACCGCAACTTTATAGCCTGCAGATTCAAGCATACGTGCTATTACGGCTGTACCAAAAGAAGGATGATCGACAAAAGCATCACCGGTAAACAGAATTACATCAGGCTGATCCCAACCAAGAAGCTGCATTTCTTTTTGGCTTGTTGGAAAAAATCCAGCATTTTTTATATCTTGACTCATTGATTGCAAAAATAATCAAAATTCACCAACCAGCCCCAAAGTAAAAAATACCCAAAATCCAATGAAAAATCAAGTAAAACAACTAAATTAGTCCCGACAAAACCAAAGCAGATGCAGAAATTACTCACATTACTCTTATTGTCTGTTGCCTTGTCTGCCGGAGCACAGCAGGGCATATCGGTTCAGTCATTTCGTTGCCTGCCACAGGATCTTGATGCCCGTGTTAATCATCCCGTGACAGATCAAAACGGCGATAATGCTGCCCTGATTAAGGTTGTATGCAGGGAAACAGGATTTAAATTTGAAGCCGGAGTGCTTGGAATTACCAAAGTAGAACGGAAAACCGGCGAATACTGGGTATATATTCCATACGGCAGCCGGAAAATCACAATAAAACACGACCAGCTTGGCGTACTCAGAAATTATGTTTTTCCCGAAGCCATCAAAAAAGCCACGGTATATGAGCTTGTACTAACCACCGGAAAAGTGATTACCACCGTTGAAGAAACTGTTATCCCAACCCATTATCTTATCATTACATCAGAACCTGCAGGCGCCACCGTCTATATTGATGAACAACAGGCCGGAACAACAACTTTCCAGCGGAAATTACCTGAAGGCGAATACAATTACCGCCTGGAATTACCCAAATATCACCCTGCCGCCGGAAAAGTCACCCTGGATGGAAGCAAAAAACAACTCAATATTGAACTGAAACCCAATTTTGGGCATATCCTTGTTACATCATCACCGGAAAGCAATATGGATATTTACCTTGATGGCGATCATACCGGCAAAACCACTCCCGATACCCTGAAAAATATTTCATCAACAACTCACACAGTACAACTACGCGACCAATGGTATCAATCGCAGACAAAAAAAATCAATGTAGAAGATGAGCAAACCGGTGAAGCTCATTTTGAAATGGAAAAAGCTTTTGCTGAGTTGAGTATCTCCACCCAACCGGCTGCTGACATTTTTGTGGAAGATGAGAAAGTAGGCAATGGCAACTGGAGTGGGAGGCGATTGGCCGGGTATTACAATGTTAAGATAGAAAAAGAGCATTATTACAGTGAAGAAAAGCAAGTAGAAATTGTAGCAGGTGAGGACCAAAGCCTGAATTTTGAGCTGGAAGGAAAAACCGGCAGTCTGGATGTGATAACAGAACCCTTCAATGCCGAGATATATCTTAACAGCAAAAAATACGGAAACAGTCCACTTAGCGTCAATGACCTTCTTACGGGAGAGTACCGGCTTGTTGTTAAAAAAGACGGTTTTGCTGACATACACAAAAAGATTACAATACAGGAAAATGAAACCCTGGAAATCGAAGAGAGCCTGCAGTCAGGCAAAGAAGTAAGCATTACAAGCACACCGCCCGGATCCACTTTGTTTATAGATGATGAAGAGCGAGGCACAACACCCCTGACACTCAAACTTGCCTTTGGACAACATGAGGTAAAAGTAGAAAAGGAAGGAAATTCAAAAACAGAAATCATTGATGTAGAGCAGGATGGAAGCTCCTCTTTTTTGCTGGAAATAAAAAAAGAAATTACGATTACTTCACATCCTACAGATGCAAAAATTCATATCAATGGTGTCTATGAAGGTCGAACTCCCGCTACAGTATTATTACATGACGAACCGGTGAAAATCAAAATATCCAGGGACGGATACCGTGATAAAACACTAAACCTGAAAAAACTGCCTCAGGATAAAACCATATCTGCTGAACTGGATGGCATCAACCTTATTAACGGCTACAGTACCAGTGTGAAAGTAGGAATGGCTGAAAATGCCGGCCTGGGCTCCTTTGGCAATGTCGGGCTTTCCCTTTTTGTTGACAGGTATTACCTTTCAGCTTCTTTAGGGTTTACTGCACAGCCAAATCCTTTTGAGGAAGAAATTAATTCGGCTTACAAGGATGTCATTGTGAATGATATTGAAGACTACACCCCGGCAGGCAGGTATTATCTTGGTGAAAATGATTACAATTTTAGTCAGATGCAGGAAAATGGTGGTTTGGTTTTTAGCCTGCAGGCAGGATACCAGTTTTCCTTTCCATTTCCGTTTGTGATACATGCAGGGTATGGAGGCAGAAAATCTTTTGCTTATCAGCATGTTTACCAGGCTAAACACGATTATTATCTTACTGACGGATATGCACAGGATATGAGTAAAGGTGAATACTTTACAACACCTGAGGCTTATTTAGATGGGTTTAATTCTCTGATAATCGGCATGGATATCCCTGTTTTCGGATTTCTTACAATAGGCGCAGAATACTGGACAAATGCGGAAGTTGATGACATCATTTACTTCAAAGCAGGATTGCTGTTAAAAAACTGAGCGTGAGTAAAAATGTGATTGTATGAAAAAAATTATTTACATATTGCCTGTATTGTTCCTGCTGAATGGCTGTTTTGATGAAGAACAGAGTCAGCCGGCATCCCATAGTTTTGTTGCTGACAAACCTGTTGCCATTGAATATGAAAACAGTGTGATTTATATGCTGCCTGTCGATGTGGACTACGGGTTGACAAAATGGTGTACTTATCCGTATGACAGCATTACCGGGGCCGGCTCCAACAGTGATGGCCAACAGAACACCAGTCTCATTGTAGAAGAGTATGGTGAAGGCAGCTACGCAGCTTATATGTGTGATACAATGACAGCATATGGTTATAATGACTGGTATTTACCATCAAAAAATGAACTCAATGCCATATATGAGCAGAAAGACACCCTCGGAAGTTTTGAGGATTACTCCTATTGGTCCAGTACGGAAGCTGAAGAAAATGAAGCCTGGAGTCAGAATTTTTCAGATGGAAATCAATCCGTTTACAGTAAATCCACTGCTTCCTATTTCAGATGTGTCAGACGGGATTAGGTCTCAAATGCTTCTTGCTTTTAATCCGGATTTTCTTTACGATAAATTTTTACTTTCACTCTTATCCAGGCCTTCTGTATAAAACATTGCCCGGGCTACAATTGTATTTATGTATGAAATTTACGTAAAATACGGTTGTTGGCTTCGGCTAATAATGCCATGTAATCAGCATATATTCCAACAAGGCTGCCAAAATGACAGCTTGGGGTCTGTATTTATGCTAATTTGGCACTTGTTATCAGATGGCTTATAATTTGAGACCAATAATTGAAAGATTGAAAGGAGAAAACAATATGAATTTAAACAATTTTACAATCAAAGCACAAGAAAGCCTGCAGAAAGCACAGCAAATCGCTGCAGGATACAATCATCAGGCGATAGATACCGCTCACCTGATGAAAGCTTTATTGAGCGAATCAGAAAATATCCTGTCCTACCTGTTCAACAAAACAGGTGTACAGATGAATATGGTAGACCAGGCCACGGATAAGATTATTGAATCATACCCGCAGGTAAGCGGAGGAGATGCATACTGGTCGAAAACCGCATCAAAAGTATTGCAGGATGCACTCAAAGAGGCTCAGAACAATGGAGATAAATTTGTCTCCGTTGAGCATATTCTGCTCAGCATGCTGGATGGTGGCGATGATGTAGCCTCCATGCTGAAGGACGCCGGTCTGAGTAAAAAACAGCTCAAACCGGCCATAGCTGAACTCAGAAAAGGCGAAAAAGTAGAATCTCAAAGCGCAGAAAACACCTACGATGCACTGAACCGCTTTGCCATCAACCTGAACGAACGCGCCAATTCCGGTAAACTAGACCCGGTCATTGGCAGAGACGAAGAAATCAGGCGTATTTTGCAGATTCTCTCACGACGCACCAAAAACAACCCGGTGCTGATAGGCGATCCCGGTGTTGGTAAAACAGCCATAGCCGAAGGACTTGCCCATCGTATTGTGCAGGGCGATGTTCCCGACGGACTGAAAGACCGTCAGATATATGCGCTGGATATGGGTGCACTGATTGCCGGTGCCAAGTATCAGGGCGAATTTGAAGAACGTCTGAAATCGGTTGTCAAAGAGGTGGTTGGCTCAGATGGCGAAATCGTACTATTTATTGATGAGATCCATACCCTGGTAGGTGCAGGAAAATCACAGGGTGCCATGGATGCTGCCAACATTCTGAAACCGGCCCTGGCTCGTGGCGAACTCAGAGCGATAGGTGCCACCACACTGGATGAGTACCAGAAATATTTTGAAAATGACAAGGCCCTGGAGCGTCGATTCCAGAAAGTGCAGGTGGATGAGCCGGATGAAATGAGTGCCATTTCCATACTGCGCGGATTGAAAGAAAGGTATGAAAATCACCACAAGGTGAGGATCCGGGATGAGGCCATAATCGCATCCGTAGAACTCTCAACCCGCTACATCACCGACAGGTTTTTGCCCGACAAGGCCATTGACCTGATCGATGAGTCAGCTTCCAAACTCAGGCTGGAGATGAACTCTTTGCCCGAAGAAATTGATGAAATTGAACGTCGTATCAAGCAGCTTGAAATCGAGCGGGAAGCCATCAAACGGGAAAAAGACAAGAAAAAGCTGGATGAGCTGGGTAAAGAACTGGCCGATTTGCGGGACAGACGCAATCAGATGCGTGCAGCCTGGGAGCAGGAGCGCGATATCATTGATGAGATACAAAAGACCAAGAAAGCCATTGAAGAATACCGCTTTGAAGCCGATAAGGCCGAGCGTGCCGGTGATTACGGCGCTGTAGCTGAAATTCGCTATGGTAAGATCAAAGAAGCCGAAGAAAAAATCCAGAAACTGCGTGAAGATCTGATCAAACAACAAGGCGATAAAGCCATGATCAGAGAAGAGGTAGGCTCAGAAGATATTGCCGAGATTGTAGCCCGCTGGACCGGTATTCCGGTGAGCAAAATGATGCAATCCGAGCGTGAAAAGCTTCTGAAACTCGAAGATGAGCTTCACAAGCGGGTTGTAGGCCAGGATCAGGCCATTTCAGCCGTGAGCAATGCCGTGCGCAGGAGCAGGGCCGGTATGCAGGATCAGAACCGCCCGATTGGTTCGTTTTTGTTCCTGGGTACCACAGGTGTTGGTAAAACCGAACTGGCAAAGGCGCTGGCTGAGTTTATGTTTGATGATGATGACATGATGACCCGCATTGATATGTCGGAGTATCAGGAACGGCACTCCGTATCACGACTGGTAGGCGCTCCCCCGGGTTATGTTGGTTACGACGAAGGCGGTCAGCTTACCGAAGCTGTGCGCAGAAAACCATACTCGGTGGTGCTTTTGGATGAGATTGAAAAAGCCCACCCGGATGTGTTCAACATTCTGCTGCAACTGCTCGACGATGGCCGTTTGACCGATAACAAAGGCCGTACAGTGAACTTTAAAAACACCATTGTGGTGATGACCAGTAATATGGGATCCCAACTGCTGCAGGAGGCATGGAAAGACTATCAGGGCGACGATCTGCCTGTGGAAAAACGCGATGAGATACGCAAACAGCTGCTGCAACTGATGCGCAAAGAAGTGAAACCCGAATTTCTCAACCGCATTGATGACGTACTCTTGTTTACACCTCTGAGCAAGAAAGACTTGAGAGAAATTGTAAAATTGCAGATGGACATGGTAAACAAACGCCTTAACAAACAAGGCATAAAGCTGGAAATCAGCGAGACTGCCATTGACAGACTGGCAGAAAAAGGCTGGGACCCACAATACGGCGCCCGTCCGGTGAAACGCGTGATTCAGAAAGACATACTGGATGCCGTTTCCATGGAAATCATTGCCGATAAGGTGGATAAAGACAAGCCCATACGGGTTGATTACCAAAATGGTGAATTTGCTTTTGCAAACTGATCCGGACAAACAAGATGATAAACAAAAGGGATGGGAGAGCCATCCCTTTT
>JBNJGS010000012.1:0-55223 GCA_051747965.1 Bacteroidota bacterium
TGTATTGCTGGACATCAGCGGTGAAGCAACTGAAGAAAAGACAGCTTCTGGAATTATCATTCCCGATACTGCCAAAGAAAAGCCACAGTATGGTACTGTCATGGCAGTCGGCCAGATTGAAAACAGCTCTATTGCCGTTGGTGATAAAGTGTATTACAAAAAATTCTCCGGTTCTGAGCTGGAAATGGGTGATAAAAAATATTTGTTGATCCCTTACGCTGACCTTCTGGCAAAAGTTGTTGATACTGAGAATATTTAATCCTCAGTCACCAGAAACAAACATTTCATAGTTGCACAAAGTCTGAGTTTTTTTTGAAAAATTCAGACTTTGTTTTTGCATAAAGAAATTAATCTTTATATTTGCACTCCGCAAACGCGAGGTACCATAGCTCAGTTGGTAGAGCAACGGACTGAAAATCCGTGTGTCCCTGGTTCAATTCCAGGTGGTACCACCCCAAAAAACCCGGTCTTTGGCCGGGTTTTTTGTTTGGATGCGGTTATTCTACAGAGAATTAACCATAACTCTATGCTGGACTAATCACTATACGGGAGGCGCTGATAGCATGAGCTTTTATATAGGTGCAGTCATGAAAGCGTATTGTTCAAAGGAACTTAGTATTTCCAAAATCCGAATATCAGCATGTTATTAAGTCCTTCATTTTTCGCCTCAAAACCCCGACATAAATGCCAGGGTTAGTGGCTTTAGATGAATTAACCTCGACCTTTAGGTCGGGGTAATAAGGATATGAAAAGTGAAATGGGCTTTAGCCCTGACAGTATATTGATGAGGGTATTTTTTTTCAATTCCTGATTATCAATCACTACCCCCTACATTTGCAGAAGAACAAATTTTTATTGCCGGCTGTTAAAACAAAGCATCCCACACCCCAAGCAAGTGTCCTGAAAAGGCTATGATGATCATAATCAGTAGTACCCTGACAAATCCGGCGCCTTTGTTGATGGCAAGGTGAGATCCCAAAAATCCGCCACCAAAATGACCAATGGCAGCAACAAGCCCAAGCACCCATTCCATCTGTCCGTCAAGTACATAAATCAGTACGGCAAAAGGGCTGTAGAGCAGTACCATGAAAACTTTCAGGGCATTGGCTTTCACAAGATCATAACCAGCCTGCAGTACCAGTGCAGACAGCAGGAAAATGCCAACACCAATATGAATAAATCCACCATAGCTGCCAATCAGGAAAAACAGAATTACCTGCAGAGCACCTACCTTGCGGCTGGTTTTTTCCTTTTGTTCTTCTATCCATTTTTTTGGATCAAAAATGATGAAGATCAATAAAAACAGAAGAACACCACCAATGATCTTTTCAAACAAATCATGGGGCATATTTACAGCAATCAGGGCCCCTGTGATGGAGCCAAGTACGACCGGGATGCCGAGTATGAGGCCTTTCCTGACCTCCAGTTTATTCTTTTTGTAAAACCGGTAGGAAGCCGTGGCTGTTTGCATGATCACTCCAAGCCGTAACGTACCGTTGGCCATGGGAGCAGGTATTCCCAGCGCCATCATGATGGAAAAAGTAATGACAGATCCTGATCCGGCAAGCGTGTTGATGATACCGGTAGCAAAGCCTGCAGCTATCATGATCAGAAATACCTGCCAGGAATATAAATCCAGGGATGACAAAAAGGACTCAATCATACAGCAAAACTAAAAATAAAACCCGACATTTTGGACAAACACCCATCAGATGGCATCTTGTTCTACTGATTTCTTCAGTGACTTGAATCCTTCTCCCAGAATTTCATGGGTGTCTGAAACACTCAAAAATGCGTGAGGATCAATCCCGTTGATATAATCTTTTAATATACTCAGCTCACGACGGGTCAATACGGTAAAAATGACCTTTTTCTCTTTTCCGTTGTACATCCCTTCAGCTTTTAGATAAGTACCCCCGCGTCGCAAATCGTTCAGAAGTTTTTCTTTAATTTCCTCATGTTTGTCTGATATGATGATGAGGCTTTTGTTGTAGCTGATGCCTTCAACTACCACATCAATCACCTTGCCTGTAATGAATATCACGATCCAGGAATACAGCGGTATCTCCCAACTCTTGAAGGCAACAAGGCCAAACAATACAATGACAGAATCCACATAAATCAAAAGCTGTCCCAGTGGCAGACGTGTATATTTTGAAAGAATCATGGCAATGATGTCTGAACCACCTGTAGTTGCTCTTGAACGAAGCACCAAACCCAGACCTGCCCCCAGTATTACTCCTCCAAAAATAGATGACAAGAGCGCATCATCGGGAACAAGTGCTACATCACCCTGTATCCACATCAGCAGATTTACAAATTGTGAAAGAGCAATTATGCCAACAATGGTTTTCCAGCCAAAACGCGGGCCCAGAACTTTCAGGCCGATAAGCAGAAGGGGAATATCAATAGCCAGTGCCACAAAACCTGTTTGCCAGCCTAACAGATGATGGATGATAATCGCAATACCGTATGTGCCTCCCGGTGCAAGTTTGTAGGGAGATATGAAGTAGACAAAGGCCACCGCCATCAAAAAAGTTCCCAAAAGAATCAGAAACAATGACCTGAACCACACCCAACTAAATAATTTTTCTTTGGTAATAAATGCCATAACTTTTCTAATGTTTAAAAATGGCTGCAAATATAGGTTATCCAATATTATCCCCAAGCATTATATGTTGTAAAAGCATTATTTTTTTTTCGTTCGGCTTTGTTTTCAATTTGTAAGCTATTATTTTTACCTGCAAGATAAAATTTGAAAATAAACACATAAAATAATTACTATTATGGCAAAACGTACAATTGTTAGTTTACCTGGTGACGGCGTTGGCCGCGCAGTATTGGATGCTACCATCCGCGTGCTTGACGCTGCTGGTTTTGAAGCTGATTATGTCGAAGGAGACATTGGTTGGGAATTCTGGAAAACAGAAGGAAATCCCTTACCTCAGCGTACCCTCGATCTGATCGAAAAACACAAAGTTGCTTTGTTTGGTGCCATTACCTCCAAACCAAAAGACGAAGCCGCTGAAGAACTCGTTCCCGAGCTCCAGAACAAAGGCCTGGTGTATTCATCTCCAATCGTTGGCCTGCGTCAGCACTTTGGGCTGGATATCTGCCAGCGTCCCTGTCATACCTATAAAGGTAACCCCCTGAACTTTATTCGCCGTGGTGGTGACGGAAACATTGAAGAACCAATGGTGGATGCTGTTATCTTCCGCCAGAATACCGAAGGCCTCTATGGCGGTGTAGAATGGTCTAACCCCGATGATCAGGTGTACAGTGCCCTGATGTCTCACCCCAAATTTAAAAAGAATTTCGGTGAAACACCACGGCAAGAAATATCCGTATCTACACGTATATTTACCAAAAAAGCTACCGAACGTATTCTGCGTGCAGCTTTTGACTACGCCAAAGAATTTGGATACGAGTCTGTAACTGTTTGTGAAAAACCAAACGTTATTCGCGAGACATCCGGTATGATGTACAAAATGGCTCTCGATATTCAGAAAAATGATTATCCCGATATCTGGGTCAGAAATACCAATATTGATGCTCAGATGATGTGGCTCACCAAAAATCCTGAAGACTATGGTGTGATCGTTGCCGGTAACATGTTCGGTGATATCGTTTCTGATGGCTTTGCCGGACTCATTGGAGGCCTTGGCTTTGCCTGTTCAGCTCAGTTTAACCCAGCCAGTGGTATTGGTGTATTTGAACCAACGCACGGCTCTGCTCCAAAATATGCAGATTATGATGTATCAATCGTAAATCCCGTCGCTATGGTTGAATCTGCCTGTATGATGCTTGACTTTATCAAAGAATATGATATGGCAAAACGCATCCGCAAAGCCGTAGCTGATGTGATTGAAGAGGGCAAGGTGCGTACTTATGATATGATGAAAATGCGCGGCAAACCTGATGTTATCCATAAAGGTGCTGCCAGTACTGACCAAATGGCCGATGCAATTATCGAAAAATTATAATATTTACTGAAATACAGCTTGTAGAAACCGTCTCCTTTTTTAAGCAGACGGTTTTTTCGTGCAGTATTACTTCATGCCTTTGGAACTTGAGAACTGAAACATTAACTTAGTATCCTTTTAATCAATACTCAGAATCATGTTGCTGAAAATCACCATCATATTGGCTGTTATTTTTCAGGTCATTGCGGCCGGACAAGCCATGCGCCTTACCAGAAGAACAAAGTATAATTTTTCATGGATTCTTATAAGTCTCGGACTGGCTGCGTTGCTGGTAAGAAGGGTAGTTGAATTCCTTCCGATGGTGTCGGATTTTCAGGCACAGGATTTTCGCCTGCTTTATATATGGGTAGGTGTGCTGTCATCACTCTTTCTTGCCCTCGGCTTTTTATTGATTCGTCAAATATTCAATTATATTGACCGCATGGAGGCTGAAAGGCGCAAAACTGAAAAACAAATTCTTTCTTCTGTCATTGCTGCTGAAGAATCCGAACGGAAACGCCTGGCCAGAGAACTGCATGATGGACTCGGTCCGCTTATGTCCGGAATCAGAATGTCTGTATCAGCTTTGGAACAACAAGTGCAGAATGAAAAGCAAAAAGAAATAGCCGGCAATGCCAACAAACTCATACAGGAAGCTCTGAAATCTGTCAAGGATATTTCTGCCAACCTCAGCCCCCACATGCTGGAGAACTTTGGCCTGGAACAGGCACTCAGGAACTTTATCAACAAAATAAATGCTTCCGGAGAGCTCAAAGCACATATGCAAGCTGATGTTGATAAGAAAAATCTTTCCGGCAAACTCGAAACCATTGTGTACAGGGTAATCTGTGAAATGCTGACAAACACCCTCAAACATGCTCGGGCAAGCAGGGCTGAAATTAAAATGCATCAAAGCAGCAAAGCACTTCTGATAGATTATCAGGACAATGGACAGGGATTCAATGTGGATGAAGTTATCAGCAATAAACAGGGCATGGGCATTTCCAATATATACTCACGGGTGGCCTCACTGAATGGAAGTGTGGACATCAGGGCTTCCCGTGAAAATGGGACAAATGTGAAAATTTATATACCTTTGGAGTATGAGTACAAAAACTGATATCAGAGTAATGCTGGTGGATGACCACACATTGTTTCGCAATGGATTGAAAACCCTCCTGTCCAATATGGAAAATGTCAGTGTGGTTGGAGAAGCTGCCAATGGTGAAGAATTTCTCAAAAATCTCGGAGATACTAAACCCGATATTGTTCTGCTGGATATAGCCATGCCCGTTATGGATGGTGTTGAGGCTGCTACAAGAGCCCTGAGCCAATACCCCGACCTGAAAATCATTACGCTCTCAATGTATGGAGATGAAGCATATTACAACAGAATGGTTGAAGCTGGTGTGAGAGGTTTTATCCTGAAGGATTCCGATATCAGAGAGGTGGAAACTGCCATAAAAACAGTATATAGCGGCCGTACATATTTTTCTCAGGAATTGCTGCAGGCATTGCTGGCTGGAATCAGGTCAGAACCCGGAATTGAAAAATATGATCTGTCAGAAAGAGAAATAGAAGTCATTCAGCAGGTCTGCGAAGGAAAATCGAATCTGGAAATAGCTGATGATATGTGTATCAGCAAACGAACGGTTGAAAAGCATCGGGCCAACATCATGGAAAAAACCCATTGTAAAAATACAGCCAGCCTGGTGATTTTTGCAGTAAAAAATAACCTGTATGAAGTCAGGTAAATCAGATTTCCGGCCGATGGTTTTGCCGGTACATTGTTTTTATGAGCATGAATGGAAGTAACAAGCTCACCCTTGCTCCCCATGCCGGCAAATACAGTTTATGTGTTCAGCGGATTGCCGGAACAATCATGCATAATTATTTTTCTTGCTTATCCGGTAAAGCACCCTGCAGGCAGCAATAAAATGAATGTCCCCACGTTTTTCTCCCGGCAGGTAAAGCAATTATACGGCTTCCTGTAGTAAAAAAGTCTGATTAGAATATTATCTTTGCCTTATGCGTGATATTTGCATAATCATCATATTCCTGGCAGGAATTGCTATCCTTGCTTCCTGTGAACGAAACCAGTTTACCACTGATCCCTCAGATAAACTGGAATTCTCAAATGATACCGTGCAGTTTGATACCATCTTTACAAGCATTGGCTCAACAACAAAATATTTTACAGTAATTAATCCGCATAATAAGGATATAGAAGTGGACAGGATCAGCCTTGCCCGCGGGAAAAACTCCGTTTACCGCCTGAATATTGATGGATATCAGGCAACAAGCTTGTCGGATGTTCATATCCCTGCCGGTGACTCCATCTTTATTTTTGTCGAGCTGACCATTAACCCCTCCGCCAATGATATGGTGGAAAAAGATTCTGTGCAATTCAGCGTGAATGGTAATTCGCAGGATGTCAAGCTGGTGGCATTTGGGCAAAACGTCCATCTGATTGACGGGGATGTGATTTCAAATGATACAACATGGACAGACGATAAGCCCTTTCTGATCTATAATTCTGTACTGATTGATGAAAATGCCAACCTGCAGATACAGGCAGGAACCCAATTGCATTTTCATTATGGCTCAAGCATGCTGGTGGAAGGCAGTCTGAAAACCTACGGTACGCTTGATCAACCTGTAGTATTTCAGGGCGACAGGTTGGAGGAATCCTATCAGGACGAACCCGGGCAATGGGGTGCGTGGCTGGAGCTTGAAAATGGCGGACTGTATATCCTCGGTGGATTACACTTTCTGACAGGCAGCAAAAACAATGAATTGAATTATACGGAAATCAAAAACAGCATTGTCGGGCTACGTGCCGATTCTGTAGTTACTCCCGGTACCCCGACAGTGAAAATGAAGAATTGTATTGTTCAGCACATGAATGTTGCTGGCCTCTACGGTGCAGGAGCCCACATAGAAGCTGAAAATTCTGTGTTTGCAAATTGCGGGCAATATACAGCCGCACTGCTCTATGGTGGAAAATATGATTTCAAACACTGTACTTTTGCCAATTATTTTACCGGCAGCCGGCAAAACAGCTCCCTGGTAATGAATAATTACTTTACCTATGAAGGAGAAGGGGGAACCATACTGGATGCCCGGCCTTTTGAAGCGAGCTTTGGCAACTGTATCATACATGGAAACCTGGAAGAAGAGCTTGATATTGACGGTGTGGAAGAAGCCGGTTTTGATTATGTTTTTAATCATTGTCTGCTGAAAACACAAAGAAATACAGGCAGTGAGCAGTATATTTCAATCATTCGCAACGAAGATCCGGAATTTATTGATAAATATGATACCTATGATTTTCGCCTGGATTCTCTCTCACCCGCTTTAAATCAGGGTGATCTGGATATTGCCAACGAAGTGCCGCTTGATTATGACGGGTACAGTCGGCTTTCCGGTGAGGGACCGGATTTAGGTGCTTATGAACGCAATTAAAAAAACAATTTTATGCTTAGATACATTGGATTATTCGCTTGCCTGGTAATTACCGGGAGCCTCCTCACTGCACAGGAAATTGTTGAACAAAATCCTGATGCAGTCAATATCATGTTTTATAATGTTGAAAATCTTTTTGATACGGAAGATGACCCGGACAAATGGGATGAGGAGTTTACACCCGATACTGCAAAATACTGGACTTACTATCGCTATCAGCAAAAATTGTTTCAGATTTATCAGGTAATCACCGCTGTGGGAGGATGGGATGCCCCGGATGTGGTAGGCCTTAGCGAAGTCGAGAACAGAACTGTTCTGGAGGAACTTATCAGCAAAACACCATTGTATAATGCCGGTTACGAAATCATTCATTACGAATCACCGGATGGCAGGGGAATTGATGTGGCAATGCTATACAGGGAAAAAAATTTCAATCCCATTGAAGATTATCCCATCCCAGTAGTTTTCCCGGGTGACCAGCGCGCTACCCGTGATATCCTGTATGTGAAAGGTGAGGTAAGAACCGGAGATACGGTACACCTGTTCGTCAACCACTGGCCATCACGCTGGGGAGGGCAGATGGAAACAGAACCGAAACGGGTTCACGCAGCCTCTGTCCTGCGGCATCATGTGGACAGCCTGTTCAAAGAACACAAAAATCCCCACATAGTAATCATGGGCGATCTCAATGATTATCCTGACAATAAATCAATCACACAAACCCTGAGGGCACAGAAAACATTCTCCAATCCCAGACCTGAAGTATTGTATAACCTCAGTTATTACCTGCAGGAAGAAAAAGGACAGGGAAGCCATAAATACCAGGGAGAATGGGGCATACTTGACCAGATCATTGTCTCCGGCAGCCTCCTGGATAAATCAGGTGCACTGTATACCGATTTTGATCATGTTTCTGTTTTTATGGGCGATTTCCTGCTTGAGAAAGACGAAAAAAATGTTGGAAAACAGCCTAACCGGACATACATCGGATATAAATATCATGGTGGATACTCTGACCACCTGCCGGTGTACATAAAACTCTTACAAAACACGGATGAATAACGATTGATTTCGGTTTCATGATCTTTTCTTTTTTTCCTCTCGTTTCTTTTTGTATTTTTGGGATAACACCAAAACCCAAAAATTATGACAAGTTTATTAGATATTGTTCAACCCGGTGTAATTACCGGTACAGATGTACAGCGTGTATTACAACATGCCAAGGATAACAAGTATGCGATACCTGCCGTAAATATTGTCGGAACAGATTCTGCCAATGCTGTAATGGAAGCAGCCCGTGATGTCAAAGCCCCGGTTATCATTCAACTGTCAAACGGAGGTGCGCATTTTTATGCCGGTAAAGGCCTTTCCAATGAAAATGAGGAAGGTGCCATTGCAGGAGCTATTACTGCCGCCCAGCACATCCACCACCTTGCAGAAAATTATGGAGTACCTGTAATTCTGCATACAGACCACGCCGCCAAAAAACTGCTGCCTTGGATAGATGGTATGCTTGATGCAGGTGAAGCCTTCTACGATGCTTATGGGAAACCGCTTTTTAGCTCCCACATGATTGACCTCTCAGCAGAAGACCTCGAAGAAAATGTGCAAACCTGTAAAAAATACCTCGAACGCATGAGCAAAATCGAGATGACTCTCGAAATCGAACTTGGCGTAACAGGAGGAGAAGAAGACGGTGTGGATAATACAGATATCGACAATTCAAAACTTTATACCCAGCCCGAACATGTAGCGTATGCTTATGAAACCCTCAAAAAAGTCAGCAATAACTTTACAATAGCTGCTTCGTTTGGAAATGTGCACGGAGTCTATAAGCCTGGAAACGTCAAACTGCAGCCGGTTATTCTGAAAAACTCCCAGGATTTTATTGAGAAAGAATACAAAACGGAAAAAAATCCCGTGTTCTTTGTGTTTCACGGTGGTTCCGGTTCATCTCAGGAACAAATCAGAGAAGCCATTGGCTACGGTGTGATCAAGATGAATATTGATACTGACACACAATGGGCGTTCTGGGACGGCGTGCATCAATACTACAAAGAAAAAAAGGATTATCTGCAGGCACAAATTGGAAATCCTGACGGAGATGACAAACCAAACAAGAAAATCTACGATCCGCGTAAATGGCTCAGAGCCGCCGAAGAAAGTATGGCCAGGCGTGTGATGCAGGCATTCGATGATTTGAATTGTACCAACATATGGTAAGTTGTAATTATTTTTGACATGAAAAAGCTGCTCCCAGGGGTGGCTTTTTTTATGGCACCCTCCTGCCTGCCAAACACCGCAGGCAGGGACGGTGTACGGCTATTACACGTCATAGTGCAGACCGGCATTCAGACATCGCAGCTATGATCCTGTCTTCGGCGGCTATGCTGCAATGCTTCATGCGTCGGGCTGCACAATGCCGGGGTAAACGCCTTCCACCTGGTGCAAAAGATACGTCCCGCTTACCTGTGACCTTTTAAAAACCCATTCTGCTACCAATTCCTCCGATAACGAAGCAAAAGCAATAGATAAACCAGTAATAAAATCGCCAATACTGGTTGCATTTTTCCAATTCTGTACACATTCAGGCTGGAGTTTCTATCGTTTTCTGTATTTTCATCCCAAAATTAATCTGGTATACACTTTATGCGAAAACACGTTATTGCTTTTTCTTTTTTAATGGCTTTTCTGATGCCGGTACATCTGTTGGCCTGTACAAATGTAATTGTAACCAAAGGTGCTTCTGCTAAGGGTTCAGCATTTCTGGCCTACACCAACGATGCTGAGTACATTTATCACCTGTACACCCAGGCTGCTGCTGATTACGCACAGAAAGAAACCATCAGTTTTACCAACAGGGCAGGAGTGACAGGGGAAATCCCTCAGACAAATCATACATATAAACTGCTTGGTTTTCATATGAATGAGCACCAGCTTGCCATTGGTGAAACTACCTTTACCGGCAGAGAAGAGCTCTGGAACCAGGAGCATTTTCTCGAATACTGGCATCTGATGAAACTGGCTCTTGAACGTGCAAAAACAGCCAGAGAAGCAGTGGAGGTGATGACAACCCTTGCTGAAACCCATGGCTATGGCAGCGAAGGTGAATCTTTCAGCATCCTTGGTAAAAAAGAAGCATGGATACTGGAGATGATAGGTACCGGAAAAGGCAATAAAGGTGCCATCTGGGTAGCTCGCAAAATTCCCGATGGTATGATTTCTGCCCATGCCAATAAAGCCAGAATTGGAAAATTTCCCCTGGACGACCCGGACAACTGCCTCTATTCTGATAATGTTATCGAATTTGCTGTTGAAAACGGTTATTATAATCCCGACTCAGAAAAACCCTTTCGTTTCAATGAAGTATATTGTCCTTCAACCCCGGCAAATTTGCGCTACTGCTCTGCACGTGTTTGGAGTATTTTTCGAAGAGCTGCTCCATCACTCAACCTTTCCCCTGATTATCACCGCGGTGTGCAGGGAGCTGAACGATATCCCCTCTGGATAAAACCGGATGAGAAAATTCAAATTGCTGATATGATGCATCTTGTTCGGGATCATTACGAGGGCACCGATTTTGATATGACTAAAGGCTATTCTGCCGGACCTTTTGGTAACCCAAATAAAAACCGACCGCTTGTATGGGAGGTGGATTCAGTGCAGTGCTCATGGGAGCGCCCCATTTCCACTTACAATTCAGCCTTTACATTTATCGCTCAGATTCGCCCATGCTTACCTGATGAAACCGGCGGGCTTGTTTGGTTCGGGGTAGATGATAGCTATGTGACATGCTATGTGCCGCTGGCAAATAGCATTAACCGAATACCTGAAGCCCTTCGAACGGGGGACATCAGAAAATTTTCATGGAAATCGGCCTGGTGGGTGTTTAATTTTGTTGGCAATTATGCGAACCTGCGGTATAAAGATATGATTGTGGATATTCAGGCCGTTCAGGACAGCATTGAGAACCATTATATCAACGAGCAACCTACAGTTGATAAGAAAGCAACAGCCTTGCTGAATAAAAACAAAAATGCCGGCATTGAATACATGACCAAACTGGCAGAAACCCGCACTGAAAATCTTATGAAACGCTGGATACAGCTTGGGCAGGACTTAATTACAAAATACAATGACGGCTATGTAAAGGATGAACAGCGTAGGCCCCGCGCTGTAAACTATCCTGTGCAGTACCGGCGTAATGTATTGAAATATGAACCCGAAAGGAGGCTGCCTGTGTGGGATGATGCTGCTAAGGAGGCTAAAGAACCTCAGGCCTATTGAAAAGCGGAATCTTGTAGTGCTGTTTTTCTGGCAAGCTTGAATTTTTCCAATTAATTTTTACCTTTGGAACAAAACTAAGCAAACGGATTGTTATGACAGGTAGTTCCAAACCCAGAGACGGGTTTAATTCGAAGTTTGGTGTGATTGCTGCAGCTGCCGGATCAGCTGTCGGACTGGGAAACATCTGGAGATTCCCTTACGTGGCAGGAGAAAATGGTGGAGGAGCATTCCTGCTGATTTACCTGGGCTTCATCTTTACAATCGGCATCTCCGTCATGTTGGCTGAGTTTGCAATAGGACGAAAGTCACAACGCAATGTCCTTGGATCATTCAAAAAGCTGGCTCCCGGGAAACCCTGGTGGCTCGTAGGATTGATGGGTATAGTGGCTGCATTTGCCATCCTGGCTTTCTATTCAACCATTGCAGGCTGGACTTTTGAATATCTTATTCAGGCAATAGGAAACGGGTTTTCAGGTAAAGATACTGAAACCCTCAATCTAATGTTTACGGATTTTCAGAGCAGTACTTTCAGACCTTTGCTCTGGCAACTGATCTTTATGATATTTACTGCAGGCATCATTCTCGCCGGCGTGCACAACGGAATTGAAAAATATACAAAAATGCTCATGCCCCTGCTGGTATTGCTTATTCTTGTCATGTGTGTGCGCTCACTCACCCTCGAAGGTGCAAGTGATGGCCTCAAATTTCTTTTTAAACCGGATTTTTCAAAAATTGATGGCATTGTCATACTCGAAGCACTGGGACAGGCATTCTTTAGTATGAGTATTGGAATGGGAGCACTCATTACATATGGTTCTTACATAAAAAAGGATAATTATCTGCCCTCTACTGCTTTTCAGGTAGCCATTGCCGACACAGCCATTGCCATCCTGGCAGGTGTTATGATATTTCCCGCGGTTTTTGCTTTCGGTATGTCCGCAGATGCCGGTCCTGGACTTGTCTTTCAAACCCTGCCCAACATCTTTGGCAGCATGATTGAAATCATGCCCGCTGGTGGTTATATTTTCGGAGTTTTGTTCTTTTTGCTTTTATCCGTGGCAGCACTCACTTCCACAATATCATTGCTGGAAGTAGTGGTGGCATATGGTATTGAAGAGTTGAAAATGAGCAGAAGAAAAGCTACCCTGCTTTTTGCATCAGCCATTGCCCTGCTGGGCGTGTTGGCCACGCTCTCTTTTTCGGAGCTCTCGGAATTTACAATATTTGGAAAAACAATTTTTGATAATCTGGATTGGTTGTCTGCAAATCTGCTGCTGCCACTGGGGGGGGTGTTTATCGTGATTTTCCTTGGATGGGTGCTCGGGTCTAAAGCTGTGAAAGATGAACTTACCAACCAAGGGGAAGCCAAAATGCGTGTTTTCGGGATTTTTCTTTTTATTGTGAAATATATTGCTCCGGTTGCCATAATTCTCGTTTTCCTGTACGGAATTGGCCTGATTGGATGATAAAAATGATAATTTTATTTGGATAGTTATGGACGTATTTCAGCAAATTACTGATTTCCTGCATACCGGAATACAATGGTATAATGAGTATGTAGGCGGGTATCTGATTGTGGCAATGCTTATTCCGGTTGGTGTGTTTTTTGCCTTTAAATTCAAATTCCTGCATATCACCAAACTCAGACATGCTTTCCGTGTCATCAGCGGAAAATATGATAAGAACAAGGATACTGGTGATATCAACCATTTTCGTGCTCTTACAACTGCACTATCTGCTACCGTGGGAACCGGAAATATTGTCGGGGTGGCTCTTGCCATACAATGGGGTGGACCCGGTGCAATATTCTGGATGTGGATCGTGGCATTCTTTGGCATGATGCTGAAATTCGTGGAATCCACACTCGGACTGAAATACAGGAAAATCAATCAGGATGGATCAGTCTCCGGAGGCCCTATGTATTATATTGAATACGGCCTGAAAAATAAACTGGGAAAATTTGCCAAAATCCTGGCAGTAATCTTTGCCGTAGCTGCAGTCATTTGCTCTTTCGGTACCGGAAATATGGCACAGGCAAATTCCATTTCTGATGCTCTCTTTACCAGCTATGGCGTGGATACCTGGCATACCGGCCTGGTTATTATGATGCTTACCCTGCTGGTAATTATTGGTGGAATCAAACGTATCGCCAGTGTGACTTCCAAACTTGTACCTTTTATGGCAGTTTTTTATGTGCTGACTGCCCTGGTTATTATTGGTGTTATGTATAAAGAAATTCCGGGTGCTTTTGCCATGATCTTTGGCGATGCATTTACCGGAACTGCTGCCACCGGAGGATTTGCAGGCTCTGTATTTATCATGACACTGAAATTTGGTGTACAGAGAGGATTGTTCAGTAACGAAGCCGGACAGGGCTCTGCACCCATTGCTCATGCTGCTGCAAAAACAGAATACCCCGTAAGGGAAGGCCTTGTGGCTTCCGTCGGGCCTCTGATTGATACCCTGATTATTTGTACAATCACCGCTATGGTGATTCTTGTTACCGGGGCATGGACCACCGGTGCAGAAGGAGTGGCCATTACCATTGACAGCTTTAGAATCGGACTGGAACCCATTGGCCTGGGGCTGGTTTCAAGACACCTTATATCCCTGGGATTGTTGTTGTTTGCTTTTTCTACCATAATCTCCTGGTCTTATTATGGTAGCAGGGCCGTGCAATATCTTTTTGGATACAAAGCAATCAAACCATATTATTGGGTGTTTGGCGCATTTGTCTTCCTCGGCAGTATCTGGGGGCTTGATGTGGTGTGGGATTTTGTGGATATGGTCATCACCTTTATGACCATTCCTAACCTCATTGGCATTGTGCTGCTTGCCCCTGTCGTCAAAAAAGAAATCGACAAGTATTTTCAGGCCATGAAAGAAACCAAAACATTGTATTGATCCTGAGATAATGTCAAACAAGTGGAAAGATATACTGGCCTTTACGACACGCGAAAAACGTGGAGTTATTGTACTTGTGATTTTGTTGCTTTTGCTTATCTCAATCAAAGTCTGGTCGCCCTGGAATCAGGATGAAGATGAAATGTATGATTTTTCCGGCTATGAATCAGAAATCAACCGGTTTGAAATGAAGCTTGCTGCAGAAGAGAGTGCTGATCAGACTTATCATCAACAGAAATCCGGGCAGAATGATTATTCTCCGGATTACAATAAAGAGCTTTTTGGTTTTGATCCCAATACCGCCAGCAGACAAGAACTGATGGAACTTGGCTTTACGGAAAGACTGGCTGATAACATCATGAATTACAGAAAGGCAGGAGGATACTTTTCGGAAAAATACGATCTGAAAAAGATTTATGGCATGCCGGAAAAATTGTACGACAGACTCGAACCATACATATCAATATCATCTGCAGATGAAAAAGAAAAAGAAGAGGAAGAGCATGAAGCTTTCTTTTTTGATCCCAATCGCATTGGGAAAGACAGCCTCCTCCTGCTTGGTTTTAAAAATGGCGTGGCAGAAAGATGGGTAAAATACAGAGAGGCTTCCGGCGGATTCGACAGCATAACAGACATTAAGAGGCTCTATGGTATTGATAACGACTTACTTGAAAAACTTGAACCTTTCATGCAATTTGAGCAAAAGAAGGAAAAACACCGGGATACACAGGATGAAAAGTCACCAGTAGATATAAATACCGCCGGATTCAGAGAACTCATGGAACTTGATATCATCAGTAAGAAACTGGCCGGCCAGATACTCTCATACAGAGATCTGCTGGGTGGTTATACCGATACCGAACAATTGAAGGAAGTGTATAATATCAGTCAGGAAAATTATCAGTTGCTAAAAAAGTGGGTAGTGGTAGATCCCGAACAGATCACTACAATAAATCTCAACGAAGCAGACTTCGGTACTTTGCTCAGACACCCCTATCTGTCAAAGGCAGATGTAAAAAATATCATGAAATTCAGGGATCATACAGGTGTAATTGACTCCCTCAGTCAATTACAACAAAACAATATCCTGAAGGATACTACTTACCAAAAAATTTCACCATATTTGTCCCTGCATTGAAAAAAGAGTTTGACAGATAAAAATAAAAGCTTATTTTTGCAGCCCTTTAATAAATTGAAATAAAAGATAAACATATGATTATTGTACCAGTAAAAGAAGGCGAAAACATCGACAGAGCATTGAAACGTTTCAAACGCAAATTTGAAAAAACCGGTGTTATTAAAGAATTACGCGATCGTCAGGCATATACAAAACCATCTATGCAGCGTCGTCAGCAGATGATTCACGCCAAATATATTCAGCAACTAAAAGATCAGGCCAATTAATTTCTTTCGTACCTGAAACTTTTGCATCCACTTTACGTAATATTTTATAAGTGAAGTTGACTATGCAAAAGGACGCGTACCTGAAGTTTTTAGAGTTTGAGAAGCGGTATTCTTTACATACCCTTAAGGCATATAAAAAAGATGTAGAGCAATTTTATTTTTATTTCTCTATTTCTGAAAAAAATGAAACCCAGGCATTGATGGAGATCAGCTCCGGAGATATTCGTGCCTGGATTGTTCATTTAATGAGCTCTGTTAGTCCTCGCACTGTCAACAGAAAACTCACAAGCATAAAAGGGTTTTATCGCTACCTGCAACAAACTGATGTGCTTAAGATAAACCCCGCTGACAGAGTGCAAGCCCCCAAAATGCATAAAAAACTGCCTGAATTTATGCCGGAAAAACCAATGGAAAAGCTTTACACCTTGTTTGAAAAGCATGAGGAGACCTTTTCGGCAATCAGGGATTTTCTGTTGATTGAATTATTGTATACTACGGGTATCCGTCAGGCTGAGCTAATGGGGATAAAACACAGGGATATTGACTGGCAGGCAAATCAGATCAAAGTGACAGGTAAAGGCAATAAGGAGCGCCTGATACCTGTATCCAAAGACATTACAAAAACCTTTAAATCCTATATTCATGCAAAACAAAATGAGGGGTTTTCTTGTAATCTTTATGATATGTTAATTGTTACCAATTCAGGTCATAAATTGTACCCTTCATTCGTTTATAATACAGTAAATTTTTATTTGTCTCAGGTTAGCACAATGAAAAAAAGAAGTCCGCATACACTCAGACACAGTTTTGCAACACATATGCTTAATCGCGGTGCTGATATCAATGCCATCAAGGAGCTTCTTGGACATTCAAGCCTTGCTGCCACGCAGGTATACACACATAACAGTTTCGAACAATTAAAAAAAATATATAAACAGGCTCATCCCAGAGCCGGCATTTAATTTCAAGGAGGTAATAATATGAACATTAATGTGCACTCATTAAATTTCGATGCAGACAAAAAATTGGTTGACTTTATCAATCAGAAAATGGAAAAGCTCACACAGGTAGCGCCAGACATCATCGCTGCAGATGTGACGCTGAAAGTGGAAAATGTTGACGACCTTGAAAATAAGTTCGTCGAGGTATTAATTGACATCCCCCGCAAAGATGGTGTGTTTACCAAAAAACAGGCCAAAACCTTCGAGCAGGCCGTTGATCTCAACTACCAGGCACTGCGCAGACAACTCAAAAAATTCAAAGAAAAACAACGTCTGAAAAAATAATTCCAAATATTTTTTGGTAGTAAAATAAAACTGTATATATTTGCACTCCGTTTTCGGTACGGGTTTTACATCCCGTAAACGTTCTTAGAAACAATAGCCGATGTAGCTCAGCTGGTCAGAGCAGCTGATTTGTAATCAGCAGGTCGGGGGTTCGAATCCGTCCATCGGCTCCATTGTTTGGGGAGATACCAAAGTGGCCAACTGGGGCAGACTGTAAATCTGCTGGCAAATGCCTTCGTAGGTTCGAATCCTGCTCTCCCCACTTTTATTGTCATTAAAGCTAAGGATGCGGGAATAGCTCAGTTGGTAGAGCACAACCCTTCCAAGGTTGGGGTCGCGAGTTCGAGCCTCGTTTCCCGCTCTGAAAGCCGATGTAGCTCAGGGGTAGAGCGTTTCCTTGGTAAGGAAGAGGTCATGGGTTCAAATCCCATCATTGGCTCTGATTTTTTTATTAAAAGTAGAATACAGAATATCTAAGAAGTAATATTGTAAGTAAACATTTAAAACCATGGCAAAAGAAAAATTTGAAAGAAACAAGCCGCATGTCAATATTGGTACCATTGGTCACGTTGACCACGGTAAAACCACACTGACCTCTGCGATTACCAAGATTCTGGCTAAAGATGGTTATGCCACAGAAGCCAGTTTCGATTCTATTGACAACGCTCCCGAAGAAAAAGAAAGAGGGATTACAATTAACTCAGCGCACGTAGAGTACGAAACTGCAAATCGTCACTACGCACACGTTGACTGTCCGGGTCACGCCGACTATGTGAAAAACATGGTAACTGGTGCTGCTCAGATGGACGGTGCTATCCTCGTTGTAGCTGCTACTGATGGTCCTATGCCTCAGACCCGTGAGCATATCCTGCTCGCTCGTCAGGTAAACGTACCTAAAATTGTGACCTTTCTCAATAAATGCGACCTTGTTGATGATGAAGAACTCCTCGAACTCGTTGATATGGAAGTTCGTGAACTCCTGAGCTTCTACGAATTCGAAGGCGACGATGCTCCGGTTATCCGTGGCTCCGCTCTTGCAGGTCTCAATGGAGAAGAAAGCGGTGAGAAAAATATCCGTGAACTCATGGCAGCTGTTGATGAGTGGATCCCCGTTCCCCCGCGTGACAATGAAAAACCATTCCTGATGCCGGTTGAGGACGTATTCTCAATTACAGGACGTGGTACTGTTGCTACAGGCCGTATCGAATCTGGTGTTGTTAACACTGGTGAAGAAGTTCACCTTGTAGGACTTGGTGCAGAACAGCGCAAAACAGTTGTTACAGGTGTTGAGATGTTCCGCAAAATTCTTGATACCGGTGAAGCTGGTGATAACGTTGGGCTCCTGCTCCGTGGTGTAGACAAAAAAGAAATTAAACGTGGTATGGTATTGGCCAGACCAGGTTCAATCAAACCTCACACTCATTTTAAAGCTGAGGTATATGTACTGAAAAAAGAAGAAGGTGGTCGTCACACCCCATTCCATAACAAATACCGTCCACAGTTCTATCTGCGTACAATGGATATTACTGGTGAGATTACTCTGCCAGAGGGTGTTGAAATGGTAATGCCTGGTGATAACGTAACCATTGACGTTGATCTTATCTATCCTGTCGCTTGTAACGTTGGTCTGCGTTTCGCAATCCGTGAAGGTGGACGTACCGTAGGTGCAGGTCAGATTATCGAAGTTGAGGAGTAAACCTTAAAGGTATAAATGATACAAAAATTAGTTCGGCAGGTCCGCCTGCCGAATTAATTTTATCATTATACGGGTGTAGCTCAATTGGCAGAGCAGCGGTCTCCAAAACCGCAGGCTGGGAGTTCGAGTCTCTCCACCCGTGCAAAGTAGAAAGTTGCAAGAATATGGCAAATATTAGAACATATTTTAAAGGAACCTACGAAGAGTTGGTTCATAAAGTGTCCTGGCCTACATGGTCGGACCTTCAAAATAGCGCATTAGTAGTAATGGTTGCTTCCGTAATAATTGCACTTATTGTTTACTTGATGGATGTTTCATTTAAAAACCTGCTGGAACTCATCTACAGTATTTTTTAATCATTGATTTGTGAGTTAGCATGGCTGATGTTGAAAAAAAATGGTATGTGATCCGGGCGATCAGTGGAAAAGAGAAAAAAGTCAAAGACTATCTCGAAACTGAAATTGCCCGCAGAGGACTGCAAGAACAAGTATCCAATGTTTTGATCCCGATGGAAAAGTTCTATCAGGTGAGAAATGGAAAAAAAGTCTCTAAAGAAAGAAACTATTTCCCTGGATATGTGTTGATTGAAGCAGCTCTCGATGGAGAAATTATGCACATCATCAAAGATGTGTCTAATGTTATTGGGTTTCTCGGTTCAAAATCGGGCGAACCTGTACCCCTGAGAGAGTCAGAAGTTAACAGGATACTTGGTAAAGTTGACGAACTCGCAGAACAGGAAGAAGAAATCAACATCCCGTATTATGTTGGCGAATCAGTGAAAGTTATTGATGGACCCTTTAATGGTTTCAACGGAACCGTCGAAGAAGTACATGAAGACAAGAAAAAACTGAAAGTAATGGTGAAAATCTTTGGACGAAAAACACCATTGGAATTGAGTTTCATGCAAGTTGAAAAAGAGTAAAAATTATGGCTAAACAAGTAGAGGCCCTGATCAAATTGCAAATTCGTGGTGGAGCTGCGAACCCCTCCCCTCCGGTTGGACCCGCACTGGGTGCAAAAGGAGTGAACATTATGGAGTTCTGTAAGCAGTTCAACGCACGTACGCAAGAACAGGCCGGTAAAGTTTTACCTGTTATCATCACTGTGTATGGTGACAAGTCTTTTGATTTTATTGTAAAAACCCCACCGGCTGCCGTTCAATTGCTCGAAGCCAGCAAACTGAAAAAGGGTTCTCCCGAGTCAAACCGAAATAAAGTGGGTTCGGTAACCTGGGATCAGGTCAAAGAAATTGCAGAGGCCAAAATGGTCGACCTTAACTGTTTTACAGTGGAGTCTGCAATGAAAATGGTTGCTGGAACGGCTCGTAGTATGGGGATTATCGTAAAAGGTGATGCCCCGTTTGATAATTAATTAAGCGTGACTCGAAATGGCAAAAAAGACAAAAAACAGAAAACAGGTAATCGAAAAAATCGAAGCCGAGAAAAAATATCCTATTGATGAAGCTGCAAAATTGGTGAAAGAAGTTACTACCACCAAATTCGACGCTTCTGTGGATATGGATTTCAGGCTTGGTGTTGACCCCCGTAAAGCAGACCAAATGGTCAGAGGTATTACTACCCTGCCACATGGTACTGGCAAAGAGGTCAAAGTACTTGTGCTGTGTACACCAGAAAAAGAGGAAGAAGCAAAAAATGCCGGAGCCGATTATGTTGGTCTCGATGATTATATCGAGAAAATTCAGGAAGGATGGACTGATATGGATGTGATTATCACCATGCCACCTGTAATGGCCAAAATCGGACGCCTGGGACGTATCCTTGGCCCCCGGGGTTTAATGCCCAATCCCAAAAGTGGTACTGTAACTATGGACATCGGTAAAGCCGTCGAAGAAGTTAAGAAAGGCAAAATCGATTTTAAAGTTGATAAATACGGTATCATTCATATCAGTATCGGAAAAGTTTCCTTCACTCCTGAACAAATCAGAGACAATGCTAAGGAAATTGCTCAGACTATCGCCAAACTAAAACCGGCATCGTCTAAAGGTACTTATATGATGAGTGTTCACATTTCAAGTACAATGAGCCCGGGTATTCAACTCGATCCAAAGTCTTTGGTTTAAATTTTTAGACTTTACTTCTATGAAGAAAAGAGAAGACAAAAACAAACAGATTGACATTCTGGCCGAAGAGGTGAATAAATTCGATCATTTTTACCTGACAGACGCGCAGGGACTAAATGCTGAAGAATCTACCAACCTCCGCAAAAATTGCTTTGAGAAAGAAGTAAAGCTTACTGTGGTAAAGAATACACTGTTTAAAAGAGCATTGGATAAAGCCGATGGTGAATTTGATGAGCTATATGATTTGCTCAAAAATAATACTACCGTCATGTTTACCAATACGGCCAATGCTCCCGGCAGGGTACTTAAGGATTTCCTTAAAAACCATGATAAGCCTATTCTTAAAGGGGCATACGCAAGTGAAAGTGTCTACGTAGGAGAGGACCAGCTCGAAGCATTGGCTTCACTGAAATCCAAAGAAGAACTCCTCGGTGACATCGTTATGCTGTTGCAATCCCCGGCTCAAACAGTTGTATCACAACTCCAGAGTGCTGGTCAAACAATTGCCGGGCTTACAAAAGCACTGGCCGAAAAAGAGTAATAAATATTTAGTATTGAAATCATCGTAAAAGTTATAGTAAAATGGCAGATCTTAAAAAATTAGCAGAAGAGTTAGTAAATCTGACTGTTAAAGATGTCAGCGAACTCGCAGACATCCTCAAAGAAGAGTATGGTATCGAACCAGCTGCTTCTGCTGCAGTTGTCGCAGCTCCGGCTGGTGGCGAAGGTGAAGCAGAAGCTGAACAAACTGAATTTGACGTAATGTTGAATTCTGCTGGTCAGGCAAAACTTAAAATTATCAAAGTTGTTAAAGAATTGACCGGATTAGGCCTTAAAGAAGCTAAAGCCCTCGTCGATAGCGCACCTGCTGCAGTTAAAGAAGGTGTGGCTAAAGAAGAAGCCGAGCAGATTAAATCTCAGCTCGAAGAAGAAGGTGCAGAGGTTGAACTTAAATAAGTTCAGCGTATATTAACGATTTTTAGGTTTAAAACCAGGCATACCTGGTTTTAAACCTTTCGTTGTTATATATTTTCTTTAACTAATCCAACGTCAATGTCAGTACAAAAACAACAGAGATATTCCTTCTCAACAACAAAAAATCAGCTAGATTATCCTGATTTTCTCGCAGTGCAGCTGAAATCTTTTAAAGACTTCCTGCAACTGGATACAACTCTTGAGAAAAGAAAAAACGAGGGCCTCTTTAAGGTGTTTAATGAGAATTTCCCTATTACAGACACCAGAAATAATTTTGTTCTCGAATTCCTCGATTACTCAATCGATATGCCCAGGTACACCATTGAGGAATGTCTTGAGAGGGGACTGACTTACTCCGTCCCGCTCAAAGCCAAACTCAAACTATATTGTACCGACCCGGAACATGAGGACTTTGAAACTACCGTGCAGGATGTCTGGCTCGGAACAATCCCGTATATGACCCCCAGAGGTTCTTTCGTGATCAATGGCGCAGAACGGATTGTCGTGTCCCAGTTACACCGGTCTCCAGGGGTGTTCTTCGGACAAAGCCTCCATGCCAATGGTACCAAATTGTATTCCGCAAGGATTATTCCTTTTAAAGGATCCTGGATGGAGTTCGCTACAGACATCAATTCTGTCATGTTCGCTTATATCGACAGAAAAAAGAAATTGCCTGTCACTACTCTGCTTCGGGCAATTGGATTTGAAAGCGATAAAGAAATTCTCGAAATATTCGGGCTCGCTGAAGAAATCAAAGCAAATAAAACCGCACTTAAAAAAGTTGTCGGTAGAAAACTGGCTGCCAGAGTACTCAGATCCTGGGTGGAAGACTTCGTGGATGAAGATACAGGCGAAGTTGTTTCCATCGAAAGAAATGAAGTTATTCTCGACAGAGAAACTGTCATTAAACAGGAAGATATTCCAACCATCATCGAATCAGGATCCAAAACCATCCTGGTACATAGAGAGCAGTCCAAAACATCAGATTACGCAATTATCTACAACACGCTTCAAAAAGACCCCTGTAACTCAGAAAAAGAAGCCGTTGTTTATATATACAGACAGTTACGTAACTCCGAACCACCTGATGAAGCTACAGCTAGAGAGGTCATCGATAACCTTTTCTTCTCAGATAAAAGATACGACCTCGGTGAAGTCGGACGTTACAGACTCAACAGAAAACTTAAAATTGATATTAATGTCGATACTAAAACCCTCACAAAAGAGGATATTATCGCCATTATTAAATACCTGATTGAGCTGATTAATTCCAAAGCTGATGTGGATGATATTGATCACCTCAGCAACCGACGCATTCGTACCGTAGGGGAACAACTTGGAAATCAGTTCGGTGTCGGACTTGCCCGTATGGCCAGAACAATCAGGGAAAGAATGAACGTTAGGGATAATGAAGTTTTCCATCCCACTGACCTGATCAATGCGAAAACATTGTCATCGGTTATCAACTCTTTCTTTGGTACTAACCAGTTGTCCCAGTTCATGGATCAGACAAATCCCCTGGCTGAAATGACACACAAGCGCAGACTCTCTGCCCTCGGTCCAGGTGGCCTCTCCAGAGAACGTGCCGGCTTTGAAGTCAGGGATGTCCATTATACTCACTATGGACGACTTTGCCCCATTGAAACACCGGAAGGTCCTAATATTGGCCTGATATCTTCACTTTGTGTGTATGCCAAAATCAATGAGCTTGGATTCATTGAAACACCATACCGTAAAGTGGAAAGCGAACAGGTGAAACTCAATGATACTGATATAGAATATCTCAGTGCCGAGGAAGAAGAAAATCATGTCATCGCACAGGCGAATGCACCGATAGATGACAATGGAGTATTCCAGTCTGATAAAATCCGTGTCAGACATGATGGAGAATACATTGTCAATGAACCATCAAAAATACAACTGATGGATGTGGCTCCTAATCAGATCGCTTCCATTGCTGCATCTCTTATTCCTTTCCTGGAACATGATGACGCAAACCGTGCTTTGATGGGCTCCAATATGATGCGCCAGGCTGTACCTCTGCTTCAAAATGATTCACCAATTATTGGCACCGGCATCGAAGCCAGAGTGGCCAGGGATTCAAGAATCCTCGCAGTTGCTGAAGGGGATGGCGTGGTCGAGTATGTGGATGCTGAAAAAATCATTATCAGATACATCAGAACGGAAGAGGAACAATTCGTTTCTTTTAAAGATGATATGGTAACCTATCCACTCACCAAATTCCAGAAAACAAATCAGAACAGCAATGTCAATATCCGTCCCATCGTAAGAAAAGGTGAAAAAGTTGCCAAAGGACAAATCCTTACTGAAGGATATGCTACCCAGGGCGGAGAACTTGCCATCGGCAGAAACCTGAAAGTGGCTTTTATGCCATGGAAAGGGTATAACTTTGAGGATGCGATTGTTATTTCTGAAAGAGTGGTGCGTGAGGATGTGTTTACTTCCATTCACATTGTTGAACATCAGCTGGATGTGAGAGATACAAAACGCGGACTTGAAGAGCTTACCGCAGATATTCCGAATGTCAGCGAATCTGCTACCAGAAATCTTGATGAAAATGGTATCATTCGTATCGGTGCCAATGTGAAGCCCGGAGATATTATGGTGGGTAAAATTACACCCAAAGGTGAAACAGACCCCTCTCCTGAAGAAAAACTGCTGCGTGCCATTTTTGGTGATAAAGCCGGTGATGTTAAGGATGCTTCCATGAAAGCTTCACCCTCTACATCCGGCGTTGTCGTTGATAAAAAGCTTTTCTCCAAAACATTCAAAGACAGAAAAACCAGGAATCAGGAAAAAGTGCTTGTAGAAAATATCGATAACGAATTGGAACAGGCAGCAGCCGATTTGAAATCAAAACTGGTTGATAAACTTTTTATCCTGGTAAATGGCAAAACATCCCAGGGTGTGAAAGATAATTTTGGTGCTGAATTGATCCCCAAAGGGAAAAAGTTCACCCAAAAGTCGCTCAATACTATTGATTATCTGAATGTCAGCCCGTCAAAATGGACTACTGATAAGAAGAAAAACAGGATGATTGAAACCATTCTGCAGAATTATCTCATCGAGTACAAAGAGCTTGAGGGAGAATTCCGCCGCCGGTCACTCAATCTTACCATCGGAGACGAGCTGCCCAATGGTATTGTGCAGATGGCCAAAGTATATCTTGCCAATAAGCGTGTCATAAAGGTCGGTGATAAAATGGCCGGACGACATGGTAACAAAGGTATCGTTGCAAAAATCGTTCGCCAGGAAGATATGCCTTTCCTCGAAGATGGCACCCCGGTAGATATCGTATTGAATCCATTGGGTGTTCCTTCACGTATGAACCTGGGACAGATCTATGAAACTGTACTGGGTTGGGCCGGTGAAAAACTTGGAATGAAGTTTGCCACCCCGATTTTCGATGGAGCAAGCCTCGATGAAATCAACGAATTAACCGATAAAGCCGGTGTACCGAGGTATGGCAGAACACACCTGTTCGATGGCGAAACCGGAGAAAAGTTCCACCAGCCAGCTACAGTCGGTGTGATATATATGCTGAAACTCGGCCACATGGTGGACGACAAGATGCATGCCCGTTCTATCGGACCGTATTCACTCATCACGCAGCAACCACTCGGTGGTAAAGCGCAGTTCGGTGGACAGCGTTTCGGTGAAATGGAGGTATGGGCACTTGAAGCCTTCGGGGCTGCCCATACATTGAGAGAAATTCTGACCGTGAAATCCGATGATGTAAAAGGTCGTGCCAAAACTTACGAATCTATCGTTAAAGGTACACCAATGCCAACTCCCGGAATTCCGGAATCTCTCAATGTGCTTATACACGAACTTCAGGGATTGTGCCTGAATTTTGAAATGAAATAAGTTTTACGGATTTAATTAAGCAGATATATGGCTTTCAGAAAAGAAAAGAAAGTTACCAGTAACTTCGATAAGTTATCCATCAGTTTGGCATCACCGGAAGATATTCTGGATCGCTCAAGTGGTGAGGTGACAAAACCAGAGACCATCAACTACAGAACCTACAAACCTGAAAGGGATGGCTTGTTCTGTGAAAGAATCTTTGGACCTGTTAAGGATTTCGAGTGCCATTGTGGTAAATACAAAGGAATCCGTTACAAAGGAATCGTTTGTGACCGCTGTGGGGTTGAAGTCACTGAAAAGAAAGTTCGCCGGGAACGCATGGGACACATCAGCCTTGAAGTGCCTGTCGCTCATATTTGGTATTTCAGATCATTGCCTAACAAAATCGGATACCTGCTGGGATTGCCCACAAAAAAACTTGATACCATCATCTATTACGAAAAATATGTCGTAATTCAACCTGGTGTCAAAGAAGCGGATGGCATTGCTAAGATGGATTTCCTTACCGAGGAAGAATATCTTGATATGATGGAAAGCCTGCCCGCCGGAAATCAGGCATTGGACAATACAGATCCTCAGAAATTTATCGCCAAAATGGGCGCTGATGCTGTATATGAATTGCTGAATCGTATTGAACTGGACGAATTATCCTATACACTCCGCGATAAAGCAAATAAAGAAACTTCTCAGCAGCGAAAAAATGAAGCCCTTAAAAGGCTCAGCGTTGTTGAAGCTTTCCGTGCATCAAAAGATAAAAACAGGCCTGAGTGGATGATCGTAAAAGTAATTCCGGTTATCCCTCCGGAATTGAGACCGCTTGTGCCTCTGGATGGTGGCCGGTTTGCTACATCCGACCTGAATGACTTGTACCGCAGGGTAATCATCAGAAATAACAGGCTTAAACGCCTCATGGAAATTAAAGCTCCTGAAGTTATTCTCAGAAATGAAAAGAGAATGCTGCAGGAATCTGTTGATAGCCTGTTTGATAACTCAAGGAAATCAAACGCGGTGAAAACTGACGCCAATCGTCCGTTGAAATCCCTCAGTGACAGCCTGAAAGGAAAACAAGGCCGTTTCCGTCAGAACCTGCTTGGTAAACGTGTTGATTATTCCGCACGTTCGGTTATCGTCGTAGGTCCTGAATTGAAACTCCATGAATGCGGCCTTCCAAAAGATATGGCAGCAGAATTGTACAAACCTTTTGTTATTCGTAAACTCATCGAAAGGGGAATTGTAAAAACTGTCAAATCTGCCAAAAAAATTGTTGACCGCAGAGACCCTGTTATCTGGGATATTCTGGAAAACGTGCTCAAAGGGCATCCGGTTATGCTTAACCGTGCACCAACACTTCACCGCCTCGGTATTCAGGCATTCCAGCCAAAACTTATCGAAGGTAAAGCCATTCAGTTGCACCCCCTGGCATGTACCGCTTTTAATGCAGACTTTGATGGTGACCAGATGGCAGTTCACCTGCCACTGAGTAATGCCGCAATCCTTGAAGCACAGGTGCTCATGCTCGCTTCTCACAACATCCTGAACCCTGCAAATGGTGCCCCGATTACTGTACCCTCGCAGGATATGGTTCTGGGACTGTACTATATTACCAAAGGCCGAAAAGGAGTCAAGGGTGAAAATCTTGTATTCTATTCACCGGAAGAAGTGAAAATTGCCTACAATGAAGGCAGAATCGCACTGAACGCCAATATCAAGGTAAGGGTGAAAGATATTGATGAAAACGGAGAACCCCTTTCTCACATTGTTGATACTACCACCGGACGTGTTCTCTTCAATGATGTGGTACCGGAAAATGTCGGATACATTAATGATATCCTCACAAAAAAATCCGTGCGGGGTATTATTTCTTTTGTCCTCAGCAGAACCAATACAGCGGTTACTGCAAAATTCCTCGATGATATTAAAGATATGGGCTTTGGAATGGCCTATAAAGGCGGATTGTCCTTTAACCTTGATGATGTAATTATTCCGGCTGAAAAAGAGGAAATGGTTCAGGAAGGTTATGACCAGGTGGACGATGTGGTGAATAACTATAACATGGGTTTCATTACCAATAATGAACGATACAATCAGATCATTGATATCTGGACACACACCAATGCCAAGCTTACACAGCTTGTAATGAATAAATTATCCAAGGATAATGACGGTTTCAATGCTGTGTATATGATGCTGGATTCCGGTGCCCGTGGTTCCAAAGAACAGATTCGTCAGCTCTGTGGCATGAGGGGCCTGATGGCCAAACCTCAGAAGTCCGCAGGCAGTGGTCAGCAGATTATTGAAAACCCGATCCTTGCAAACTTTAAAGAAGGACTTTCTGTTCTTGAATACTTTATCTCTACTCACGGAGCCCGTAAAGGTCTTGCCGATACAGCTCTCAAAACGGCTGATGCAGGATACCTGACCAGAAGACTTGTGGATGTTTGTCAGGATGTGGTTATCACAGAACCGGATTGTGGAACACTACGGGGTATTGTGGCCACGGTTATCAAGAAAAACGAAGAGGTGGTAGAATCACTATATGAAAGAATTCTTGGTCGCACAACTGTTCACGATGTTTATCACCCTCAGAGCGGTGAACTTATCATTAAATCCGGTGAGCAGGTCACAGAACCCATTGCTCATAAAATTGAGGATTCTCCCATTGAAGAAGTGGAAATCAGATCTGTCCTCACATGCGAATCCAAACGTGGGGTTTGTGCCAAATGTTACGGACGTAACCTGGCAACCTCACGAATGGTGCAAAAAGGTGAAGCTGTGGGTGTGATCGCTGCCCAATCGATTGGAGAACCAGGAACTCAGCTGACACTCAGAACATTCCACGTTGGTGGTGTTGCCGGTAATATTGCCGCTGAATCTTCCATCATTGCAAAATATGATGGCAGACTGGAAATGGAAGAACTGCGTACCGTTACACTCAGGCAAAAGGATGAGGAACCTGTTGATATCGTTATTGGTCGTATGGCCGAAATGAAAATCATTGATGATAATACCGGTATTACACTTATGACCAATAATATTCCGTATGGTGCGAAACTGTATGTTCAGGATGGTCAAAAAGTGGAAAAAGGTACCAAAATATGCGAATGGGATCCTTTCAATGCCATTATCGTCAGTGAGAAAAACGGTATAGCAAAATTTAAAAATGTCATTGAGGGTATTACTTATCAGGAAGAATCCGATGAACAAACAGGATTCAAAGAAAAAGTGATTACCGAAACCAAAGACAAGAAAAAGAATCCTGAGCTTGCCATTGTTGATCCCAAAGATAAAACCAATGTGCTGAAGAATTATAACCTGCCCGTGGGCGCTCACCTCTCTGTAGAAGAAGGTGATGAACTCATCGCAGGAAAAACCATCGCCAAAATACCGCGTAATGTGAGTAAAGGTGGCGATATCACAGGGGGTCTGCCCAGAGTAACCGAACTGTTTGAAGCAAGAAATCCCTCCAATCCGGCTGTGGTTTCTGAGATCAACGGACAGGTTGAGTTTGGTAAAATTAAACGTGGTAACCGTGAAATTATCGTCAGGTCTAAAGACGGAGAAACCAAAAAATATCTGGTACCGCTCACCAAACAGATACTGGTTCAGGAAGGTGACTACATCCGTGCAGGTACTTCATTGTCTGACGGAGCCATCACACCTGCTGATATTCTGAATATCAAAGGTCCAACAAAAGTACAGGAATACATTGTCAATGAAGTGCAGGAAGTGTATCGACTCCAGGGTGTGAAAATCAATGACAAACACTTTGAGGTTGTTGTCCGTCAGATGATGCGTAAAGTTATCATCGAAGATCCGGGTGATACCATGTTCCTTGAAAAACAAATCGTTGATAAATGGAAATTCCGTGAAGTAAATGATGAAATATACGGAATGCAGGTAATTGAAGATTCAGGTGATTCCGAAACCCTCAGGGCAGGACAAATTGTTACTGCACGTCGATTGAGGGATGAAAACTCACTGTTGAAGCGTCGGGACCTGAAAATTGTCTCCGGCAGACCTGCCGTCCCTGCAACATCAAGCCAGGCTCTTCAGGGTATCACCAGAGCTGCACTACAGACACAAAGTTTCATGTCTGCTGCATCTTTCCAGGAAACCAATAAAGTGCTCAATGAAGCTGCTATCTTTGGTAAAGATGATAACCTGCTTGGACTGAAGGAAAATGTCATCGTTGGACATTTGATTCCGGCTGGTACTGGCCTGCGTGATTATGACAAGATACTTGTCGGTAATAAATCCGAACTGCAACAGCTCGAGGAAAGTGCTGCCAGTGAAACAAATCAACCCGAAGAAGAATAAGCCTAACTATTATGGAAGACAATAAAAATAAAAAAGGAAATCAGCTGAATATCCAACTGGACGAAGAAACAGCGCAGGGTACCTATGCCAATCTTGCTGTTATATCTCATTCCAGCTCAGAATTTATCGTGGATTTTATCCGTATCATGCCCGGTGTACCAAAAGCACCGGTAAAATCCAGAATCGTACTCACACCTGAACATGCCAAACGCCTCATGGGCGCGCTACAGGAAAATGTGAAGAAATTCGAAAGCATGCACGGTGAAATCAAAATTAAAGGTGGACATACTCCACCAAAAATGCCGATGAATTTTGGCGGACCTACCGCTGAAGCCTGACAAAAACAAAAAGCGCTGCCCGATCCGGACAGCGCTTTTTGTATAAATATGTTCTGCAAGTGCTCTACTGGTCGTTCTTCTCTAAGAACTGGTGCAATACAATCAATACCCATAGCCTGTTGTAAAGATAATCAGTTCCGTTTCTGTAATTATCAATCATGGACTTTACTTTATCATATTTAACTACCTGATGCTTCTCAATGATTTCTCGGGACAGAAAATCATCAATCAAGTAACTCAAATCTTCTTTTAGCCATTGCTTTAGTGGAAGGGCAAACCCCCACTTTGGCCTGTTAAAAAGCTCCCTGGGCACCTGATCATACAATGTCTCCTTTAAAAGATATTTTTTTGTGTTTTTGAATATCTTCAGTTTGGGATCAAGGTTGAGTGCAAATTCAACAATATTATGATCAAGCAAAGGAACCCGGGCTTCCATGCTGTATTTCATGGTGGCACGGTCAAGTTTTACAAGCAAATCATCTTTGAGATAATAACGCAAATCAAAAACAGCCTGATTTTCTCCCGGGGTGAGCTCTCTGACAAAATAACTGTAGTCCTCAAGCAGATTAATTTCATCAGCATGCTGATGGAGAATTAAATCGGCTATCTCAGCTTGTGAGAAAAAATATTGCTCCTGAGAAAAAATATGTGATTTGAGTTGTTCTTTCCTGGAAAATTCAAACAAATGAGATGCCCGCTTATGCCTGCTTGACATCCGGGATAAACCCGCTTTTATCGGAAGTCTGAGACCCCTGATGAGGGGATTTGATAAACGTTTGGCCCAGGTATAGGCGCCATAGCCATGAAATAGCTCATCACCACCATCACCTGACAAAACCATGCTGACATCTTTGCTGGCAAATCTGGACAGCAGCATGGTCGGTATGGCTGATGAATCTGCATAAGGCTCGTCATAATTCTCTATGATGTCAGGAATCATTTCCTGGGCCTCTTTCTGGGAAATGATATGCTCATGATGATTTGTTCCCAGATAACCTGCGACTTTCTTAGCATAGCTTGCCTCATTGTACTCGCTCTCTTTAAATCCTATGGAAAAGCTGTTCAGTTTCCGGCTCGTATGTTTCTGTGCAAGAGCGGTTACAAGACTGGAATCAATGCCACCGCTGAGAAAACTGCCAAATGGTACATCACTCATCAGCCTCATTTTGACTGAATCTTCAATGAGCTCTGTAAGTCTGCTCCTGGCATCCTTCTCATCTTTGATAAGATTCCTCCTGATGGCTCCTTCTATCATCCAGTATGCCTCTATGCGCAAGCCATTGTCATCAATAATACCAAAATGCCCCGACGGAAATTTCCGTATATTACGGTAAATGGTATTGGGCTCAGGAATGTATCCGAGATGCAAAAATTCATGAATGGCTACCTTGTTTATCTCTTTTTTTGACTGTATTCTGTGAATCTGCATCAGAGCCTTCAGCTCAGAAGCAAAAGCAAAATGTTCGCCGTCCCAGAAATAAAACAAAGGTTTAATGCCCAGTCTGTCGCGGAAAAGGTACATTTCCTTGTCCTGCTTGTCGTATATGGCGATCGCAAACTGCCCGTTAAGCTTATTGACAAATGTTACTCCCCAGGCTTCGAAAGCTTCAATGACAACCTCAGTATCACTGCTCGTTTTCAGGTCAATATTCAGCTCTGCCGCAATTTCCCTGTAATTGAAAACTTCTCCGTTATAGACACATGTATAGCGCCGTGAATGGGACTCCATGGGTTGATTGGCATTATCCGAAAGATCCAGTATACTCAGACGACGATGAGCCAATCCTGCCTTGCTGTTGATGTAAAACCCATCAGCGTCAGGGCCCCTGTGTTCAAGCACATGAGCCATCGATTTGAGCTCCTTTTCAGAAACAAATCCATCAGATGCATAATAACCAGCAATTCCACACATAGATATATTCTCCTCCAAATAACAAAATTAGTAATATTCATCACATGTAAAATACATAGTGCCTGTTTTATACCATATTCTCAGGATTGATGAGTTTGTCAAATGTTTCACTGTCTAAGTGATTGAGTATCAGGTTTGCTTCGCGCAGACTGATCTTGTGTTTATGTGCATAATGTGCTGTTTCTGCAGCTTTTTCATACCCAATGACAGGGCTCAGAGCTGTTGCCAGCATCAGGGATTGTTCCTTGTTTTGCCTGAGCTGATCCTCGCAGGGCCTGAGTTTCTCAATGTAAGAATTGGCAAAAGAACTGGATATATCTCCCAGGAGATGTGCCGATTCAATGCTGTTGGCAGCCAGTAAAGGCATGAATACGTTGAGTTGAAAATGACCGTTCATGTTGGCAATGCTGCTTCCTGTATCATGGCTGATTATACGCGTACATGCCATTTGCAGAGCTTCAACTTGTGTTGGATTAACTTTTCCTGGCATGATAGATGAGCCCGGTTCCATGGCCGGCAGCTCAATTTCATGCAGACCGGTACGCGGACCGGATGCCATCATGCGGATGTCGCTGGCAATCTTGAACAGCTCGCCGGCCAGAACACTCATGGCATGCTGTGCTTTGACAATTGCCGACCTTGAGGATAATGCCTCAAAATGATTTTTAGCCGGATGAAAATCATGTCCGGTTGACTGCTGCAGGCGTTCACACATACTTTCCGAAAAGCCTTCCGGGGCATTCAGTCCGGTGCCAATTGCTGTCCCGCCTATGGCCAGCTCAAGCAAATACCCGGAACTGCTTTCAAGATGTTCTGTACCTGATTCAACCTGACGGGCAAATGCGGAAAATTCCTGGCCCATAGTCATCGGTACTGCATCCATCATGTGTGTGCGTCCTGTTTTGTAAAGATTCTTGAATTCTCCTGCCCTGGCGTTGAGATGTTCAGACAGTTTTTGTAATGATGGAAGAACTTTTCCGTATATCAAACCGTGCAAGGCAATATGGATGGCAGACGGGATGACATCATTGGATGACTGGCTTTTGTTGACATCGTCGTTGGGATGAATTATTGTGTATTGCCCGCTTATTCCGCCGGTTTTAATTTGTTCTGCCCGGTTGGCAATAACCTCATTGATGTTCATATTGGTATGAGTACCCGATCCTGTTTGCCAGATACTTAAAGGAAACTCAGAATCGTGTTGTCTGTTCCGAATTTCATCACACACCTCAGTGATGGCATCTTTTGCATGGGCACTGATGAGCCCGTATTTGTGATTAATGACTGCTGCTTCACGCTTGATCCCGGCCAGAGCATCAATTATCTCCACAGGCATGGGATGATTGCCAATCCTGAAGTTTTCCATAGAGCGCTGGGTAACTGCACCCCATAGTTTGTCTGCAGGTATCTCAACCTGGCCTAAGCTGTCTCTGGATCTACGCGTTTTCATACTTGTGCTTGTAAAAAATATCTGACATTTTTAATGAATAGTTTAGGTTGTTCTGCGTGTAGCCAGTGTCCGGCATCAGGGATGCTGATAATTTCCGATTGTGGAAAAATAAACCGGATAAACGAAAAATCGTCCAGGGAAATGTAATCTGATTTCTCAGCTCGCAGAAAAAGCACGGGAATTCTTATTTTATTCGTTGCAAAGTCATCTGCATATAATCCTTCCATGATTTCCGGAAGATTGTCACGTAGAGATTTCAGGTTAAGTTTCCATTCAAGGCCTTCATCGGTTTTTTTGATATTTTTTAAGAAAAATCCACGGAGACGTTCATCAGCAATGTATTTTGAAAGGGTTTCATCAACATCAGCAAAATTGTCTTGTGAGGAAATATCTGTTTGTAACAGTTTATCCATCAGATTCAGATGGAAATTGACATGCCCGGATGGCTCACTCAGGTTTTTATATGAGCGAGGTGACATATCAGCAACAATCATTTTGTCCACCATGTCGGGATATTCGGCAGCAAAGAACATGGCAAGTTTTCCACCCATGGAATGCCCCAGTATATGTGCTTTATCGATACCACAGCTTTTAAACAGTTCCAGTAAATCCTTCGTCATGGAAGGGTAGGAGTGGTCTTCATGATGCGGAGATTGCCCGTGGTTGCGCAAATCCGGAACAATTACACGAAAATCTGATGACAATGTTTTGGCTATACTCATCCAGTTGTCAGAACTGCCATATAGTCCGTGTAAAATAATCAGCGGATTTCCCTCTCCGTATTCGCGGTAAAAAAGTTTCATGATCCGGGTTTTAATAATTCACGTTTGTACATTTGTATTGTGTTTTCAAGACCAAGATACAGTGCATCTGATATCAGGGCGTGTCCTATAGAAACCTCATCAAGCCCCGGAATGTTCACTGCAAAATATGCCAGGTTGTCAAGAGAAAGATCATGACCTGCATTGATACCAAGCCCCAGTTGCTGTGCTTTTTCCGCGGCTGCAATGAAGGGCCCGATGGCAGCTTCTTTGTTTTTGTGAAAGTTTGTGGCGTAAGGCTCAGTATATAGCTCTATCCTGTCTGTGCCGGTTTCTGCTGCATGAGCAATGTTTTCCGGATTGGTATCGACAAAAACTGAAGTTCTGCAACCTGATTTTTTTAGCCTGTCGATGATTTTCTGCAAAAATTCCTGATGTAATTTGGTATCCCAGCCGGCATTTGATGTCAGAGCTCCCGGAGGGTCAGGCACAAGGGTTACCTGATGTGGCCTGATTTCATCAATTAAATTCAGAAACTGCTCATTGGGATAACCTTCAATATTGAATTCTGTCTTTATGGCAGGTTTGATTTCCCGTACATCACTGTAACGAATGTGTCTTTCATCGGGCCGGGGATGAACAGTTATGCCGTCAGCACCAAATCTTTCACACATGACAGCTGCTTTACGTACGTCGGGAACATTGCCCCCCCGTGCATTGCGTATTGTGGCAACTTTATTTATGTTTACACTCAATCTTGTCATCTGTTTCTTTTTTCTTACAAATATATGTTATCTTTATCAGGAACGGAATTTGCAGGTAATAAAAAAATTAAAGGATAATACGCTATGTATGCTAAAAATCTGATTTCTGAAATTGTCCCGGCTTTGAAAACCTCTGATACCGGTGATAAAGCTTTGTCATGGATGGAGTTTTTTAAAGTTTCCCATTTACCAATCGTTAACAATGAGGATTTTCTTGGTATGATTTCAGAGTCTGATATTTATAATCTCAACTGTGGTAAAGAAGCCATTGGGAATCATAAGCTGTCGCTGATAAGACCTTTTGTGCTGGAAGACCAGCATTTGTGGGAAGTAGCAGAAATTGTTGCAGAAATGAAACTTACTCTTATCCCGGTGCTTGCCACAGACTCAAAGAAATTTGTGGGTTCTGTTATCCTGCCTGATCTGGTGCATCACCTTGCCAAAATAACCGGAGCCGGCCACACAGGCAGTATCATCGTGCTGGAAATGGGGCAAAAGGATTATTCTTTGAATGAGATTTCCCGGATCGTGGAAGAAGAAAACACCAAAATACTCAGCCTTTATGTGTCCGGTGCCAATGACAGTATGAAAATTTTTGTCACCATCAAGCTGGATACAACCGAAATATTACCAATTGTCCGGAGCTTTGATCGCTATGATTATGTTATCAGGGCTTCATTTTTGATGGATGATGATATCAACAAGCATTATCGTGACAGATATGAATCGTTTCTGTCTTATCTGAATGTCTGATGTATCCGGTAAGCAGAAAATTATTGACCTTTCTTGTGTTGTGTTTGCCTGCTTTTGCTGCCCCGGCGCAGGTTATCTCGCAAATTGATATTGATGGAAACAGACATACCCATGATAAAGTAATCCTGCAGGAATTGTGTTTTTCCTTAGGAGATACTGTTCCGCCACACAATCTTGATCAGTATTTCTCTTGTTCGGAAGATAATTTGTTGAATACATCACTTTTTGTCCGGGTTGATATCACAGCGCATACCGTCAGCGATAGCATTCAGGTAAGGATCGAGCTGAAGGAAAGATGGTATTATTGGGTGTATCCTATACTGGAGCATGCTGACCGTAACCTGAGTGCCTTCCTGAACAATGCTGACTGGAAAAAAGTAAATTACGGACTGAGCTTTGAAAAACACAACCTTTTTGGCAGAAACCGGTTTCTAAAACTAAAACTCCGCTATGGCTATCGTGAACAGCTTGGCCTATTGTATGAAAATCCGGCAGTGGACAAGCAGGGGAAACACGGAGTCCAGCTTTTTGCTGATCGTTTCAGACAACGTCAGGTAGCTGTAGGAAATCAAAATGACAGGCAGATATATTTTTATCAACCTGATGATGTTGCAATACACGAAAACCGTGCAGGCCTGGTGTATATATCACGTCCGGAGCTCAGAAAACGGGTGCGGATGATTGGCAGTTTCCATCATTTCAGTCTTTCAGATACTTTGTTTGCCAGACACACCGATTATCTTACTCATGCAGAACAAAACGCTTCTTACCTGAGCATTCGCATGCAATTTGAGTCTGATATGCGGGATAAAAAGTATTTTCCCGCCAAAGGATATTATCTTTTTTTTCAATTGAGAAAAGATGGGATAGGTTTATTAGAAAATTCTCCGGATTTTTTGCGATTTGATACAGAGCTCGCATTCTATCATCAGTTTAATGAAAAATGGTATTATGCTGCAGAATGCTTCCTGAGATATCATATCATGAATCAGGAAAATATTCCCTATTATTTGTCTGAAATGAGTGGATATGAGCATTATCCCAGAGGGTATGAACTTTTCCCGGTTCATGCAGGTTCCGGTTCGGGTTTGAATCAGACAATCAAATACCGGTTACTGTCCCGGGAGATGTACAAAATCAACAATATGCCGGTTTATCAATTTGATGAAATATATTACGAGCTTTTTTTGTATTCATTCGTTGATATGGCAGGTAGCAGAAAGTTCAGAAGCTATGGATATGACAATGAGCTGGAAGGGGCTTTTTTGATGAGCAGCGGCCTTGGTCTGGAATGTCAGACTTTTTATGACCGGAGTTTTGGCATGCATCTGGCATTTACAAATCTTAAAGCTTTTGGTATATTTGCATGGTTTCATTCTCCATTGTATAAAATTTATTGATGATGAAAATTGCTATATACGGAAGACGATTTAATAAGGGGTTCAACGGAAGTATTATTCAGATGTTTGAAACTCTGAGAAAGCACAATGTCAAATACTGGATATATAAACCGTTTGCCGGTTTCATCAAAGAAAAAGTTGCCTATGAGCCCGCTTGTGAAGGCTTGTTTAGTCACCCTATTGATGGCTGGGACGATTTTGATATGATTTTTTCCATTGGTGGCGACGGAACCTTTCTGGAGACAGTAACACTTGTTAAGGACTCTGGAATTCCCGTGCTGGGTATCAATAGCGGCCGGCTGGGCTTTCTTGCCAATGTTTCCAAAGAAATCATCCCCCAGGCACTGGAACAGGTGATAAATCATGAATATACGCTTGAAAAACGCTCACTTCTGCAGATTGAAACCGAAATGGATGACTTTGGTGACAACAATTATGCCCTCAATGAAGTGGCCCTGCAAAAACATGTAAGCCCGTCAATGATTAAAGTGCATGCATTTTATAACGACCAGCTTATCAATACCTACTGGTCAGACGGCCTGATTGTGAGTACTCCCACCGGAAGCTCTGCTTATTCTCTGAGCTGTGGCGGCCCGATTGTACACCCCAACAGCAAAAATTTTGTCATTACACCCATCGCCCCCCATAATCTCACTGTCCGGCCCCTGGTGATCTCAGATGAGGGAATACTAAGATTGAAACTGGAAGGAGTGCAGAAAACTGCCAAATTAAGCCTTGATTACAGAGCAGTTCACAGAGCCTTCTATGAAGAAATTATTATCAAAAAGGCTGATTTTTTTGTAAATTTTGTCAATTTGGTTAATAATAACTATTTTAGCACTTTACAGAAAAAACTGATGTGGGGTGTCGATGTGAGAAATTAAGGCAATCAGTGAACAGTTTTTCTGTCTTATGTGTTATAATGCTTTAGTTCGGATATTATGAAACGACTTTTCCTTTTAACTATTGTACTGACAATGCTTGTCGGATCGGCAAGTGCTCAGTTTGGTTCCCAGTGGAGAAAATTGCGGGAAGAAGTGATTTTCGGCGTGGGAACAACAAATTTCATGGGTGAATTGGGTGGTGCCGATCAGGTCGGAACCCATTATGCCAGGGATTTTGAATTTTCTTTTACCCGACCGCTGGTTTCTGCAGGGTACAGGTACAAATTGAACAAGTCATTTTCCGCCAAAGGACTGCTTTCATTTGGAATGCTGTATGGTGATGACGCAACCACTGCAGAAATTCACCGAAACAGCAGAAATCTTTCATTTCGCTCACCCGTACTGGAATTGGGAGGACATATTGAATACCACATTATCAAAGAAAAATTTGGGCACCGCTACGACCTGAGAAGAAACCGGGGTAAATCCAATACGCCCAGTTTGTACATTTTTACCGGAGTGAATGGCATCTGGTTCAATCCAAAAGCTCAATACCAGGACGAATGGGTAGCACTACAACCCCTCGGGACTGAAGGACAGGGACGGGTGGATACCCGTGAACCCTACAGCCGGATCTCAATGTCTTTCCCTGTTGGTTTCGGTATGAATTTCCTCATGGACAGAAACTGGGGCGTTGGTTTTGAATGGGGAGTGAGATATGCCATTACAGATTATATGGATGATGTAAGTACAACTTATGTCGATCCCGAACTCTTTGGAGATGATGAGGTCGCAAGAGCACTGGCTGACAGATCAAAGAACGACTGGCCGGGTTCGACACCCTATAGCCAGAGAGGAAACTCAAATTACAATGATGCATACATGTTTCTTACAATTAATGTAACCTACAAACTCCGTCCTTCCGGGCCGGGTATGCCTAAATTCTAAAATTTCATGTGAAAATACATACTATTCTCATATGCACTACGTTTGCATTACGGCTTAGGTTTACACCGATTGTAAGTTTATGAAAACAAAAAAATTGAGGAAAGTTCCATATATGTTATTGTCCCGGATTATACCGGGGCTGTTTGTTTTGATTATTTCTGCTGGTACAGGCAGCGCACAAAAAGCAGGAGAAATCGGTCTACACTTTGGACAGACTTATTATATGGGCGACTTAAACTGGGCCCGGCACTTTTATAAAACCAGAGCAAATTACGGTGTCTTTTATAAACAACATTTTGATTCCCGGATAATCCTTAAAATCGGAGGAATGTATACCCACCTTCAGGCTGATGACCTCGACTCAAAGTTTGAGTATCAAAACCTCAGAAATTTTGCCTTCGAGACCGGATTGTGGGAAGCCGCAGCACAGATAGAGTTTCATTTCCTCGTATATGAAGTGGGTGAAACCAAAAAGAAAAATTATACCCCGTATGTTGACCTTGGTCTTGGTGTATCATATACACCTGACGCCCAGGAAGACTTTGCGATGAATATACCCATGGGTGTGGGCTTCAAAGTCAACCTTACCAATCGGATTGTTCTGGGAGCAGAATGGGCATTTAGAAAATCTTATTCAGATATGCTAGATAATGTTACCGGTGAAGATTTGGATATTTATGAAGAATCCCGTATTCCGGCAACCTCTGAAAACAGACGAAAACAAACAGGTTTCATGACAAATGATGACTGGTATTCTTATGCGGCAGTTACATTATCATATGCATTTACAATAAATGATTTTAAATGTCATGCATATTATTAATTTTGTACGCCAATGTCAGAACTGAAAGAAAAAATAAATAAAGACAGGATGCCAAAGCATATTGCCATTATTATGGATGGCAATGGCCGTTGGGCAAAACAGCGGGGCCGTATGAGATTGCACGGACATAAGGCCGGAGCAGGTGCTGTGAGGGAGGTGACTGAGGCTTGTGCTGAACTGGGTGTGGAACATCTTACTCTCTATGCATTCTCAAGTGAAAACTGGAACCGGCCGGAACAGGAAGTTTCCGGTTTGATGAATTTACTTGTTGATAAACTTGAAAAAGAGCTCAATACTCTGACTAAAAACAGTATCAGGCTGCGAACCATTGGAGATGTCAGTCAATTACCTGGAAAAGTGCAGAGCAAACTACAGGATGTTGTCGAAAAAAGCAAAGACGGACAGCGCATGTGTCTTAACCTTGCACTCTCTTATTCCGGACGATGGGATATTGTTCAGGCAAGCAGAAAAATTGCAGAGGATGTCAGGAGGGGTGAGTTGACCGTAGAGGAAATCAATGATGAGAAATTTTCGCAATACCTGGATACCAAAGATATACCGGACCCGGATTTTATGATTCGTACCAGCGGAGAACAGAGAATTAGTAATTACCTGTTGTACCAGCTGGCTTATGCAGAATTGTATTTTACCGATATACTCTGGCCCGATTTTGATAAAGAAGCCCTGTACGAGGCAATCCTTGATTACCAGGGAAGAGAAAGACGATTTGGAAAAACTAGTGAACAATTGTAAGCGTAGACGGAATGAAGAAATTCTTTTTTAGCATAGTAGTACTTGTATCAATAACTTCAGCCAGTTTGGCACAGGTATCTTTGACAGACGAATTAACAAGAATTAATTACAACAACCCAAAAGAATATGTGATTGGGGGAGTTGAAGTCACCGGGATCAATCACCTTGACCACTCCGTGATTATACACCTTTCAGGTTTGCAGGTAGGTGATACCATCACTGTACCGGGAGAGGAGATTACTTCCGCAGTGGAAAAGCTCTGGGAACAAGGACTGTTTTCTGATGTGGAAATCCTTGCCGACAGAATCGTTAATCAGCAGATTTTTCTAAATCTTAAACTGGAGGAACGACCCCGCTTGTCAAAATTTACTTTCAAAGGTGTAAAAAAACGCGAAGCCGACGATTTGCGTGAAAACCTGAAACTGACAAAGGGATCTCAGGTAACTGAAAACCTTCTCATGAATATCGATGCAGGTGTGAAGCGATATTTTGTTGATAAGGGCTTCCTGAATGTGTCTGTTGATGTACAGCAGGAGAATGATACTACGATGACAAACAATGTTATCCTTACCATCAATGTCGACAAGGGAGAAAGGATAAAAATCGACAATCTCATTCTGGAGGGCAATGAGCATTTGTCAGATTTCAAAATCAAACGGGCAATGAAAGAAACCAAGGAAAAAGCATGGTACAATGTTTTTAAATCTTCTAAATTTATTCGCAAAGATTTCAGGGACGATAAAAAAGCAGTGATAAAAAAGTACAATGAAGAAGGATTCCGTGATGCACGTATTATCAAAGATTCAATTTGGAAAAATGACGATAACACCATCAACCTGAAGCTTGTCATTGATGAAGGAAATAAATACTATTTCAGAGAGATTGACTGGATAGGAAACACAAAATATAACAACGAACAGCTCACCCGTGTACTTGGTATTGAGCGTGGGGATGTGTATAACCAGCAACTTCTTGATGAACGACTCATGGGTGAGAATTCCGTTTTCTCACTCTATCAGGACAATGGCTATCTGTTCTCCAATATTACACCTGTTGAGGTCAATGTGGAAGGCGATTCCATCGATCTTGAAATGCAGATATACGAAGGAAAACAAGCCAGAATCAACGAAGTGACAATCAATGGAAATACACGAACCAATGATCATGTGGTACTGCGGGAGATCAGAACCCGCCCGGGTGATCTCTATAAACGCTCAGATATCCAACGTACAATCAGGGAGCTTGCTCAGCTGGGGTATTTTGATCCGGAAAAACTCAATGTGGATTTTGAGCCGGATCCGGAAAAAGGCGTTGTCGATCTGGAATATATTGTCGAAGAAAAGCCTTCCGATCAGATCGAATTGAGCGGTGGTTATGGTGCCGGTATGATTGTGGGAACACTTGGGCTCACCTTCAATAACTTCTCATTACAAAATGTTTTTAATCCTTCGGCTTACAGACCATTGCCCGCCGGTGACGGACAAAGACTCAGCCTGAGGGCACAGGCCAGTGGCCCATATTATCAGAATTATAGCTTTTCTTTTGTTGAACCATGGCTTGGCGGACGTAAACCCAATTCACTATCGGTTTCTGTCTATAATTCACGACAGACATACGGATCGGATAGCACCGCTCAAAAGTTTATTGTTACCGGTGCCTCTGCAGGCCTCGGTCAGCGTCTCAAGTGGCCTGATGACTTTTTTACGCTTTACACAGCACTCGGATACAAACATTACAATATATATCAATGGTCTGGCTTCATTTATGATGACGGTACTTCAAACAACATCAACTTTACAGCCGATCTCGGGCGCTCAAGCAGCGGACCAAACCCCATTTTCCCAACACGGGGCAGCGACATGAATCTTTCAGTGGAACTGACACCACCATTCTCATTGCTGAGTGATAAAGACTATTCGGGAATGACACCGCAGGAAAAATATAACTGGATTGAATATCATAAATGGAAATTCAAAGGAGATTGGTTTACTACCCTGCTTGGGTCCAAAGAAGGAGGAAGCAGAGCGCTGGTACTACATTCAAAATTTGAATTCGGATTCCTGGCATATTACAACAGCGATGTGGGACCATCCCCATTTGAGGGTTTTCAGCTTGGTGGCGATGGGTTGTACGGATACAACCTGTACGGACGGGAAACAGTAGGATTGAGAGGCTATACCAACAATTCACTCACACCCTCCGATGGCGGAAATCTTTACAATAAGTTCAGCCTGGAGTTACGATATCCACTTTCACTGAATCCAACGGCTACTTTTTACGGCCTTGCCTTTATTGAAGGCGGAAATGCATGGTATGATTTCAACAATTATAATCCCTTTGACTTAAAACGATCAGCCGGCTTTGGTATCAGAGTTTATATGCCTATGATTGGAATGCTGGGTGTCGACTGGGGATATGGATTCGATGAAATTCATGGAAAAACCGGGGTGAACGGATCTCAATTCCATTTTGTTATTGGTCAGCAATTCTAATTTATTAATTTTGGCCTGTTATTTGCAGATAGATAGTTCTGAAACAAAAACCTTATCATTATGAAAAAACTTGTAATATTATTATCAGTCATCTTTGCTTCAACAGGCTTATTTGCACAAAAATATGCTTACGTTGATACTGATTACGTCATGAACAATATCCCTACTTATGAAACTGCACAGCAACAGTTGAACGAATTGTCCGAGCAGTGGAAAACGGAAATTGATGAAATGAAAGACGAAATCGAAAAAATGTATGAAGACTTTAAATCAGAAAAGGTTTTCCTTACAGACGAGTTGAAAGCAAAACGTGAAGAGGAAATCATCCAGAAAGAAAAAGAAATGCGCCAATTGCAGCAGGAATATTTCGGGCGAGAAGGCATGTTATTCCAGAAACGAAAAGAATTGCTTAAGCCGATTCAGGATGATATCTTTAATGCTGTGAAAGAAATCGCCCAGGAAGGCAATTATGCTGTTATCTTTGATACAGCCAATAGCATGAATATGCTTTATACTGACCCAAAATATGATAAGAGCGATGATGTGCTCCGAAAGCTGGGCTACAAAAATTAATTGTTAACTTTGCATAATATTAGAAATTTAAACAAAAAACAGAATATGATGAAACGCATTGGATTATTTATGGCACTTGCACTCTTGCTAAGTAGTGCCGCTGGCAGTTTTGCACAGAAAGCCGAACTCGGATACGTAAGAGTAGAAGCCATCTTCAAAGAAATGCCGGAACGTGCGCAGGCAGAAAAACAAATTACTGAGTACTCTAAACAACTGGAAAACCAGTTACAAACCATGAATTCGGAGTTTGAAAGAAAATACCAGGAGTATGAAGAAAATTATGAGACCTGGGGTGCTGCTGTAAGAAGCGATAAAGAAATGGAAATTCAACAACTCCAGCAGAGAATCCAGGGTTTTCAGCAAAGCGCACAATCAGACATGCAGGAAAAAGAACAGGAGTTACTGAAACCCATCTATGAGAAAATCAGGACTGCAATCAAGGATGTCGGTGATGAAGAAGGGTATACTTACATATATGATGACTCAGTGTTGCTGTACAAATCTGAAGACAGTAATGACCTGACTGATATGGTGAAAACTAAGCTCGGTCTGTAATTAATAAAATTATGTAGAGAAAGGCCATCAATATGATGGTCTTTTTTTATTTTTACATTATGAGTAAGTCTGAAGCACCCATTGGTATGTTCGACTCCGGTCTGGGCGGATTGTCTGTCTGGAAGGTTGTGTCTGCCTTTCTTCCCCGTGAATCGTTTATCTATTATGCAGACAGTAAATTTGCACCTTATGGTAGCCGGAGCAGGGAAGAAATCATTGAGCGCAGCATGTGTATTACCGATTTGCTCCTAAAAGACGGGGCAAAGCTGATCGTTGTTGCCTGCAATACAGCTACTGCAGCAGCCATTGATTTTCTCAGAGAATCCCATCCTGATATTCCCTTTGTGGGAATGGAACCTGCTATTAAACCGGCTTCCCTGCTCTCTGAAACAGGAAATGTGGGAGTACTTGCCACACAAGGTACATTCAGTGGTGCCCTGTTTAAACGAAACAGGGAAAAATACAATCCTTACGTGAAAATCCATTTCAGAGAAGGTGAAGGTCTTGTCGAGCTTGCAGAAAAAAACATGGTCAACTCTGCAAAAGCTGAACGCCTGCTTAGAAAATATATTGAACCTATGATGCAGGCTCAGGTTGACCAACTTGTGCTGGGATGTACACATTATCCTTTGTTTATCCCTCTGATCCGCAGAATTGCCGGAGATTCAATGAAAATCATCGATCCTGCCGATGCCATAGCACGACGCACAAAAGACCTGCTCATGCAACACAGAAAAATCAATATAAATCAGGTTGCGGGAAAATCCGCTTTTTTTACCAGTGGTAAATTGCAAAACCTGGAAAGAATGCTGATATCTCTCGTGCCGGATCAACAAAAGTCAAATATCTCCCATTTCAGTTGCGATTAAAGAAAAATTTGTATACATTTGAAGGTGGCATAGAAAATCTGTATCATGATGAATTGTATTATTGTTGATGATGATCATATAATCCGGCAGCTCATTGAAAGGTTTATCCGGAAAACCCAAAGGCTGCATCTGCTGGGGTCATTTCAAAACCCTGTGAACGCTCTTGAAGAAATGGGGGACAGAGAAGATATAGATCTCATTTTTCTGGATGTGGAAATGCCGGAAATGTCTGGCCTGGAATTTCTTGAGAATCTCAGAACATCGCCGCGGGTAATCATTGTCAGCGGGAAAGACAAATATGCCATCAATGCTTTTGATTATGATGTGACAGATTATTTGTTAAAACCAATAACTTACGGAAGATTTTTCAAAGCTGTGCAAAGAGCCATTGACAAATCAGAAAAAGAATCGGCCGAATATCAGGAAAAAGATATCCCTGCTACTTCAGATGAGATTTTTATTAAAGAAAACTCCAGCCTTATTAGGGTGAAATTCAGTGATATATACTACATCGAAGCACAGGAAAATTATATCTCTCTACAGGCTTACGACAAAAGACATCTTATCCATTTTACAATGAAAGCAATTGAAAGCCAATTGCCAAAAGATAAATTTGTCCGAATCCACAGATCCTATTTCGTGAATACAGGGAAAATTTATTCAATTACGGGCAACACAATCAATGTAAAACTCAAGGACGGTAAGGCATCATTACCCATCGGCAAATCTTATAAAGATAAACTGATGGAAAGCCTGAATCTTATGAATTGATATGCAACATACAGGAATCCGATCACTTTTTCAGCAACGGCTGGGACTAACCTCTGAGCATCCCATGATGTTCCAGGCAAGTCGCGCAGATGGCATATATGTGTACAACGAAAATAACAAGGCCTTTTACGACCTGGTTTCAGGCGTGTCTGTCAGTAATCTGGGACACCGGCATCCTGAAATCAATAAAGCCATAAAAGAGCAGGTGGACAAACATATGCACCTTATGGTATATGGTGAATTTGTGCAGCCGGTACAGGTAGAACTGGCCGATTTGCTGGTAAACCAGCTCCCGTCTTCACTGAATTCGGTATACTACGTTAACAGTGGATCAGAAGCTGTTGAAGGGGCAATGAAACTTGCCAAACGATACACCGGACGCAGCAAAATCATTGCTTTCGATAAAGCATATCACGGCAGTTCTCAGGGAGCCCTTTCACTCATGGGAGACGAGTCATTCAAACGCAATTATCGCCCTTTACTTCCGGATATACATTTTCTCAAATTCAATGATCAGGATGAGTTTGACATGATTGACAATCATACCGCAGCTGTGATTCTCGAACCCATACAATCGGAAGCTGGAATCCGGATACCGGATGATGATTTTCTGCCGGCCCTGAAAGCCCGGTGCAAGGAGGTAGGTGCCCTGCTGATATTTGATGAAATTCAAACCGGCTTTGGACGTACAGGTAAACTCTTCGCTCACCAGCACTGGAACGTCACACCCGATATTATGTGCGTGGCCAAAGCTTTTGGAGGAGGCATGCCCCTGGGAGCATTCGTGGCCGACAAATCAGTTATGGATAGCTTTAAAACCAACCCTGTCCTGGGACATATTACCACCTTTGGAGGGCACCCTGTGTCATGTGCTGCTGCCCTTGCCAGCCTGAAAGTGCTGCTTCGTGATAAGCTTGTGGAACAGGTTGAGGCCAAAGCACAGCTTTATTTTGACATGCTGGAGCATCCGCGCATCAAAAAGGTGTGGGGCAGAGGTTTGTTCATCGGTATAGAAATGGAAACCCCCAGGGAGGCTGCCCGTGTGATGGAACTCGGAGCAAAAGACGGTGGATTCATCACCGATTTATTCCTTTTCAAACCCAACGCTTTCCGCATAGGAGCTCCGCTGATTATCACTGAAGAACAGATAAGGGATTCTGTGAAGCTGATTCTTGATGTGGTGGAGAGAGTGTAATACCAGTTTTTATGAACTGCCTGAAATGCATGACCTTACTTGTTAACTCAATAATTTTCCGTAAATTCGTTGAGCTGTAAAACATAAACAGACCAATGTTCGTTTGTACAGGTATGAAGCAGATGATATTCATAGCAGCTTTTATTTTGTGTTCTTCCTCCTTTGCAGTGGGACAGGACAGGACTTATTATTCTGCCGGTGATTTACAGGATATCAGTGCATACCTTGAAGATGCCCGAAATACATGGGCTGATGAAGCCAAACGGAGTGCCAATCAAAAAGCACTTGATGATTTCCGGGAATTGTTGGAGGATCCTGCTTCCTTCTCTTACAACTATGATTCTCTCAAATATATTCATATTCTGGAATCCGATGATGGAAAACTAAGAATTTTCACCTGGAATCTTATGTTTAATGATATGACACACCGTTTTTATGGTTTTATTCAGCATATGCCTGATGAGGATACCTATCATGTGCATGAGCTTAAAGATAAGACCGACTTCTCCACAGACAGTCGTGCCCGGTATCATTATCATACGGAATGGTATGGTGCTGTTTATTACGATATTATCGAAAAAAAAGATGGAAGGAAAACCTTGTATACCTTGTTGGGATGGAAGGGGCAGGATGATCTGGTACAGCAAAAAGTTATTGAAACCCTTGAGTTTGGCCGGAAAGACCTGCCGCAGTTTGGTGACAATAATTTCCGGATAGACAGGGACAGGGAGGATCGTATCGTTTTCAGGTATTCAACCAAAGCCCAGATGCAACTTTATCATAACACCAGGCAGGATATGATCGTCTTTGACCATTTGTCACCAGGAAATCCGAAAATGATCGGACATTGGGAATATTACGGCCCGGACTTTTCCTATGATGCATTTGAATACAAAAATGGTATATGGTATTTTGTATCTGATATAGATCCTGATATTGCCATTAATTATGAGGAAAATGAAAAAATCAAAAAACTAAAACAGCGCAAACCATCAAAGAAATTTTAAATGGCCAAAGAATATGTCATAGATGTGTATTATGTGGATGATGATGACCTTTATCTGAATTATTTCAGGAAAAGATTCCAGCTTGATTTGCCATACAATCTACATACATATAATTCCGGAAAAACTTTTATACGGCAATTTATTCAGGACTGTAAAAAGCGCAAAAACCAGAAAATTGTAATCCTTGATTATCTGCTGAAAAGCGGCGATGAACCAGATGCAAAAACCGGCATGGAATTACTGCCATTGATTAAACATCATAGTCCTGATACAGAAGTGCTTATCCTGTCGGCCAGAGTGAATTACAATATCAAGCCAACAGCAGGAAATTATACCCCGGCTGCATTCATTAAAAAAGAGGACAATGCATTTGACCACATTTCTGCCACAATCAAGCGCATTGCTGCAAAATACGAGCTGGATAAAAAACAAAGTCAGAGCAGAACTGCAACTCAGGTGTTTGTCGGAGTGCTGATGGCTGCCGTTTTTACATTTCTGATCATGTACTTTATCAACAATTAAATCAGCATTGACAGCCAACCTGCCTTTTTGTCACATTATCTTTGATGGCACAACCTTTGCGAACTTGAGGGAAACAAAAAATTAAGAGATTATGCGCAAAGGTAAAATAGATGTCACCAGTGAAAACATTTTTCCTGTAATCAAAAAGTTTCTGTATTCAGACCATGAAATCTTTCTCAGGGAGATTGTCTCCAATGCTGTGGATGCTACCCAGAAACTCAAAACACTTGCCAAACGAGGCGAGTTTGATCAGCAAATGCCGGAAGAAACAATTCGTGTTAAAGTTGACAAGGATGCAGGAACAATTACCGTAAGTGATTTTGGTATAGGAATGACAGAAGAAGAGGTGATTAAGTATCTGAATCAGATTGCCTTCTCAAGTGCTGAAGAATTCCTGGAAAAATATAAAGACGATGCCAATGCAATCATTGGTCATTTCGGACTGGGATTTTTCTCAAGCTTTATGGTTAGTGAGAAGGTTGAAGTGGTAACGAAATCCTGGAAAAAAGACGCAAAAGCTGTTCGCTGGGAATGCTCCGGTAACCCGGAATATGCCATTTCTGATGCAGAAAGAGAGCATATTGGTACCGATGTTATCATGCATATTGATGAAGAAAACAAAGAATTTCTGGAAGATTCAGAAATCCAGGCACTCCTTGATAAATACTGTAAGTTTTTGCCCGTACCCATTGCTTTTGGTAAGAAAAAAGAATGGAAAGATGATCAGGAAATAGAGACAGATGAGGACAATATTGTCAACAATACTAATCCTGCATGGACACAGCAACCTGCTGAGCTTAAAGATGAGGATTACAAGGCTTTTTACAGAGAACTTTATCCTACTTTGTTTGATGAACCGCTCTTCCATATCCATTTGAATGTGGATTATCCTTTCAATCTGTCAGGTATCCTGTATTTTCCAAAAATCCGGCAAAATATTGACATGCAGAGGAATAAAATTCAGTTGTATAGCAATCAGGTATTTGTAACCGACTCCGTGGAAGGCATTGTACCTGAATTCCTCACCTTGCTGCATGGTGTGATTGATTCACCCGACATCCCGCTGAATATTTCACGCTCATATCTGCAAAGTGACAGAAATGTCAAGAAAATCTCAGGACATATCACCAAAAAAGTTGCGGATAAGTTGCAGGAAATTTTTAAAAATGACAGAAAGCAGTTTGAAGAGAAATGGGATGATCTCAAAGTATTTATCGAATATGGCATGATTTCGGAAGAAAAGTTTTACGAGCGTGCCAAAGACTTTACTTTGCTGAAAAATTCAGAAGGCAAACATTTCACGCTTGAAGAATACAAAAATATCATTAAAGAAAATCAAACCGATAAGGACAAACAGTTGATTTATCTCTATGCCACGGATAAGGATGCACAATACACCTATATCAATGATGCCAATGACAAGGGATACGATGTGCTTCTTATGGATGGACAGATTGATACACATTTTGTGAATCATCTGGAAACAAAGCTTGAAAACACGCGCTTTGTAAGAGTTGATTCTGATGTAGTTGATAAGCTGATTAACAAAGACGAGAAAAAAGAAAGTAAGTTAAAACCCAAAGAAGAAAACAGACTTACATCTGTGTTTGAATCTCAGGTGCCCTCGGAAGGCAATTTTATTGTGGCTCCCGAACCACTGGACGAGAAGGCCATGCCTGTGATGATTACCCAGGAAGAGTTTATGCGCAGAATGAAAGACATGTCAAAGCTCAGCGGTGGTATGTACGACAATTTGCCCGATTCATACAAACTGGTGGTCAATACAAATCACCCGTTGATTGGCAACATCAGCAGCCAGGCAAATGAATCTCTGGGTAAAGATCTGGATAAACTGGAAAGTGAAATTGAAGAGCTCAACACGGAAATAAATAAGCTGGATGCTGCGCAAAAAGAGAAGAAAGAAGAGGAAGTAAAGCAAGAAGAAAAGGATAAGTTGAAAGATCTGCAGGATGCCCTCGGGAAAAAGCAGGAGAGCAAAAAAGAAAAGCTGCAGTCATTTGGCAGAGATACAAAACTTGTCAAACAACTTGTTGACCTTGCACTCTTATCCAACAATATGCTGCGCGGAGAAGCACTGAATAAATTTGTACGCAGATCTATTGATTTGATAGAGGACTAAGACCCCGGAAATACTGGAATGTTTACTGCAATACAACTGATGAAGTCCTGCTTTGGCGGGACTTCTTCTTTTCCAGTGGGAGATGAAAATATATTAATCCGGAATTCGTTATTTTTCTGTAACTTTACGGTAATGAAATCAAATATTTCAACATACCTGTTTTCTTTTATGGCAATAATGGCACTTGCATCATGCTATGAAGTGAAAGAGTATCCGCCCGAACCTGAGATATCCTATGAATCACTGCGTCTTAGCGATACTACTGATGCTCTTGGTAATGAGATATTGTCCGGAACGCTGAATGTGTATTTTATTGATGGCGATGGAGACATCGGTGCTGAGGAGCCTACCGACAGTGCATCTGCTGAGGACAGCAAAAACTTCTTCATTGATTTGCTTGAGAAAGTGGATGGGGCTTACGAAGTTAAAGAACTGGCTGTGCCGTATGAATACCGGATACCATATTTTGCAACAACGGCAAATAATCCGAGTTTAAAAGGGTATATCAAAGTTTCAGAAATTGACTTTTTCCCCCCTTTTGAAGGTGATACCATAAAGTTGAGATGTTATCTCCTGGACAGGGCGGGAAATAAGAGCAATACGGTGATTACCCCGGAAGTTGTTCTCGAGGATTCACTCAGGTCATCGGAATAACATTGCGATAGTGTTCGTATCTTTCTACCACTTCCTCGGCATAATTTATTGGCTGTATGCCTGTGCAGTAGCCGTGTTTTACCACTTCATCCTCAAAATAGCGCGGATTGGATTTATGCATTAGAAAATACCTTACATTTCCGTCCCAGACATTGGGATTTCTGCCGTATTTTTCCGCAAGCCTCATCGCGTCAAAAATGTGTCCTGGTCCGATATTGTAGGAAGCCAGAATGAATTTCACCCTGTCCTGAAAATTGGTTACTGATTCAGGGATTTTGTTATCCAGATATTGAATATACCTTGCTCCGGCATAAATTTGCTCGGGTACTGAGGAGTTTTGTGAAACACCCAGAAAATCTGCAGTGGCAGGCATTAATTGCATAATTCCAAAAGCACCTGCCCAGGACACTGCATCAGGATTGAAACGAGATTCCTGAAAAATAAGGGAAGCAAGCAGGCGCCAGTCCCAGTCAATCATTTCACTGGCTTCTTTTATATATGGATCATATTGAGAAATATAGCCGCCTTCACCGGAATAAAATTCGCTTTGTCTGGTGGTTTTGGCTCGCGAACTTTTAAAGTATTTGTGGTACAAAAATTTGTATTCGGAGGTTTCTTTATATGATTTCAGCCATGTATTTATGGTATCAGCAAGGTCTGAAGATTCCTGCCGGATCGCCCAGGCCAGCTTCTGTGGAAAACTAACAGGTGTTTTTACGTCAATATTTTTGTAATAGGCTTCATTGATGGTGGCCACGTTTTCATCACAGACAGCATAATCAATTGTTCCGTTTGAAACCAGATGGATAATTTCCTCCATTTCCAGCGAATCAATTTCAACAATATGGATGCTATCAGCTATCTCTTCGGAAAGGTTTTTTAGTCTGCTGTATGCGGCCCCTCCTTTTTGTATGTGAACGGTTTTACCTGCCAGATCGAGCTGATTTCTGATAAATTCAATGCTGTCATTTCTTGTGGAGTGCCGTTGTACCAATACCTGACGTGTTTGTGCTATTGGTTCAGTGAAATTCAGATATGTTTTACGCTCTGGTGTGATGGTAAGGCTCTGGGCTATGAGATCAATCTCTTTATTTTTCAGGTATTCTGTGCTTTTGATCAGATCGTTTTCTACAATGATTTTTAGCTCCAGTTCATGCTTGTCTGTAAATTTCCGTAAGAGGTCATACTGAAATCCCATGGGTTGGCCTCTGTAAACAAAATAGTCCGTTGAGTTGGTACTGACACCCGCAATAAGTTCGCCGCGTTGAGTGATGTCGTCAAAATCAACAGTTTTGGACTGAACTTCCTCATCCTTTTGTTTTTCTTTCGTACTAAGCTGGCAATGACCAAAAAACAAGGCCAGCAATATCATAGTACCGTATGTGATTATTCTGTAATTCTTGTTTTTCATGATATCGGGCTTTCTTAGTCATAAAATTCCCACGAAAATCCAAAGCTAATGGCTGATGGACGTTGGGGATAATGCAGCAATGACCATGCCGCATTGTTTAGAAAATCTCCGCCTATATTATTATAACGGATAAAAGCCCTGAATCGTTTCACTTTGAAGCTTAAAAATGCATCCAGCAAGAGGCTTTCATGAAGTTTTTGGTCATAGGCCGGGGCAAAAAATCCTGTTGCCGGAATATATGTAACAGCCTTGTAGTCAGAATGGAATCTTGCATCTACGCCTGTTCTCAAGCGCATATTATGGTCAAAAAGGTCGTGTTCAAAATAAATTCCGCCAAATGCCAGAATATCCGGTACATGTAGAACGGAATCCACACTGATGTTCTGATAAATGAGGTCTGTGCGCAAACCAAAGGCACCAAGCCTGAAATCTTTGCCGATGCCTGCCCCGGAAATGCTTACAGGACCTATGTATTGTTTTGGAATGCCTGCCGGTGAAATATAAACCGGATCAATAAGCAAACTGTGGTTAAGTCGTATAGTAAGCTCAATTTTTTTGTTTTGGTACTGAATCCGGCTTTTGAGTTCCTTTTCATTGCGGTGCTTTTGATCCCAGGCAAAATGGTTTGACGCGTAATGTTCATAAAAATAGTTTGCTCTTTCGTGCCTGATATCAGATTGCAGACTGAAGCAGTTTAGGCTGTCAGAATGCCAGCTAAGATCTACATGTGAGTGGAAATCCGATTGTCTCCTTCCGGCCAGGCCGTATTTAATATTTGCAGCGTATTCCAGAGGTGTATCTGCCAGGCTGCGAATACTGAGTTTTACATAGTGATTTTGAATCAGCTCATCTCCGGAGGGCAGGTGAAAGCGTTTCCCTTCATTGATGATTCCGGCAAAAAGTCTGTAAATTTTCAGGCTGTCTTTTTCTCCAAAATATTGCATTCCTGCCTGATGTCTACCTTTGACAAGAGCTACAGAATCAAATGTAGCAGTTGGGTCTCTGTACACGTTGATGTAATTGTCGCCCGGAATATCTGAAAATATCCGCCAATTACGGCTAAATTTGATGTCCTGGTAAATGCTTAGATTGCCATGATATTTTAGTTGTAACAAGGTGTCGGTTTCCGTGTAAATGCTGTCCTCAGACATATTTCCCAGCCTGTATTCATGTGCAAAAAATATGTGTTGGTTTTTCTGATCGCTGGTTGCATCATTCAAGCTGACGGAAAGATTGTCTATTCTGGTTCCATCGATATATGCGGTATCGTTGGATATGCCACCGAATTCCTGAGCAGACTGGGAGTTGGCAATAATGTTGAAATGGTTTTGGTATCGGCGTCCGGTGAAAGATTGCCAGAGGACAAAGTCCTTATTTTTGGATGCGGAGTGAATAAAACTACCGTCAGTTTTGATGGAATGGTATTTTACACCTGCATTGAGAAATGGTGTTGCATTGATTGTAAAAATGCCTTGTACGTCTTCATAGCCGTCGTCTGAAGAATTAAAATCAAAGCGGGTAAAGGGTTTTCTGGCGTTGAAATATGTTACATTTTCAGGTCTGGAAAAATAGGCTGTATAGTTGTTTCTGAAAATAAAATCGGGCAGGGGAGGGCGTGAGAAATAGTCAAAAGGCATAAATGCTTGTCCGTTGTTTCCTGTGAGCATACCTCCGTGAATGCTTTGGCGGTAAATTGGTTCGAAAAGGTGGAAGTTTTCAAGCAGGGTATCCCGGGAAAAGAAACTGTCAATGGTATCCGGTGTATAGTTTAGTTTCCAGGTATTGAAATGTCTTTCAAGTCCTTCATGCTGAGCCTGCAGGTTAGCTGTTCCTGTCAGGATAAAGAGGATGTATATCAGTAATTTTTTCATTGATGACTAAAGTACAAAAAAAAAGCCTTACGCGCTAGCGCAAGGCTTTAAAAATAAGGCGGCGACCTACTTTTCCACGAATGTAGTATCATCGGCGCTGGTGTGCTTAACTT
>JBNJGS010000013.1:0-52807 GCA_051747965.1 Bacteroidota bacterium
AAATTCGGGATGCTCTGAACCAACTGAGCTAACCGCCCTATTCCTGAGAACAATTGCATTGAGTTTCCTCAAATGCGGATGCAAAGATAGGTGTGTTTTTTAGTTTTCCAAAACTTTTTTAAATATTTATAAAATTTCTGCAACTGTAAATGTACTACCCCCAACAAAAATCGTATCATTGGGCGCAGCAATGCTTAAAGCATAGTTATACGCAAGCCTCACATTGTCAACCACTTTGCCTGATAAAGCGTATTGTGATGCTTCTTTTTGCAAAATTGTGGCAGAAAGCGCACGCGGTATGTTTGCCTGTGTGAAAATGTAATTTGCATCTTTGGGAAATACCGGCAATATGCGATTCAGGGCCTTATCATCTACTACTCCCAGAACAATAAACAGTTTGCCCTTGCGGACAGCTTCCAACTGTTCCATTACATGAAAAAGGCCTTCCTTGTTATGTGCAACATCACAATACACAGCTGGTGATGATCTCAACTTTTGCCACCTTCCCATCATGCCGGTATTTTTTATCACCTTCGCCAAGCCGTTTTTTACCGCAGAGCGATCAATTGGCAGGATGGAATTTACCTGCTCAATTACTGTAAGGGCTGTCTGAAGATTCCATTGCTGATAGGTTCCTGACAGGTCACAGGTGATGGCATCAATTCCGTTGTAGCCCGAAACCTTATAGCTACGCAAGCCACTTTCTACACCGACATTTGAAAGTGATACCTTTTTGGGTGCAGAAATCCATGTTGTGTTATGTTTCCGGCAGGTCTCATGCACAACATCCTCAACAACGGGATCGTCTGTACCAAGAATCACCGGAACATCCGGCTTAATAATGCCGGCTTTTTCTCCGGCTATGGATCGCACATCTTTTCCCAGAAATGCGGTATGGTCAAGTCCGATATTTGTAATTACAGACGCAAGGGGAGTGATAATATTGGTTGAATCCAGGCGCCCTCCCATCCCAACTTCAACGATGGCCACATCAACCTTTTCTGTGCGAAAATAATCAAATGCCAAAGCAACAGTCATTTCGAAAAAGGAAGCACTGAGTTCACGAAAATAGTCCAGTCCTTCTTCCATGAAATCCATCACAAAAGATTCAGGAATCATTATACCGTTAACTTTAATCCGTTCCCTGAAATCTTTCAGATGAGGTGAGGTGTATAAACCGGTTTTGTACCCTGCTTCCTGCAATACAGAAGCCAGCATGTGGGAAACCGAACCTTTGCCGTTGGTTCCGGCAACATGAATGCTTTTCCAGTTTTTGTGCGGATGATGATAATGCTTGTCAATGGCAAGAGTACGATTCAAATCTGCCTTATATGCAGCTTTGCCCTGCCGCTGATACATGGGCAGAGAATTGAACATGATTTTCAGGCATTCTTCGTAAGTCACTTTGCAAATTTTTTTAGGTCTTTCCCGAGTAGAAAAGAGGGTTTTCTGTTATTTATTTTGTGGTGATCGTAATAATATAATTCTGCATTTCCTGCATTCAGGAATAGCTTGAAGCAGAAATCATTTTTTCCGGCAGGTATCAGGTGAAGTATAATGACATCGTCCCTGTTTTCAGCAATGGCATTTGTTACATCTTCTTTTTCAACATACCGGAATGGATAAGGATAAACTGATTTCATTCCGGATTTTTGTCGCAGAGAAGTTTCGATTTCTGATTTAATTAGCCAGAGTTCCTTATTTTCAATGCGGTATGGCTGGCTTGTGTAGTAATCCACTATGCTTTTTTCATCCAGAGAATTATTTTGCTTTGCTGTGATTACATGATTTTGCATAAATTGTAAAACCAGGCCTATCTTGTAAACATAGTCTTCCTGTTCTGCATTTTTTACTGCCAGCGGTACTGCACATAAATCAGTCATTTGCTCAGGTTCTCCTGAGGAATCACCCAAAGACAGGAACATATATTCATATGCAGTTTGTGTTTTATCATCCTCAAAATAAACAGGATTCATGTAAATAAATGAGGCATTGGGATTTTTGCGTTTTTTTCTAAACTCTGTGAATGAAATTGTCTCGGTGTTGGTCAAATACCAATGCTCCTCTGCAAGTTTCTCTATGGCAAGATTATAATCAGAAATCATGATGTTTTCTTTGACAATGTATGTTTTTGAATTTTCAAATCTGCGTATTTCTGATGGTGACCCCATGGGAATGCTCACCTGGGCATTCAGTGGGAATGTCATTATGCTCACCAGGCTCAGGCTAATCAGCAGGGAAATATAGTTCGTTTTTCTCATTGTACATCCTGATATAGTAAAACATCATTTTTCGTTGTTTGCGTTTGCGCAATTCGGCATATTCTGCATGCAATTCCGGTTCGTCCTGAATTAGCCTGAGAATATTTTCAGGTGTGAATTCAAATATCTTGCCGGTTTCAGTATCAAGGATCATTTGTCTGGTTTCCGTCGTGATATAGCTGGATGGCCCTGAATAAACATAATAAGGATCATAAAACGGGTCTGCACGATTGCTGTATCTTACCTGAATTTCTGCAACAAAATGACTGATGCTGCCAATATAGGGGAGCATGTGAAAACCGCCTGAATGCTGCACATAGATTTTATCCTGGTAACAATATCCCCATATATTGTTTACCGCAACTACTTTTTTTATCCCGAATTCATCGAAATAACTTATTTCCACGGTTTCGTCCATGGCTTTGTCCGGCCTGGTTTGTTTGGGGGAGGGCAGGTTTGTGGCAGAGAAATCAAGAGGAGAGTTGTTTCTGAACTGGCTGTATTCAAGATAAATACCATCCTTGAATGTGTATTCGGAGGAGTACCTTACCATCTTGGCGCTGTCATTTTTTTGACCAAAAGCTGTATTCAGGCAGAAACCACAGATCAGCAATGCGATGTTTATGAATACGTTAAATTTCATCATTTGATACGAAGATAAAAAAAATCATGCATTCAGCATCTAATAAAAATCAAACAGTAATAAAAAACCAGTATTTGCAAGGGAATGGTGTTGTGGAAATTGTTGTAAACAAAACTTACTATACCTTTGATACAGAAGCATAAATTTGTAACTTTGAGGCCATAAATAATGGTACTAATATTGACAATTTACAAATGGCATGAAGACAATTAAATCTGCACTGATTTCAGTCTATGACAAAGATGGCCTGGAGTCACTTATTCACAAATTGGATGAATTGGATATAAGGATTTATTCTACAGGGGGTACGCAAAAGTACATCGAATCCTGTGGTGTGGGAGTTACAGGCGTTGAGGATATTACTTCTTATCCGTCCATTTTGGGGGGCAGGGTTAAGACTTTGCACCCTAAGATTTTTGGAGGTATTCTGAAGCGCAGGGATGAAGAGAATGATATTGCGGAATCAGAAACACATGATATACCGGATATTGATTTGGTGATTGTTGATTTATATCCATTTGAAAAAACGGTAAGTTCCGGTGCAGATCATGATGACATCATTGAGAAAATTGATATTGGTGGCATTTCCCTGATCAGAGCAGCTGCAAAAAACTACAAGGATGTATTGACCATCTCAAATCAGAAACAATACGATAAGTTGCTGAATATCCTTGAAGACAATCATGGACAGAGTAGTCTTGAAGAAAGGAAACAGTTTGCTGTGGATGCATTTGCAATGTCTTCGGGTTATGATGCTGCCATTTTTACATATTTTGACGACGGTGCGAATACAGCCTTCCGACAAAGCTATAATCACCCTAAAAAATTGAGGTACGGTGAGAACCCTCACCAGCAAGCAGCGTTTTTTGGGGATTTCGACAAGGTGTTCGACCAATTGCATGGTAAAGAAATTTCTTATAACAATCTGTTGGACATTGATGCTGCAGTCTCCCTGATTCATGATTTCCGGGGTACAACAGTGGCCATATTAAAACACAACAATGCGTGTGGCCTGGCAAGCCGGGAGAACTTAATAACAGCCTGGAAGGATGCATTGGCCGGTGATCCGGTTTCTGCCTTTGGTGGCATCATCGTCAGCAATACCATGATTGATTCAGAAACTGCTGAAGAAATTCATAAAATATTCTTCGAAGTAATCATTGCTCCGGGGTATACCGAAGAGGCACTGGAAACTTTAAAGAAAAAGAAAAACCGGATTATTTTGGTACACAAGAACCAAAGTCCGGACAAATACCAGTTCCGTAATGTACTGAACGGTGTGTTGATGCAGGAGAGAGACCTGAAGGCAGAAGCGGCTGATGATTTGAAAGATGTGACAGGCAGAGAGACATCCGACCGGGAAAAAGATGATTTGATTTTTGCAAACAAAATCGTTAAGCACACCAAAAGCAACGCAATTGTATTGGTGAAAAATAAGCAGCTTATTGCCAGTGGGGTTGGTCAGACCTCAAGGGTTGATGCATTGAAACAAGCCATTGAAAAAGCAAGAACCTTTACATTTGATCTGACAGGTTCTGTAATGGCATCAGATGCGTTTTTTCCTTTTAAAGATTCAGTGGAAATTGCGAATAAAGCCGGAATAACAGCTGTTATTCAGCCTGGCGGCTCAATCAGAGATCAGGAATCCATTGACTTTTGTAACGAAAATAATATGGCTATGGTCTTTACCGGGACAAGACATTTTAAACATTAAGAAATTTTATTACTTTTAGGGTGAACTTTAGACAGAGACAATGGGCTTATTTTCATTTTTAACACAGGAGATTGCCATAGACCTTGGCACAGCAAACACGATAATCATTTACAATGATAAAATCCTTGTAGATGAACCGTCAATCGTTGCATTGGATGATAAAACCGGAAAGCTTGTGGCCATAGGGCATAAGGCAAGACAGATGCACGGTAAAACCCACAAAAACATCAGAACAATCCGGCCTTTACGGGATGGTGTTATTGCAGATTTCCATGCTGCAGAAATGATGATCAGGGGTATGATCAAGATGATCAATAAAAAGAAAAGAATGATTACACCCTCCCTGAAAATGGTTGTTTGTATTCCGTCCGGAAGTACAGAGGTAGAAATTAGAGCTGTGCGGGATTCCGCCGAACATGCAGGCGCCCGGGAAGCTTACCTCATTTATGAACCAATGGCAGCAGCCATCGGAATTGGAGTTGATGTTGAAGCCCCCGAGGGCACTATGGTTGTGGATATTGGCGGTGGTACAACAGAAATTGCTGTGATTTCACTCGGTGGTATCGTTTGCAACAAGTCCATCAGGGTGGCAGGTGATGAATTCACAGATGACATCATGGAATATATGCGCCATCAGCATAATATCAAAATCGGTGACAGAACTGCCGAAGGAATTAAAATAAAAGTGGGTGCAGCTATGACTGAAATAGATGATCCACCGGAAGACTTTGTTATACGCGGCCCGCATCAGATGACAGCATTGCCCATCGAAATTCCGGTCTCACATCAGGAGATCGCTCACAGCCTTGATAAATCCATCTCTAAAGTGGAAACAGCTATCATGGCAGTGCTTGAAGAAATACCGCCTGAATTGTATGCCGATATATACAATCGTGGTATTTATCTTGCTGGTGGAGGTGCACTGCTGAGAGGGCTGGATAAGCGAATTGCCCAGAAAACAAATATCCCTGTGCATGTAGCAGAGGATCCTCTCCATGCCGTGGCCAGAGGAACAGGTATCGCTCTGAAAAATGTTGATAAATTCCAATTCCTGCTGAGGTAAATTCTTTATGAGAAATCTGCTCAGGTTGCTGATAAAATACTATGCTGTTTTTTTATTCCTGATTCTGGAAGGTGCTGCCTTGTTTCTGATTGTGCAGCACAATAATTTTCAGCATGCAACTTTTATCAATGCATCTTCCGGCCTGATTGGATTCGTTAATGAGCAATGGACAGAGGTTACTGATTTCTTTCTATTGAAAAATGAAAATGAAAAGCTCAGAAAAGAGAACCTGAGATTACGTCGTCTGATTGAGTATCAGCAAACATCCGACCCCGATTATTTCGATGAAATTGTTATTGCGGATGTTGTGAATTCCTCTGTTTTCAGACAAAAAAATTATCTGACAATCAATAAAGGTGAAAACCACGGCATTGAAAAACAGATGGCCGTCATTAGCCCGCAAGGTGTTATTGGAGTGGTAGAAGAAAGTTCATCACATTATGCCACTGTGATTCCAATTATCAACACCAACTTTAATCTGAGTGCGAAAATAAAAAGAAATGATTATTTTGGCTCCCTTAGCTGGAACGGACAATCGTACCGTGTTGCTCAGCTTGATGATATTCCCACATATGTTAATGCTGAAGTAGGAGATACCATCGTGACAAGTGGTTTTAGTGCAAGTTTTCCCGCCGGGAAGCTGGTTGGCGTCATCAGTCACGTCAACAGAGATCCGAATTCAGCCTTCCTGAACATTGATATCAAACTGGCCAGTGATTTTAAGAAGATTCAAACAGTATATGTATATAAGAACCCTTTGGCTCAAGAACAAGTAAACCTGGAAAACGATAATGATTAAGTTTATACCAAAATATGCATTTTTGTTTTTGCTCTGTTTGTTGATTCAGGTGCTCTTATTTAATGAGATGCAGATAAGCCGGTATTTTAATCCGTCATTCTATGTTTTGTTTATCTTACTGCTGCCATTTGAAACGCCTGGATGGTTGTTACTTCTATCGGCTTTTGGACTTGGTCTGGGAGTTGATGCTTTTATGAATACACCCGGAATCAATGCTGCCGCCACTGTGTTTGCAGCCTTTGTGCGGCCCGGTGTTCTAAATCTGCTTAGCCCCAGAGATGGATATGAGCCGGGAACCACTCCGCGGATATCATTTTTCGGCTTGTCCTGGTTTCTTAAATATGCACTGGCAATATTGTTGTCGCACCAGCTTGTCCTGTTTTTCCTTGAGGCTTTTACATTCCAGTATGCTTTTCAAACTATAGCTGTAGCTTTGGTTAATTCACTGTTAAGTTGCTTTTTTATTATCCTGAGCCAGTACATCATGTTTCGCAGATAATGAAGAAAACACAGCATGAATCACGCAAATATCTGATTATTGGCATTGTACTATTTGCCGGTGTGCTGATGGTAGGTAAACTTTTTTATTTGCAGGTAATCAGTGATGAATACCAGGTTTCTGCCCTTAACAACAGTCAGCGGCATATCATACAATACCCGCCCCGGGGCATTATTTACGACAGACATGGCAAAATCATGGCAAGCAACCAGGTAGCCTATGATCTGATGGTTATTCCTGCTCAGGTTGAAGCGTTCGATACGCTGCAGTTTTCAAGACAGCTTGGAATTGAAACTGATGATTTCAAAAGAAGGTTAGTAAAAGCAACTGCCTATTCGGGATTTAAGGCCTCCGCATTTTTTAAACTCATGTCGGCCAGGGAATATGCTGGATTACAGGAATATATTTATCAATATAAAGGATTTTATGTTCAGCCGCGCCTTGTCAGGGAATACACCAATCGAAATGCTCCGCATGTACTTGGTGATATCGGTGAAGTAAGTCAGTCAATCATCAATGAAAATGAATACTATGAACCAGGTGATTATATTGGTGTAAATGGTCTGGAATTCACTTATGAGAAAGAGTTGCGTGGAGAAAAAGGCGTTAAAATATTTCTGGTTGATGCTCATAACAGAATCAAAGAAAGTTATGAAAACGGCAAATATGACAGGGCGCCGGTTGCCGGAAAGAATCTTACCGCAACCATACACTCGCCCCTGCAGGGATATGCCGAAAAACTGATGAAAAACAAACTCGGTGGTATTGTGGCGATACAGCCGGCTACAGGAGAAGTACTTGCTTTGGTCTCAAGTCCTGATTATGACCCTAACCTGCTGATTGGCCGCAACAGGGGCTACTATTATGACAGCCTGCTCAGAGCCGGACACAAACCTCTATTTAACCGGGCCATCAATGCTGCCTACCCACCGGGAAGCACTTTCAAAGTAGCACAAGCCCTGCTGGGCCTTGATGAAGAAGTTATTACTGTCAATAGCAGTTTTGCCTGCAATACAGCCCTCGTAGGCTGCCATAATCATCCAAGAGCCACTTCGGTAACAAAAGCAGTTCAGTATTCTTGTAATCCGTATTTTTATCAGGTATTCAAGAGGCTGGTGCAGAGAGGATATGAGAATTCAGTTTTCAGAGATTCGCCCATTGGCCTTGATTTGTGGCAAAAGAAAATGGCAAGTATGGGGTTCGGTAAGCGCCTCGATGTTGGGCTGCCGTCTGTGAGTCCGGGATATATACCCAATTCCGGATTTTATAACAGGATTTATGGCGAATACCGCTGGGCTTTTAGTACCATCTATTCTCTCAGCATAGGCCAGGGTGAAATTACTGCTACACCACTGCAACTTGCAAATTTCTCTGCCATAATTGCAAACAGAGGCTGGTACTATACACCGCATCTGATAAAAGATATTCAGGGAGAAGGACTGGAAGAAAAATACAGTGAAAAGCATAAGCTTTCCTTTGATACATCCCTGTATGCCCCCTTAATTGATGGCATGGAGGGCGCTGTTAACGGAGAGCACGGTACTGCACGCCTGGCCAGAATCCAGGATATCACTGTTTGCGGCAAAACAGGAACGGCGGAAAATCCACACGGTGAAGATCATAGTATCTTTATGGCTTTCGCTCCAAAAGATAATCCTGAAATTGCCATCGCCGTTTATGTGGAAAATTCCGGATACGGAGGTACATGGGCTGCTCCCATTGCATCACTGATGATGGAGAAATATCTCACAGATACAATAAAAAGCAAATGGAAAGAAACCAGAATACTGGAAGCTGATCTGATATCATTAAAAGAAGAGGCAGAAGATGAGTAAACAAAGAGGCAAAATAATTAAACAGATTGACTGGTTTAGCATTGTCATTTATCTTCTGCTGATGATTATCGGTTGGTTTAGTATTCTGTCTTCCTCCTGGGGTGGGGAACATGACAGTTTTTTTGAGCCCGGAAGCAGGCAAATGAAACAACTTGTCTGGATAGCGGCAAGTATTGTGATCATTTTTATCATTTTTCTTATTGACAGTAAATTTTTCTCGGCTTTTGCCTATTTTCTGTATGTCGTATCAATGCTTAGCCTGGTAGCTGTGCTTGTTTTCGGGAAGGAAGTCAACGGTGCAAAGTCATGGTTTGAATTTGGATTTTTCAGGTTCCAGCCTGCAGAATTCGCCAAAATATTTACTGCCCTGGCTCTGGCACAAATGTTCTCATCTTATCAGTTTCGTCTGGATAAGTTCAGGCACCTGTTGATAGGTCTTTTGGTGATGATCTTCCCTATGCTGTTGATTATATTGCAAAATGATACAGGTTCAGCACTGGTCTATACAGCCTTTATTCTTGTTTTTTACAGAGAGGGAATGAATCAAATCCTCTTGTTTGTTGTTTTTCTTGCCGTAGCATTGTTCCTCCTGTCGCTGATTTTTCCCGTGGCATGGATACTGGTCGGAATTGCAGCCATAGCGATTGTCGTGTTCTGGCTCAATGAGCGTGATAACAAAGCCCTGGTACTGGCTTTACTGATTCCCTCCATAATAATCATTGCCCTATACTTTTTGAATGATAACTATTTCCAGTCATTAAGTATGACCCTGATTGTCAGCATTTCACTTAGTGTTTTTATCCTGGGATCTTTTCCATTTCTCTTGCGCCAAAAACATAAAAACGGTCTGATTCTTTCCTTGATCGTCATGGCTTCAGTATTGTATCTGAATTCGGTAAATCACCTCTATTCACAGGCATTGGAGCAACACCAGCGTGACAGAATTGAACACATGCTTGGCATGAAAGAAGATCCCTTGGGTATTGGCTATAATGTCAACCAAAGTAAAATTGCCATTGGTTCGGGAGGAATTTCAGGAAAAGGTTTTCTTCAGGGAACCCAAACAAAGTATGATTTTGTACCTGAACAAAGTACAGACTTTATCTTTTGTACAGTTAGTGAAGAGTTTGGATTTCTTGGAAGCAGCCTGGTGGTAATCCTGTTTGTTGCGCTTATTTTGCGATTGATTGCCCTGGCCGAACGTCAGCGATCAGCTTTTTCCCGGGTTTACGGTTATGCAGTGGCAGCCATTTTCTTTATCCATGTATTGATCAATATTGGCATGACAATTGGCCTGATGCCTGTGATTGGCATCCCCTTACCATTCATTTCCTATGGCGGTTCCTCATTTATGGCTTTCAGTATTTTCCTGTTCATCTTCCTCCGCCTTGATGCTGACAGACTGGAGGTATTTAGGTGATAATTCTTATCTAAATAAGCAGCTTTTATTTGTCTTCTTGTTTTTAAACATTGTGTTGGATTTATCTGTTAAATACAATCAACCAACATTTAATGATATGACAGATATTGATATTGCCAGAAAAGCACAAATTAAGAGAATCCATGAGATAGCAAATGTGCTTGGCCTTGGTGAGGAACATATTGAACCATACGGCCATTATAAAGCCAAGTTACCACTTAGTCTGATTGATGAGAAAAAAGTTGAAAAAAATAAGCTTGTTCTTGTTACTGCCATGACACCGACACCTGCAGGTGAAGGAAAAACAACAATCTCAATAGGACTGACACAAGCCATGAATAAAATTGGCAAGAAAACAACTGTTGTGTTGAGAGAGCCTTCTTTAGGTCCGGTTTTTGGTATTAAAGGTGGTGCTGCGGGCGGAGGACACTCTCAGGTTATCCCTATGGAAGATATCAACCTGCATTTTACCGGCGATATGGCTGCCATTGAGAAAGCCAATAATTTGTTGTCTGCACTTATAGATAATGAATTACACTTCAGAGAGCATGATCTGGATATAGACCCCAGGACAGTTAGCTGGAAACGTGTTATGGATATGAATGAACGTGTGCTTAGAAACCTTGTGGTAGGCCTGGGAGGTAAAACCCAGGGAGTGCCAAGGGAAACCGGCTTTGATATTACTGCAGCTTCTGAAGTTATGGCCATTTTGTGCCTTGCCAGAGATATGGATGATCTCAAAGAAAGACTTGCCAGCATTTTTGTCGGATTTACCTATGATAAAAAACCTGTATATGCCAGAGACCTTAATGCTCAGGGGGCTATGGCCGCGCTATTGAAGGAGGCAATTAAACCAAACCTGGTGCAAACACTGGAAGGAAATCCCGCAATCATTCATGGTGGACCATTTGCCAACATTGCACAGGGAACAAATTCCATCATTGCCACCAAAATGGGTATGAGCCTCTCCGATTATGTTGTTACCGAGGCAGGTTTTGCTTCCGAGCTGGGTGCTGAAAAATTCTTTGATATCAAATCTCAGTATGGAAACCTCAATCCCAATGCTGCCGTCCTGGTCGCTACCATTCGTGCCCTGAAATATCATGGCGGAGTAGATGTCAAAAATATCAATGAACCCAATCCCGATGCCGTTCGAAAAGGACTGGATAATCTGGATAAACATATTGAAAACCTTCGACTGTTTAATTTAAACCCGGTTGTCGCCATCAATAAATTTACCAGCGATACGGATGAAGAAATAAAAATCGTTCAGGAACATTGTAAAAAAGAAGGTATTGAGGCCGCAGTAAGTGATGTGTGGGCACAAGGCGGAGATGGAGCCAAGGAGCTTGCCGAAATTGTAACAAAAGAAGCAGAACGATGTGCGATGTGTTTCGAACCCTTGTACGATTTCAATTGGGATGTGGAAAAGAAAATTGAAACCATCGCTACCAAAGTCTATGGTGCAAAATCAGTGGAATATTCCCGTAAAGCCCGAAAAAACCTGCAAACAATTAAAGAGCTGAAACTTGATAAATTGCCAATTTGTATTGCCAAAACACAAAAGTCACTGTCTGATGATCCGAAACTCAGAAACCGGCCAAAAGATTTTATCGTGAATATCCGTGAAATAGAAATAGCCGCAGGTGCCGGATTTATTGTGCCAATTGCCGGAGACATTATGCGTATGCCCGGGCTGCCAAGAATTCCCTCTGCAGAAAAAATTGATATCAACAAAAAAGGTGAAATCACCGGACTTTTCTAAGCGTCTGCCTGATTTGATAAGATTACAAGCCCTGTCAGGATGCCCCGGCAGGGTTTTTATTTTTATATGCAACCAATTCGGCTAACATCCTGTCTAAACAATGCAAAGAAATTTTTGCAAAATTGAGTAGATTTTTATTAAATTTATCATTCTCAAAACATGAAAATTTTTACGTTGAATTTAACCAGGGGATTATGCGAAAACGATTAGTACTATTGTCAGCTCTTATTGGCCTGATATTGATGGGATTTACTGTAAATGCCGGAAACAAGCCAGGCTATGATTTGAATTTTAATCAGTCAAGATCAGATCAGTTCAGCCTTGATATTTCATTGGATAAATATCAGGTGCAAACTGTCAGTAAAAATGGTGAGTCATACTCTGATATCCATTTTCCGGGAAAGGTGGTAACAAAAAAACAAGGATGGGCAGAAGTGCCTTACTTTGGAATTCCCGTTCAGTTACCTGCCACCCGAAATGTGGATGTGGAAATTACCTCCATACAATACGAGGAAATTGAGCTTGATCATCCCTTGCTCCCCTCTCGTGGTGTGATATACAGAAACCAGGATCCGGATGATATCCCGTATCAAATCGATCCTGCCTCTGTTGTGGATGAGTATTATCCGGAAAATACCATTGAAACCTCAGATCCTTATATCATGAGAAAAGTCAGGGGTGAAAATATCTACGTGCATCCTTTTCAGTACAATGCTGTGCAACAAACCCTCAGGGTGGCCACAGGTATTACCATCAGTGTAACCGAAAATACTGAAACGCCTGACAACCCTCTTACCATTTCAGACAGAAGCAAAAAGAACGTCGAAATGCTTCCTGTCTATAAATCCATGTTTGTGAATTACAGGCAGGACCAGACAAGGTGGGCAGAAGAAATTGGTGAATTTGGTGATGTGCTTGTTATATATACCGCCGATTATGCTACGGCAATACAGCCCTGGATTACCTGGAAGCAACAAAAAGGCTACAATGTGGATGAACTGGAGGTAAGTACAGGTGCGAATGTTGTCAGTGATATACAATCAGCTTATGATGCCAATAACAACCTGCTGTATGTCCTTCTGGTCGGTGACTGGGCCGATATAAAATCTGATCTTGGAACCAACCAGAATGCCCCTATGGATCCAATGATGGGATGTGTCGTCGGTACTGATGACTACCATGATATCATCGTCGGTCGTTTTTCTGCAGAATCTCCTGCTGATGTTACCGCACAGGTAGATAAAACCATAGAATATGAAAAAGATGCTACCTCCGGATCTACCTGGTACAAAAATGCGCAGGGTATTGCCAGTGATGAAGGAGCCGGCATGGGAGACGACAGTGAAGGCGATATCGAGCACATCAATAATATTCATGATGGAAGATTATTGCCAACAACCTACACTACCTGCCATGAAGAATTTGATCCGGGCGCTTCTGCTACCAATGTGCAAAACAATATAAACAATGGTGTCAGTCTGATAAATTATACCGGACACGGTGGACATGATTATTGGGTGTCCTCTGGCTATAGTACCACAGAGGCCGCTTCTTCCACAAATGGTCCCAAATATTATTATGCCTTCTCTGTTGCCTGCATTGTCGGTGAATTTCATGAAACCGGCGATTGTCTCGCAGAAGCCATGGCAAGAAACCCGGACGGAGGTTCGGTAGCTACCTGGATGGCTACAATTAACCAGCCATGGACTCCCCCCATGCGTGGACAGGATTATGCCAACGACCTGCTGACTCAGGGATACGATTATTCTCTCGGTTCAGGTACAACCACTACTTATGGACGAACCACTTACGGCTCAATAACCTTTAATGCTGCTGCCCTGATGGTAGCTGAAGCATCAAATGATGAAGACTGGGATACCTACAAAACATGGACTGTTTTTGGTGATCCTTCCGTGCAGGTGAGATCTGATGAGCCCAAAGATATCACACTTAGCAACATGAGTGTTACACCGGGAACTTATACCACACAAGTTACCGTAGATGGATCAGGCTTTGAAGGTGCAATTGTATCCCTCTGGCAATCCGGTTCTCAACCAGCCTCTGCTGTTACCGACGCATCCGGAAATGTAAGCATAGATCATAGCTTTTCCGGCACAGTGAAACTCACCGTTACCGGTTTCAACCTGGCCAGTTATTCTGCTGACCATGTTGTTGCGGTACCGGATCCACCGGTTGCAGATTTTGAAGCCGATCAGACAACAATCACAGCCGGGCAGACAGTTCAGTTTACGGATCTATCAACAAATTATCCATCCACCTGGTCATGGACATTTGAAGGTGGTACCCCTGAAAATTCATCTGAACAAAATCCTGCTGTTACTTACAATACAGCCGGAACATATGATGTAACACTCTATGCTGAAAATACAGCAGGAGATGATACTGAAATTAAAACTGAATATATTACCGTGAATCCGGTGACCGATCCTCCTGTAACGGATTTTGTTGCCGATCAAACGGTAATTAACATTGGTGGAACGGTAAATTTTACCGATCTGTCAACCAACCTGCCGGATTCCTGGGAATGGAATTTCGAAGGCGGCACACCTGCGACAAGTACAGACCAAAATCCATCTGTCACCTATGATACACCGGGTACTTATGATGTCAGCCTTACAGCAACCAATACCTATGGCAATGACACTGAAACCAAAACCGGGTACATCACTGTGGAACTGCCCGATTATTGTGAGGCCGGATCAAATAATACATCCTTTGAATACCTTTCAAATGTTGTGCTTGGAACCATTGACAACGATTCCGACCAAACGTCATATTCTGATTTTTCAGACCTGTCAACGGATGCTGCCCCTGGTGATGACCTGGCTTTTACAGCTACAATAAGTAATCCATATTCCTCTGATCATGTTCTTGTCTGGGCAGACTGGAACCGGGATGGTGATTTTCAGGATGCTGATGAGAGCCTCTTTACTTCTGCAGAAGGAGAAGGCCCGTTTTCAACAACAATCACAGTGCCTGCATCTGCTACATCCGGCCCGGTAAGGGTAAGGGTACGCCTGGAGGATAATGGAAGTAATCCTGTTAACGATCCCTGCGGTAATTCAGGTTATGGAGAAGTGGAAGATTATACCATAAATGTTGTTGCCCCGGCTGATCCTCCTGTAGCAGACTTTTCCGGTACACCGACAAGTATTATGGAAGGTGAATCTGTAGCCTTTACCGATCTATCGGATTTTGCCGAATCATGGAGCTGGGATTTCGGTGATGGTGGTGTATCCAACGAAGAAAATCCGGTTTATACCTACTCTGTAGCGGGAACTTATACAGTAGAGCTTACAGTTACAAACACTGAAGGTACAGATACCGAAACAAAAGTTGATTATATTACAGTGGATGCCAATACCAATCCGCCAACTGCAGATTTTGAGGCAGATCAGACCAGCATCAATACCGGTGCTACAGTGAACTTTACAGATCTGTCAACCGACAATCCGGATAGCTGGGAATGGTCTTTTGAGGGTGGAACGCCAAACCAGAGTTCTGATCAAAATCCAGCCGTGACTTACGAAACTCCCGGTACTTATACCGTAAGCCTGACAGCAACAAATGATTACGGCAACAGCACGGAAACCAAAACAGATTATATTACGGTAACAGCTGCCGGTTTTTCTATGGATTTTGAAGATTGTGCAGATTATTCATCAGATTTCTCTCCATGGACAGTAGTAGATGGCGATGGACTGGATACTTATGGTAGTGGCGATTGCGATTTCCCCGGAGAAAACGATACCATGTCGTTCATGGCTTTCAATCCTGTTGATGCCGGATTTACACTGGCAAATCCCCATGGTGGTTCCCGCGTTGGTATGGCAATTTGTCCTGCTGACGGAAGTGCCAGCGATGACTGGCTGATTTCGAATCTGCTCAGTCTGGGAGACAACTCTTCCTTCTCTCTCTGGGCACTTAGTCCAAAACCCTCTACCTGGGGTAACGATGAATATGAAGTCCTTGTATCAACAACAACCAACGACCCGGCCGAATTTACAGTCATCTCAGGGGCAAATCCTGTTGAAGCGCCGGATACGTGGACAGAACATACCTATGACCTGACGGCATATGATAACCAGGAAATTTACCTGGCTGTGCGTCATGTATCCGCGGATAAATTTATGCTATGGATTGATGATATGGTGATTAACACCGACTGGGCAGTGCCGTTTACTGCTGATTTTGTCGCTGATAATACCGATATAGCTGTTAATGAAACAGTGAGTTTTACAGACCTTTCTTCTGATTCGGCCACCAGCTGGAGCTGGGATTTCGGCGATGGAAGTACTTCCACAGAGGAAAACCCGACACATACCTATACGGCAGCAGGTGTGTATGCTGTAGAATTAACCGTTTCGGACGGAAGCCAGTCTGATACCGAAACGAAAGTTGATTACATTACCGTTACCGAACAGCAGCCTGTGGCAGATTTTACTGCATCACCTACCGAATCCTGTGATGGAACAGTGCAGTTTACAGATGCTTCATCCTACGCCGAAAGCTGGAACTGGGATTTTGATGATGGAAATACTTCTACAGAAGAAAATCCTGAACATACCTATGCTGATAACGGAACCTATACGGTAAGCCTCACGGTGACCAATTATGCAGGTAGCGATACACATACTATGACTATCACCGTGGATATTCCCGATGCAACAATAACACCACTGAACACAGCTTGTGAAACCGATGATCCGGTAAGTCTGTCCGCTGCAACCGATGGTGGAACCTGGAGTGGTACAGGTGTCAGCGGTGATCAGTTTGATCCTGCCCTGGCCGGCCCGGGAACACATACCATCAGTTATGAAGTCAGTATCGGAACCTGCACGGATAATGATACAGAAACAATTACCGTGGATGCCATGCCCGATGCTACCATTATTGACCCCGGAACCTTTTGTACTGGGGATGCGACTGTAACCCTTTCTGCTGTAGATGAGGGCGGAACCTGGAGTGGTACCGGAGTTACCGGTGACCAGTTTGATCCTGTGGCTGCAGGTGTTGGTACACATACAATTACCTATGAAATTTCCAATGGTGTATGTACGGCTACCGATCAGATTGAGCTGTATGTCTCTGATGAATATGATGCCACCATTGATCCCGTTTCAGCACTTTGCCAGACAGATGCCCCCGTTGAGCTGACAGCCGCCGATGAGGGAGGTGCCTGGAGTGGAACGGGTGTCAGTAACGGCAACTTTGATCCTGATCTGGCAGGACCCGGTGATCATGAAGTATCTTATGTTATTTCAGGATCTTGTGGCGATTCGGATATGATTACAATTCACGTTGATGCCATGCCCGATGCAACAATTGATCCGGTCGCATCACTTTGTGAAGGCGATGACCCGGTAACACTCACTGCCGCAACAGATGGCGGTACATGGTCCGGTAATGGCGTATCAGGAGATCAGTTTGATCCCCAGGAGGCCGGTGCCGGAACACACAATATTGTGTACGAAATCAGCAATGGAGCATGTGCAGCATTTGAAAGCATAGATATTGTTGTGGATATTGAACCTGACGCAAGCATTGATGATCCCGGATCTTTCTGTCTCAGTGACGAAGCCTATACCCTCACTGCCGCAACTTCCGGCGGCACATGGAGCGGACCCGGTGTGAGTGGAAATCTGTTTGACCCTCAGGCTGCCGGGACTGGTACACATACAATATCTTATGAAGTGCAGAACGGAAATTGTACTGCCTCTGATATGATTGAAATTGTGGTTGGAGCAACACCAACGGTTGAACTTGATATCGTACATGCCACTTCTGCTACGGCTGAAGATGGTAGTGCCAGTGCTACAGTAAGCGGCGGGCTTGAACCATACACCTTCAGCTGGTCAACGGGTTCAACCGAAAGCTATGAAGAAAACCTGGCTCCCGGCCTGTATTCCCTTGTTGTCTTTGATGCCGCAGGTTGCTCTGTAACAGTGCCTGTTGAAATTGATTATCCTGATATGATGGGCGATGAAACTTCTCTCTGTCTGGTTTATCCCAATCCGGCAGACCAAAAGGTTTTTATCGAAATGAAAGGCATGCAGGCTGATAAAATCGAATTGGTAAATACACTGGGACAAACCTTAAGGGAAGTTCATGTGCAGTCTGATCTGGAATATCTTGAGTTAAGTGATATCCAGACAGGGGTTTACTTTCTGAGAATCCATACCGGGGATACACAAGGTATGCATAAAGTTCTGATTCAACACTAAATAATACATATCTTCACAGAAAAGGCTGTCAAATGACAGCCTTTTTCTGTGAAATTTTGATTTTCTTTGCAAAATGTCACTACAGATAATAGTAAGCATTATAACATCTCGTCCCATGAATAAAATCTTTTGTGTTTTTTCTTCTCTTTTAATAATTGCCTTAACATCAGTAATCTCACCGATGGCCCGGGCTCAATCAGCTCCTGGAAATACAGATCAGAATTATGAACTGTATCAGAAAGGAAGAATCTATTTTAGTCTGACACCGGATCAGGCGCGCAACATTCGGTATTCAGAAGAAAAACACCACAATTATTTGAATGCTTTTGGTTTTCTTCAGCCTGTATATGCCCAACATCCGGGAATTGACCGCATAGAAAAAACTTTTCATCTGCGGGATGCCAATGAAAAATTAAACAGAATTTTCACAATGGAGTTTTCCGAAGATAGTGAGATGAGTGTCATTATCAATGATATGGAAAAACTTGATTCTGCCATTGAATATGCAGAACCTGTGCCGGTAGAAAAACTCTATTATGAGCCCAATGATCCATTTTACCTGAGCACGGAGTCCAATTATAACTGGAACTGGCATCTGGATGTTGTCAATGCGGAAGCAGCCTGGGAAATGGTGCAGGGTTCCCCCGACATAAAAGCTGCAGTTGTTGATAACGCTGTCTGGGGTGATCATCCGGATCTGGATTTCGAACCCGGAAATCTGTATGATGCATCATCTGAAACAACCGGAAGTGCATCCCCGCCTGCTACTGAAAGCCAAACCGGAGAAGATGCCTATGTGTGGTCTCACGGAACGCACTGCATGGGAACTGTAGGAGCAACCAATGACAACAATACAGGAATTGCTTCTCTTGCTGGAGGTGTTACCATCATGGGCGTAAGAGGGGCCAACGATGCAGGTGAAATCTACTATTCGGCCGAAGGAGTACAGTGGGCTGTCAACAATGGAGCTGATCTTGTAAGCTTGTCCCTGGGATCTGGTACGCACAGTGTTTCTATGGAAACATTTTATCAGAATGTATATGATGCCGGAGTGGTCGTTTTGGCCGCGTCCGGAAACGATGGCGTTGATACCTATAGCTATCCTGCAGCCTATAGTTCCGTAATTGCTGTTGGTGCCTGCAATGAGGATAAAAGCTTATCCGGATTCTCAAATTATGGCACATGGGTGGACATTGCAGCTCCGGGCGGTTTTTCCCCTGATGAAAGCGGCAATCTTAGTCAGTTAAGTACAACTTTTTGCGAATCCTATGCTGCGGGATCTGTGCCCGGATTCAGTGGAGAATACTATGATATTATGCAGGGCACATCTATGGCTTGTCCTTCTGCTGCCAGTCTGGTGGCATTGCTCTTGTCATGTGACAATACATTGAGTCCGGAAGAAATCAAAACGGCCCTGATGGCATCATCACAGACACTCACAGGTGGAAACTCTATCAATTCAGGTGGTGGTGTTATTGATGCTGAAGCAGCCCTTCTGTATATCGGTTGCGCTGCCGATGTGCCCCCAACAGCTGATTTTTCAGCTTCCGGGATCAACACTTGTTCAGGTAATATCCAGTTTACAGATCAATCCAGCCAGGCTGAAACCTGGGCATGGGATTTTGGAGATGGCAATACATCAAATCAGGAAAACCCTGAGCATATATATACTGAAAACGGAATCTATACGGTGAGCCTGACAGTAAGCAATTCATATGGATCAGATACTTTTACAGAAACAGATTTCATTACCGTTGACCTGCCGGAATCTCCTCTGGTGACAGATGCTGAACGTTGCGGGGCAGGCGAACTTACTTTGTCTGCAAGCGGAAATGGAACAGTCAGTTGGTATGACGCAGAAAATGGTGGTAATCTGATTGCCTCAGGCACAGATTACACTGAGAATTTCACCCAAAGCACTACATATTATGCCGGTGTTGAATCGGATAATTCCCAGACATATTATGTAGGCAATACAGACAGTAATGTCAATGGTGATAATCATACAAACAACGCATATCATAATGAGTTTACAGCCATTTCAGACTTTACCCTGGTCAGTGTTGAGCTCAATGCCGCCAGTGCAGGAAACAGAACCATTGAACTGTGGAGTGGCGAGACAATGGTAGAGGAGATTACTGTAAATATTCCTGCAGGCATCAGCAGAGTAAACCTGAATTTTGATGTCTCCGCCGGTGATTATTCTTTGAGATGTGGCAATGACAACCCTGACTTATGGAGAAATAACAGTGGTGTTGACTTTCCCTATACCATTGCCGGTATAATGTCAATTACCGGCTCAACGGCTGGGGCTGACTATTATTATTTCTTCTACGATTGGGAAATTGAAATTACAGAAACCTGCCAGAGTGCAAGAACGCCGGTAACTGCTACCATTCACAGCCTTCCGGATCCGGATATCGGCCCGGATCAGTCTGTTTGTGAAAATGGAGAGGTCACTTTTGACGCTGGTTCCGGATATAGCGCCTACAACTGGTCAAGCACCGAAACAAGCCAAAGCATTCTGGTAAGTGATGCAGGAATATATAGTGTTACGGTTACTGACGAAAATGGGTGTGAGGCTCAGGATCAGGCAGAACTCATTGTCGATGATATGCCCGATGCTTCTGTTGACCCACAACCGGATCTTTGTGTGAATGATAGTCCCGTTAGCCTGACCGCTGCTGTTTCAGGCGGTATCTGGTCAGGTCCGGGTGTTTTCGGTGATACATTTGATCCTGTAGTGGCAGGGCCCGGAGATCACAGCCTTACTTATGAACTTAGCAGCGGTTCCTGTACAGCTTCGGATAGTGTGATGATTCATGTAATGGAAATGCCGGCTATCAGTTTCAGCCCTGTTGAGGCTTTATGTGTTGATGAAAGCCCGGTCGATATTTCAGCCACACCAACCGGCGGCATGTATACCGGCAATGGCATTACCGACGAATCCGCCGGCACATTTGACCCCTCCATTCCCGGTACAGGAATACATGAGATTACTTATACGGTAAGTAATAGCGGATGTACGGCGAGTGATGTGATCAGCATATATGTCTCCGATGGTTTTGACGCAACCATCAACCCGATTGAGGCGGTGTGTGAAAACAGCGACCCGGTGAACCTTTCAGCAGCAGATGAAGGTGGTGTCTGGACAGGAACTGCTGTGAACGAAAGCTTGTTTGATCCGGCCATTGCAGGGCCCGGGGACCATGCAATAAGCTATGAAATCGGCGGATCCTGTGGCGATACAGATCAAATCATAATCCATGTGGATGAAATGCCAGAGATTGAATTAAGCAGCCCCGGAAATTTATGCAAGGAAGATGAAAGTATATCCCTTTCCGCTATCCCGGAGAATGGATACTGGACTGGTAACGGGATTTCAGACAATCAGTTTAACCCCGATCTGGCAGATACGGGAGAGCATATGCTGACTTATTTTGTGGATAACGGCGCTTGCTCAGCCTCTGACAGTATGATAGTGACGCTGGGAGCAGCTCCGGAAATTGATATGTCAATCACCAATGCCAGTAGCGCTACATCCGGCGATGGTGAGGCCAGTGCAACAGTCAGCGGCGGATTGAGCCCCTATGAATACCTTTGGTCAACCGGTGATACATCAACCCTTATTGAGAACATCCCTGCAGGTAACTATTCTCTTATGGTTACAGATGCTGCAGGCTGCTTTTCATCAATGGCTTTCTCTGTTGATTTCGCTAATAATGTCGGGTACAGGAATATGCATCTGGATGTCTATCCTAATCCCGCAAATAACCATCTTTATGTTTCAATGCAAAATCTGCAGGCAGACAGGATTCAAGTGATCAATGCAACCGGCCAGATGCTTCTTGAAACAAAGGTGCATTCAGATCTTGAAAAAATTGATGTCTCTGTGCTGGATGCAGGTATCTATTTTTTGAGAATCCACAGCTATCAAAATGTGGAAATTTATAAAGTAATTATTGAATAGCTTTTTTCATCCCATAAAAAGCTCCTGCTCTTTTTTAATGTAGATTTTTTTTGTAGTCAGGCTAAAACTTTATCTGTTGTTTAACGTTGTGTTAAATAAGATGTAAACCCAAAATTAGCTATGAAGAAATTGAATGATGAGCCAAAAAATCCTTTATTTAGCGAAACACAAAAAACAACAAACCTGTGGATTATTCTCCTCGTTGCTGTCTTGCTTCTGATCAGCATTTGGGCTATTGTCCAGCAAAACATTTTGGACAAGCCGTTTGGCAACAATCCGGCACCGGATTGGCTTATCTGGCTTATGCCGGTTATTCCGCTGCTTCTCCTCCTGATCTTTATGCAAAGTAAGATGATTACCTTTATTGACAAGAATGGTATCTGGTTTAAATATCTTCCTTTTCATGCAAAATATCGTTTTTATCCCTGGGATGAAATTAATTCAGCCTATATCAGAGAGTATAAACCAATGAAAGAATTTGCCGGCTATGGCATTCGAACCATATCCCCGAAAGGTTCCATTGCTTATTCAGTTAAGGAAAATATCGGGTTACAACTGAGCTTGCAATCAGGAAAACGCCTGTTAATTGGCACAAGCAAGCCGGATGATATTCAGAACACTTTGGAAAAACTGAATAAAGCCTGAATTTCATAAAACAAGGTGTAACAGAAAGCAAAAAAATCCATTCAAGCTGTGCTTATCAAATTTGATAAATCCGGCTGAATGGATTTTTTTTTCTTTGCCATCCGGCCAATGGCCAGAGGATGATTAAAAGTTTATTTAGTCTGAGCCTGACATGTCTTCATCAACCACAATAATGAAATCAGCTTTACCTTCATTGGATTCTTCCAGTTCGGAAACATCTTCCTGCACTACGGTTGTAATTGCGGTTTTATCCAGCCCGTCATTATAATGCATCAGATACCAAATGATTCCTCCATTGTGTTCTGAATGATATGCACCGTTGAAATGAAGCATATGCTCACCTTCATCAATAACATTGGCAATTGTGTATGCCATGGTGGCATCTTTTAATGCCTGAGCTTTGGGGAAATTCGGGTTGGGTTTGTGTGTCGGACCCATCTGATCCATATCTTTCATTTTCTCGTATGTGCGTACAGAGGCATCGTAAGGTATGGGCAGGGGGGGCAGAAGTTTTTTGGCAGACTCTCCCATATCATCCAGCGCTTCAAGCCCATTGTTGAAGACAATAGATGCATACCTGCGGGGAACATTGGTTGCTACAAATCTTATCTCATTTTCTGCAGCAAAATCCACAAGCTTTCTGTAATCTGACTTGTAATTTGGCCAAAAATGGGTTGCCTCTTCAAATTTTTCACGGGGGATAATCCCGCTGGTGTATTCGTCAAGCACCAACTGCTGGTCACGCTCAAACATTTCTGCACCCAGTATCAGATCCTCACCATGATATTCATACAAGGTTTTGGCAACTTCATATTCCATCCAGTGTGAAACCGGGTTGCCATGCAACTCACCGAAAAATGTGATGTCAGACTTTGAAATTTCTTCAAGCATTTCACTAAAACGTACAGGTTCTCCGTTTTCATCATACAACTTGTATGCCGGTGAATCCTGCGCTGACAGTATTAGCGGTAATGCGGAGATAATCAATCCTAAAATCAGTTTTTTAATCATAATCATTCTTTTTTGTTTTATTATACTAAATTATTAACTTAGTTTCGTAATACAAGCCCCATTGTCTATGAAAAGAACTTGTAAGGAGTGTGGAGAATCCTTTATTGGCAGAGCAGATAAAAAATTCTGCAGTGACCAATGCCGGAATTCCTACAACAACAGTTTACGCAAAGATTATAACAACATGATGCGTAACATTAACAATATTTTGCGTAAAAATCGTCGCATACTACATCAGTATAACCCACATGGTAAGGCAAAAGTTCAGAAAAAAACGCTTCTGGATGCAGGATTTGATTTCGACTACCTGACCAACGTCTATCAAACCCAAAAAGGCCATGTCTATAAATTCTGTTACGATCAGGGATACCTCGAGCTTGATGATAACCTGATAACCATTGTGGAACGCAAAGAATATGTATGATTTTTTTGGCGCCCACCTGCCTGCCAGCCATGGCCGGTAACATCCACCGCAAGCAGGAACCGGCAGGCAGGGGCGGTGTACGGCTGTTAGCTGTCTGCTGCTCTGTGGCTGCTGATTCGCTGCCTGCAGGGGCTTCACTCCGGTCGCCCTGCCTGCAGCACAGCAGCGGCACATCCCAGCAGTCAGGCTAATCCCCGCCTTCCACCTGGCGCAGTGATCATCTCTCTTAGATAAGCGATGGAACACCAGGAACAATCCGGTAATCTTTTTTCCATTTTTATCCTTACCTTCGTAAAAAATTTGAAAACTATGAATATCAGCATATCATATCAGGAAGTCAGAGACCCCGAAAAGTCTGTAATTTACCTGATAAACAAATTCTGTGATTCTGATAAATTATCTTTCACGAAAACAGAAGCAGCTTACGTAAAAGATCAGATTGAATCAGGAGAAAAGTTCATCCACATCAACAGTTATTTCAAACATTCCTTTGTTATTGTCATCCCCGAAAATGGAAAACCGGATTATCAGATTAGAGAAAAACTCCGTAGCAAAGGCCATAAGCTTTGTGGAATTGCCAATGATAACAAAATTGAAAATCTTGTGATTGATGACAGAAGTGATTCTACTACCGCATGGGAGGATATTTCCGAAGGAATTGTTTTGTCAAATTATCAGTTCAATAACTATCTGAAAAAGCCAAAAGTCAACAGTCTCAGCAGTATTGAAATCATTACTCAACATGCAGATACAACAGATGTCGGACGATTGCAGGCCATGCTCCGGGGCGTTTGTTTCGCCAGAGACCTGGTTAATGAACCACATTCACATCTCAATGCCATCAGATTTGCTGAGATTCTCGAAGAAAAATTCAGGCACACAGCTTTGTCTGTTGAAAGTCTGTTTAAAAAACAAATTGAGTCTCTGAAAATGGGCGGGCTCATTGCCGTAAATAAAGGCAGTGAAGTGGGGCCGAGCTTTACTATTGTGGAATGGAAACCCAAAAATCCGGTCAATGACAAACCCATTGTTTTGGTTGGTAAAGGGGTTATGTTTGATACCGGTGGCCTGAGTCTAAAGCCCACCAAAGGAAGCATGGATGTCATGAAATCTGATATGGCAGGGGCTGCCGCAGTGGCCGGAGTGATGCTCACTCTGGCGGAAACCGGTTCAAAACAACATGTCATCGGCCTGATGCCTGCAACAGACAACAGACCGGGAAAAGATGCTTTCTTGCCACAGGATGTAATCCATATGCATGACGGAACCACAGTAGAAGTATTAAATACCGATGCTGAAGGAAGAATGATTCTGGCAGATGCACTGAGCTATGCAAAACAATATAAACCGGAACTCGTCATTGACCTTGCTACCCTCACCGGGGCTGCAGAAGTGGCAGTGGGGATCAAAGCCATCGCTGCTATGGGCAATGCTCCGGAAGATATGGATATCCTGAAAAAATCCGGCTTTGCCAGATTTGAACGGATTGCTGAACTGCCTTTCTGGGATGATTATAAAGAGGAACTGAAGTCTGATATCGCAGATTTACAGAACGTGGGTGGACGAAATGCCGGTTGCATCACAGCAGGCAAGTTTCTTGAACACTTCACAGATTATCCCTATATCCACCTGGATATCGCAGGGCCTGCTTTTCTGGAATCCAAAGATTCTTACAGAGGTAAAAACGGAACCGGTACGGGTGTAAGACTTTTACACGATTTTTTCTATTTTCGCGAACATCAATAAAATCCAGACATAATTATGGAAAATAAAATAAGACTTGGAATTACACATGGTGATATCAATGGCATAAGTTATGAAATCATCATCAAAACATTGAAGGATAGCAGAATAACTGATTTTTGTACGCCAGTAATTTATGGCTCGCCCAAGGTAGCGGCATACCATAGAAAAGCTATCAATGTCAGCAATTTTAGCCTTAATCATATCAATGATGCCACTGAATCAAATCCCAATAGAGTGAATGTCATCAATGTGGTGGATGAAAACATACGTGTAGAGCTTGGAAAAAGTACAGCCGAAGCCGGGGAATCATCCTTCCTGGCTCTGGAAGCTGCCGTTAATGATTTGCAGGTGGGAAAAATTGACGCCCTCCTGACAGCCCCAATCAATAAACAAAATATTCAGCGTGAAGGCTTTGATTTTAAGGGGCATACCGAATACCTTGCCGAACGGTTTGAAACAGAAGATTACCTGATGCTGATGATCAGTGATGAGATGAAAGTGGGAGTTGTCACCGGGCATCTTCCTGTCTCCGAAATTGCAGAAAATATTACAGAAGAGGCCATACTGAACAAACTCAGGGTATTAAACAAAAGTCTGATTTATGATTTCGCCATACGCAAACCGAAAATTGCTGTTCTGGGATTAAATCCCCATGTTGGTGATGAGGGACTCCTGGGCAAAGAAGAACAGGATATTATTATCCCTGCCCTGGATAAGGCACGAGAAGAAGATATCATGGCACTTGGACCCTATCCTGCTGATGGATTTTTTGGAAATGCTGCGTACCGGGGTTTTGATGCTGTTCTGGCCATGTACCACGATCAGGGCCTGGCACCATTTAAAGCCCTTGCTAAAGATGGAGGTGTCAATTATACTGCCGGCCTGCCTTTCGTCCGTACTTCACCCGACCACGGTACAGCATATGAAATTGCAGGTGACGGTAAGGCATCAGATGAGGCTTTCAGAAAAGCACTCTATCTGGCCCTGGACATCCACAAAACAAGGAAAAATGAAAATTATCTCAGGAAAAAAGCGCCGGACCTGAATGAGTAATCTATGAATATCTCCTGAATAGAAGGCTTACCTGTAGCAGGTAGGCTTTTTTATTGCCAGAAAAAAATCCTTGCAAATGGTTTGAAAAAAATGTGTAAATTGAATTCCAGAAAAAAATCCTGAAATATGAAACATTTTTACGTAATCTCAATCATTCTGCTGATGTCTTTCCAGGGGAATGCACAAAATAAACCCGGTGAAATAGCACAGGCAGCCGAAACCATCATCAAAGCCAAAGCAGAAAATACAGACTTTGCTTTGGTAAATTACCGGGCAGTGCATGTTGATCCGGTGGAAAAACAGGAAGGCGAAATTGATTACTGGATAGTGAATTTTGATCCCACGGGATTTGTGATTCTCTCCGGGAATGAAAACCTGTCTCCCCTGATTGCTTACGGGTTTAGAAATAATTGCCCCAATGATCCGCAGGCAGGAAACTTTCAGTCATGGATGGATGGTATTAGCGCACAGGCCAAATTTGTCAGAGATCATGATTGTAAAGCCGACAGCAAAATACAATCAGCCTGGGATAATATCCACAACCCGGATTACTGGAAAAGTTCTAAAGAAGCCGGAGGGGAACCCATGTTGCAAACAGAGTGGAATCAGGGTAAATATTACAATGCCTCCTGCCCGGAAGATCCTGCAGGCCCCGACGGACATGCCCTCACGGGTTGTGTTGCCACAGCACTCGGGCAGTTGATGAATTATTTCCGTTACCCCAATCAGGGAACCGGTTACTACAGTTATACCGATCCCACTTACGGCTATCTCGAGATGGATTTTTCAGAGCAAAGCTATAACTGGGATGCTATGGGCAGCAAACTGACTGATTATAACCCCGATGTGGCCGACCTTTTGTATCATATCGGAATTTCCGTGGATATGCAATACGGCCCCGATGGTTCCGGAATGACAAACCACAAAGGAGCTTATACGCTTTATACGTACTTTGGATATGCCGATAGCACAACTTACCTTTTCCGCGATAGCCTGGATGAAAGCTTTGACTGGTCCGGTATGCTGATTGACCACCTCGACCAGAATATCCCGCTTTATTATGCAGGCTGGTCCGATACAGTTTATCAATCGGGACATGCCTTCATCCTTGATGCTTATCAGGACAGTACCTATTTCCACTTCAACTGGGGCTGGGGCGGTAATTCTGACGGCTATTTTAATATCAATTCCCTCACGCCATCCGGTGCGGATTTTACCCTGCTGCATGAAGCAATCGCCAATGCTGTTCCCAAAACTGAAACAGCAGACCTGTGCCAGGGACAGAAAGTGTTGAACAATATGCAGGGAACCATTAGTGATGGCAGTGGTCCGCTGCATAATTACGGAAACAATCAAAATTGTGAATGGCTGATTCAGGCTGATGACTCCGTTTCCTACATCGAATTCAACCTGCTTGCCTGTGCTGTTCAGCCAGGGGATGAGCTGATTATATTCGACGGGCCCGATGAAACCAGCCCTGTTCTGACTAGCTTCTCCGGAAATGAAGATGCACAGGAGTTTGAAAGCACTTCTGATAAGGTCCTGGTAAGGTTCCTCAGTGATGATCAGGATGTGGATGAAGGTTGGACCCTGGCATACAAGGCTGTCAGACCGGATTATTGTGAATTAATGACTACCTTAACCGATAGTGCTGCCACAATCAGCGATGGAAGTAATGATTTTCTCTATCTGAATAATACCTACTGTAATTGGTATCTCCAGCCGGAAGGGGCCAGAAATTTTCGCATCAATTTCAATGAATTTGATATTGAAGAGGGAGATTATCTGCGTATCATTGATGTTACCCACAATCAGCTCATTGCTACTCTTAGCGGAAATCAGATTCCCGAAAGCCTTGATGTTTCCACAGATTATCTTTCCATTACTTTTGATAGTGATAATTCCGGCAGAGCACAGGGATTCGAGCTTTCCTACAGCATGAATGTCTCAGCCATTGAAAATTACATGAAGTTTGACAAGTGTTATATAGCTCCAAATCCGGCCGAAAATATGACATACCTCTATATTGAGCTCAAAGAAGAGGGTGAACTGACATTAAACCTGCTCGATATTTCCGGAAAAATATTGAATCAAAAACGTGTTGAATCAATTCCGGGAGAAAATAAAATTGAAATCCCCCTCAATGGACTTCATGAAGGGCTGTATTTGCTGGAAATTCAATCTGAAAACCGGAAAGAAGTCAGGAAAATTCAGCTCAGATAATTGTTAAACGGATGGATCTGTCAGATTCTGCCCCTGATAAGGCATACAATCCCGCCGGCTGGTTTCAGCGCTCCGTTTTATCCGTCAAATATTATTAACTTTGCTCTGATGAATGAGCCTAAAACATCCCGTGGATTGTCTGATTTGCTTGCACGATTGCTGCAGACTTCCGGGCATACCGGCAGCAGAGATGCCGGTAAAAAGCCGCGGATATGTTTTGTCAACAGCACAAAAACCTGGGGCGGGGGAGAACGCTGGCATTTTGAAAATGCTGTGTATGCCAGTGAAGCCGGCTTTGATGTGTCTTTTGCCGGTGCACCGGAATCTGTTTTGCAGAATAAAGCTGCAGAGCAGAATCTGCCGTTTTTTCCCATCAGACTTGGCAACCTGAGTTTTCTGAATCCGTTTAAATTGCAACGCTTGTGGCGCTATTTCAAAAGGCAGGCAATTGATGTACTCGTTTTTAACGGCCCTGCCGATCTGAAAACCGGGGGGATTGCAGGCTTGCGGGCCGGAGTGCCTGTACGGATTTATCGTCGCGGACTGGCAAAAGCTCCCAATTCAGGATTCTTAAACCGGTTTTTATTCAGTTACGCCGTCACTGATTTTATTGTCAATTCCAAAGCTACAGCTGATTTGCTTTTCGGAAAGCATACAATCCCAAAGGAAAAGGCCAGGGTCCACTTGTTGTACAACGGCCTGAAACCTCACCCCCTTGCCAGGCCTGAAAACCAAATGCGGAATACCATAGTGCTGGGCAATGCTTCCCGCTTTGTTGAACAAAAAGGATTGCATTATCTGATTGAAATGGCAGACATCATCAGAAAACACCGCGAAGATTTCATCATCAGAATTGCAGGTAGTGGGCCACTGGAACAAAGTCTGAAAGAGCAGACTGAAGCAAAAAAACTGTCAGAATTTGTCCACTTTCCTGGTTTTGTCAGTGATGTCAGAAAATTTGTGTCTGATATTGATATGTATGTTTGTACATCAGTTTTTGAAGGCTTCGGTTTTAGCATCGCAGAAGCAATGCACGCCGGCAGGCCCGTTGTGGCTTTTGATGTCAGCAGTAACCCGGAAATCATTAAAGATGGACAAACAGGATTTCTGGTCCCGGCATTTGATGTGGAAACAATGGCCGGAAAAGTAATGATGCTCATGGATGATGAAGAAATGCGTGAAAGATTGGGAAAAGCCGGCAAAAGCAGGGCCCTGGAAAAATTCAATAAAGCAAAGCAGCAAAAGACCTTTTGTGAGCTCGTCCATAGCTTAATTCAACGGGAATCCGGAAACCATAGCTGACTTCCTCAATCAGTCAATAAACTTGTATCCGACACCCTTTACCGTTTTTATGTGTTCACTGCCGATCTTTTCTCTGAGTTTGCGGATATGTACATCAATGGTCCGGTCACCAACAAAGGAATCACCCCAAATGTTATTGTATATCTCATCCCGTGTGAATACCTTTTCAGGCACAGAGGCAAGTAAACTCAGGAGTGCAAATTCTTTTTTCGGCAAAATGATGCTTTTCCCATCTTTGATTACTTCATATTTTTCTTTGTCAATGATGATGGATCTGGCCATTGCTGAATCCCAGTGACTTTTATCTGTCCCTGATGCAGATTTCCGCTTGAGTAAAGCATTGATCCTGCTTATCAGAACTCTGGGATTTACCGGCTTGGATACATAATCATCTGCTCCGGCATCGAAACCTGCGATTTGAGAATAATCTTCACTTCTGGCAGTAAGAAACAAAATTACCGCCTTGTCAATTTCAGCATCCCTGCGAAGAATCTCACAGGTCTCAATGCCGTCCATGTGAGGCATCATGACATCCAGAATGATCAGGTCCGGTTTGGCCTCTTTTGCCTTATCAATACCAGACCTTCCGTCAGTGGCAGTATATACTGTGAAACCGGCTTTTTCAAGATTGTAACCCAAAAACTCCAGAATATCAGTTTCGTCATCAACCAGTAGTATCTTTTTCTTAGCCATGCCATTGTGTTTGTTTTCAGTTCGCATATTACTAAGTAAAGCATAAGTAATCTTTAATTAATAATTAAGTTAGCGTTAAGTATTACCTCCAACGAGTATCAAATTACCTGACATCACTGCCCTATATAGTGGTAGATCACAAGCGGCTGCACCTGATTTGTCAGATATGCAGAAATTAAAGATTTGGTAACCATGGCTTATATTTCAGGTAAACTGCCACCCCTACATTTGCCGGTGTTATGAAGAAGCTGTTAATAATAATAATTGGATGTATCATCGGAGTGCACAATGTGTACGCTCAGGAAGCTACTGTTGTAGGGACGGTATCTGATGCAAAAACCGGGGAGACCATCATAGGAGCCAATGTGTTTATCCCGGATAGTGAAACCGGAACCATGTCGGATTTCGACGGCAATTATAAACTTGAATGTCCTGCAGGAGAAGTTAAACTCCGGTTTTCCTTTATTTCCTATGAGGCGCAGGAAATCTTGCTGGAGCTTGCCCCCGGTGAAACAAGAAAAATTGATGTTGAATTGCTGGAAGCGGTAACAACCCTGCAACAGGTGGAAGTACAGGCCAAAGCCAACCGTGAAAATGAGAACCTTCTGCTGATGGAGCAGAAAAAGGCAGTCAGAATTCAGGAAAGCATTGGCGCTTCGGAAATGTCAAAAAAAGCGGTATCCGATGCAGCCGGGGGAGTCAGTAAGGTATGCGGTATCTCAATGCAGGGTGCCCGTAAATTGTTTGTCAGAGGCCTGGGAGACAGATACAACAGAACTGAAATCAACGGCATAGCCATGGCTTCACCAAATCCTGACCAGAGATTGTTGCCCCTGGACCTCTTTCCCCTGGATGTCGTTAGTACGCTGGATGTGAGGAAAATATTCTCTGCTGCCGATTATGCTGATTATTCAGGAGCACTGATCAATATCCGGACCAAAGATTATCCCGAAAAAGCATTCCTGAAATTCAAAGCTGGCACTTCAGTGAACAGCCGGACAAGTTTTCAGGATTTCAGACTTGCAGATGCCCCTGATGATACGCATATCGGTTTTAACCTGGATGAGCGTATGGAATCAATGCCTGAAGCATTGACAGGTGTGAATGAAATTAGCCAAAGGTATTATTTCCCCAATGAGCCTTTTTCTACAGGTTACGATTATTCGACACTCACAGCACTGCCAAATATGGATGTTGGTATTTCAGGTGGCAAAACCTGGTCTCTGAAAAACGGGCATACACTGGGAACCGTTTTTACCTCTTCTTTCAGCAAAGGAAAATCATTTTATCAGGGCAGGGATGTTGTACTTAAAGCAGATGGCACAATCCTTAAATCATTCGATTACGATGAGTATGCAGCCACAAGCTCTTTTTCAAATCTTGCAGGTCTCACATGGAGACACAATGATAACCAGATTACTTATCATCTGATTTATCTGAACAATACTGAAGACAAACTCATTGATAAGCAAGGTGTGGATGCTGAAGACTATCACCTCTTTGTCAGAACAATGGTGTATCATGACCATCGTTTATTTTCCAACCAACTCACCGGTCAGCACAAAATAGGAGATAAAATCAGCATCAATTGGGACGCAGCTTACTCTGCCGGAAAAAGTGCCGAACCCGACAGGAGGGTTGTCGTTTTTGAAAGAAATCAGGAAACAAATCAGGCAGATGATTCCTGGTACTATTATTCATTATTTACCCTCAATCAGGGAGAAACGCTGAGGTACTTTTCAGAAATGAAAGACAGCACCCTTGCAGCCAGCGCCCGCATGACATATGATTTCAATGAAAAACCCGGTGATCACATACATAAAAAACTGGAATTCGGAATGCAGGGAATGCAGAAAAAACGTGATTTTGCTTCGCATGTGTTCTTTTATAATCTTGATCAATGTGCAGACCAGCCTGCAGGGGTATCCCAACCCGGCGATGATGTGGTATTTCCCGATCCAACGAATATCGATGTAACAAATGTCATCAATGATGCTGCTTTTTCAGATTCCTCCATCTTTATCAAAAACAATACGCAAAACAGAGATAGTTATGATGCCGGCCTCGACATTCTGGCATCCTATCTGGAGTTAACGTACAGCCTGAATCCTGCGCTTTTACTCAATGCGGGGCTCCGGGCTGAAATATCAGAACAATATGTGAATTATTTTGACAGAAGAGAACGGCAGGGCAGAATTGCCGGTATTGATCTTTTTCCGGCTCTCAGCCTGAAATACGAAATCAATGATAAGTCCAATCTGCGTATGGCCCTTAGCAAAACCCTGACCAGAGCCGGATTTCTGGAAATGGCTCCTTTCCGGTACCGCCCTTCCTACGGAAGTGCCACAACTTTCGGTAATGCCGGTTTGCAACATGCAGATAATTATAATGCCGATCTTAAATGGGAAATATTCCCAAAGCCAGGTGAGATATTTTCACTGGCAGCCTATGGTAAAATCCTGAAAACACCCATTGAAAGGGTTTCACAGAACCAGGGTGGAGGTATAGAATATACTTACCAAAATGCCGAAAGTGGACAAGTCTTTGGGCTGGAAGCAGAATTCCGAAAAAATATTTTTTCTGAATTACAGGCAGGAATGAATGCCTCATGGATTTATACCGAAGTCAAAACAAGTCCGGAAACATCCAATACTTTTAAAACCCACGCCATGCAAGGGGCTAGTCCATATCTACTGAATGCCGATCTGCTCTACAGACTGGTGAAAAGTGATAATGTAAATATAGATGCCTCGGTAATGTATAATCTCCGTGGAAAAAGAATTTATGCAGTGGGGGATGCCGGTAAAGGGGATATTTATGAGTTGCCGTTCAATAGTCTGGATGCGCTTGTCAGAATTCGCATGTATGAGGGTTGGGAATTATCCCTGACAGCCAAAAATTTACTGAATGAAGAGAAAATATTTGAACAGGACATTGTTACAGCAGATAACACTGGTACATACGAGAAAAATGGAAGCGCTGAGGTTAACCGCTACAAAACAGGTGTCTGGTTTAAAATTGGTGTAAGTTACAAACTGAGAAATAAAAAATAATCGTATCAATTCATGCTTAAAAAAATGAAAAAAATGAAAAAAGTGGAAAAAATGAAATCATTCAGATTTTCAAATCTGATTATGCTTGCCATGGCTTCTTTATTGGTTTTTACAACTTCCTGTAAGGATGATGAAGAAGAAGATCCTTCGGGAGGGCTTGACGGAACGCGACTTTGGGGTGACCTTACAGAAAATATTACCCTCAGTGCAAACACTACTTATCAGCTGGATGGTTCTGTTCATGTAAAAGAAGGTGCCACCATCACAATCAATGAAGGTGTTACGGTAGAGGCTAATGCCTCAAAGGTATCTTACCTGTTGATAGAGCAGGGTGCCAGAATCAACGCCGCAGGAACAGCAGGCAAACCCATTGTCTTTACATCAGATGCTGCATCCCCGGCACCAGGTGACTGGGGCGGCATCATGATTTGTGGTAATGCCACAATCAATGCAGAAGGTGGTACAGGTGTTTCTGAGGTAGGCAATGCTACCTACGGTGGAAACAATGACAACGACGATTCCGGTATCTTGCAGTATATCCGGCTTGAGTACACAGGTGTAGCATTTGATGAAGACCATGAAGCCAACGGTTTTGCTTTTTATGCTGTCGGTGATGCTACCACTGTTGATCATCTGCAGTCATATAAGGGTGCCGATGACGGGTTTGAATTTTTTGGCGGAACTGTCAATACCAAATACCTGGTATCTACACATTCTGAAGATGATTCATTCGACTGGACAGAAGGCTGGAGAGGCAAAGGACAATTCTGGCTTGCAAACCAGGGCGGTGACGGCGGCGACCGTGGCATAGAAGGTGATAACAGTAAAAGCAACAATACTGCAACACCCTATTCCTTTCCCATACTGTCAAACATAACACTGATCGGCAACAATTTTGACGGAACATACGGGATGAAACTCCGCGAAGGGACCAAAGCTGAAATTTATAATGTCATTGTTTCCGGTTTTCCAAAACGCAGTGTTCATGTTGAGCACAATCAGACCTTGACAAACCTGAACAATGACGAGTTGAACCTCGACTATGCCTACCTCTGTGATGATGTTAGCGATGTTGCTGTGAAATATTCCGTATCCACTGTGATGGAAGGTGGTGAAGAAATCGACGATCCCAATGGCCCTTCAGTAAATGAGGAACAAAAATTCGAAAACAGCGATAATGTGGTACTTGATGCCCTGAACGCTGATCATTCTACCGTATATAGCGGCGGCATCAATGCTTCCGGCATCAATGCGTTTTTCGACAGCTCCAGTGATATCGGATCCGGCAGTGACTGGACATCCGGCTGGACCATCGGTGTGAACTAGTATTTGATTTCCCTACATAACAGCTACATAAGCCTGTCATCTGTTTTGGAGGATGGCAGGCTTATCCTTTTTATCTGAAGTATGGCAGCTTATTTGAATTATCAGGGGTAATTAGTATATTTGTGTTGTTGATGTGAATGTATTATTATGAGAAAGATCCTTTACCTTTTGGTCATGATGGCCTTGATAACAGTGAGTGCGACAGCTCAAAACGAGTCGCCTGAGGTGCAGGTATCCAATGAAAAAATCATGATCAACGGAGAAAAATTCTATCTCCACAAGGTTAAAAAAGGTGAAACAATGTATTCCATCTGCAAAGCATACAATGTGGAACAAAAGGAATTGATAATCCATAATTCAGAGCTTACCGGTGGTCTGAAAGCAGGACAAAGCCTGAAAATACCCGTGCGGCCATTGAAATCAGAAGAACCCCGGCAGACTGTGGATACTTCCGAATGCCATATCGTTCAGGTAAGACGAAAGCATACACTTTACTCCCTGTCAAAACAATACAATGTCAGTATTCAGGAGATATATGAAGCCAATCCCGGCCTGGAGGATAAGGGCCTGCGCAGAAAAGATACCATCGTCATTCCACGTCACAGTATTACCATGGATAAGGTAGATTTCAGCGATCCGGTGTTTACCAGAGATTCGTCGAAATTTATTTATCATACAGTAAAAGACGGAGAAACACTGTACCGGATAGGCAAACAGTATGATATTGATCTGGACGTCATTACAGAAGCAAACCCGGAGCTGAATAAACGGGAGATATGGGAAGGAGAAGTTATCAAAATTCCCAGAAAACACATCCGCTTTGTGGCAACTTTCCCCAAAGAGGAAGATGGGGTTAGTATGAAACTGGAAAAGGACAGTACCTACCAGTCTGACAGTATTCCAAAGCCAATGCCTGACAGTATCCTTGCAGCACAGCGCGACAGTCTTGATATTGAAGGTATAGATAGCCTGGAAATTGTTGTAATGCTGCCATTTCGTGCTGATGATAATCTTGAGCATATAAAATCCCTGGAAGATGCCAAAAAGCAACCGGCCCTCTTGTCAGATTCCCGCTCTATGGTGCAATTTTATGAAGGATTCCTGCAAGGGCTGGACAGCATTGATATGGAAGGAAAAACCATCCAGCTTTCTGTGTACGATACACAGGCCAGATCCGATATTACACGCGAAATTCTTGAAGGGCTCGAGTCCCCGCCGGACATCATTATCGGACCTGTCAACAAATCCAATATCGAAATTGCACTGAATTATGCAGATACCAATAAGGTGAGCGTAGTGGCATCTGTGGATCCGGAAGATAAGCAATTGTTCAGGCACAAAAGCCTGATCAGCATCAAACCAAATTCAGATATCCAGTATAACTTTCTTGCAGAATACGTTCTGGAAACCGGTGCTCCGGTAGTAATTGTCCATGATGGAATGGAGGAGAATGCACAGAAGGCCATGAAAATTAAATCCGGCTTTGAAAGATATTTTGATAACCAGAATGAACTTGATTTTTTATCCATCACCAGTGCTGCATATAATGGCGAAGATAAAGAAGACTTGCACAAACTCATGGATGACAATGATACCACAATTGTGCTTTCGGTGTCCTCTGAACGTATTTTTATCAACAGGCTGATGAATGCACTCTATCAATGCAAAGACAAGGAAATTCGTCTTGTCGGAACGGAAAACTGGCTGCATTACAATTTTATTTCTCTCGAATCTTACCATAAGGTGAATTTTTCTTACATCTCAACACAATTTATCAATTACCAGGACAGTAATTTATTTCCGCTTATCGAAAATTACAGGGATACCTTCCTTGATGAACCAGGAAAATATGCCTTTATCGGTTTGGATGTGGCTCAGATGCTGATACCGGTATGCCTTAATCATGGGGCAGACCTGAAAAAAGCCCTCGGATCAGCAGGACTCATTCAGGGGCATACCATGGACTGGCGCTTTCTCTATAATCACAGCAACAAACCCCTGTTGAATCTATCCCTGAAACTTATCGGGTTGAAAGATGATTATAGCTTTTCCGTTCTTTATCAGAGTGATTGATAAAGCCATTTTTGTCAGATCATGTAATTCGTCAGATACAGAGTACATTACATGGCTTTGAATGAATGTGAAATAAAAAATTTAAAAAAAATATGATTTTTGTCAGATATTATTTGGATTTTTAAAAATCTTCTGTATCTTTAACACATCGTTTTGGGTTCCTTAAGAGAATATTAACATTTAGACAGACAGGTATTCGGGGCTCATTAGAAAAACAAAAGGGAGCTGATAGAAGCACGTTTTGTACTTAATTTTTGGGAATTTGTTTTTGGCAAACCCACATTTTGTGTAATTGAAACCGGCACAAGTAGTAGGGGATAAAGTGTGCCGGTAGTAATAAACCAAATCAAATACCAATCAATTTTTGGCGCCCGGTGATTCGTTACCGGGCGTTTTTTCTGCTTCAGCCTTTTTGATTTTGCCATCAAAATTCCCGTAATATTCCTGCCAGTCCGTGTCCTTATATTTGTCTTCAGCTATGAAGTGAAGATAAGGCTCAACGGTGGTTTTGGGGAAATATCCCTGCATAGGCGATAACAACTGCCGGTCTTTGTCAATGAACAGAATGGAAGGAAATACGACATTCTTTTGCAGGGTCGCAAATACAAACTGATGTGGATAGGATGGAGCAAGTTGCTCATTTACAAATGTCTGATCAAACATTTTGATTGTATCAGTGCGGGCAGCATCAAAAAATACAGGATAGTAATTGCTGTTAATGTATGATGCAATATGTGGATCTTTCAGTATTACCTTTTGGGTGAGATTGGAAGAAACACTATGGTATGTATCGGAATAAAAGAATACAAGAATTTTCTTTTCTTCCTTTAACTGAGCATCAAGAGCTTCTTCCAGACTGAGCCACTCTACTTCGCCACTCATATTGATGTCTACTTCCTCATCCCGCTGATAAAGAGCAGAGAATGCCTTTGTGAATTTTTCGAAAGGACATGTTTTGTACACCTGCTCTGCGAAAAACACGAGAATTGGCTGTATCTTTTTTACATCCATAAAGCCGTTCACAATGTTTGGCTTGCCTTCTTCATTGATAAAAATCATGGACGGATAAGAGGGCTTATTGTTGGTTAAAAGTAAAGCCAGCTCATGGGTGGGCCGGCGACCTTTACTGCTGTTAACATATGTTTCCCCTTTAAATTCTATGGTGTCATTGCCTTCTGCATCAAATTTTACCGGGTAAAAGTTCGTGTTGAGATAATTGGCAATCGTAGGATTACTAAAGGTTTCCTTATCAAGTTTTTTGCACCAGCCGCACCAATCCGTATACAGATCAACAAAAATCGGCTTTGGTATGTCCTTTTGTTTTTCCAGGGCAGTTTCAAAATCCATCCACTCAACTTTGGAAGTATCATTTTCTGAGTTTTGCGATTCCTGAGAAATTCCCTGGGCGGTAACGAATACCACCATGCTAAAAAGTAATAATCTGATTGTAACCATTATGTTTTATTTTGAATATATGTAATTTGATTTTGTTCAATAAAAATGCCAAAAATCCCATAACTGACCAAACCATAAAAAACCAATAAAGTTCATTCTTGTTCAAGTGCACATATGTTCTTTTCGTGTTGGTGTGTTTTTACACAAATTGAATCAGCTTACAGCCGATGCATTGATGGGTATGATTTCTCCCCTTCGTTGCTGCATGGAGGCAGGTATGTTGTTTTGAATGCTGTTTTTTAATGCCTCAAGCAGACTTTTTCTTGGATAAGCCTTTCTGGAGCATAAACTTACCTCTCGCTGGGGAACCGGCGGATTGAAATAACGCAAATGCTTTTTGTGACTCTTATCCAGATCACCGTGAGCAAGTATAGGCAGCAGGGTATAACCACCCTCGGTATCTATCAGACGAAAAATACTGTTGAAAGAATCTGTACGAAATTCCACATCGTACCTTTCCACAACATTTGTGTTGGTGTGGCACAGGTTGATAATCTGGTCACGAAAACAATGCCCGTCTTTTAATAGCCACAAACCCTCTGTGCTTATCTGAAAAGAATTCAGCTTGTCAAATTTGTACAAAGAATGATCCGGAGATACATAAGCTGTGAAATCTTCATAATACAATGGATCTTCAACAATGCCTTTTTCCTCAACCGGAGTGGCCATGATGCCTGCATCCAGTTCGCCGCGACGAAGCCCTGCAATAATGTCATCTGTCACCAGCTCGTCAATGGAAAGCTTTACCCGTGGATATTTCTTCCGGAAATAGGGAATAAACCTGTATGTCAGGTAAGGAATGATGGTGGGTATGATGCCAAGTTTGACGCTTCCAACAAGAGTATCCTGAAAACTCAGGGCAGTATCCAGTAACTCATCATGCCTGCGGATAATGTCGCGTGCCATATCCAGAATTACCCTGCCTTCTGTCGTGGGTTGTACAGGATGAACACTTCTGTCAAATATGATTGTCTCAAATTCTTCTTCCAGCTTTTTTACCTGCATGCTCAGGGTTGGCTGGGTGACGAAACTGGCCTCTGAGGCTTTCTGGAAACTCCGGTATTGCTCTATGGCAAGGATGTAACTCAATTGTACAAATGTCATATAGATAAAATTTATGACAAAGATAAAAAATATCAATTTGACTTATGGCAAATTGTGTAGTATATTTGCCAGTGAAATTAAAATTGTAGAACATTGATAAAACAAAACAAAATGGAAAACGAAGAAATGAACATCAATCCAATGCCAAGAATTGGCGACAAAGCACCGGATTTTGAAGCAACAACCACAACCGGTAAACTCAAATTTTCTGAATACAATAAAGATAGCTGGGTGGTACTTTTTTCTCATCCTGCTGATTTTACCCCGGTATGTACAACCGAAATGTCTGGTTTTGCCAAACGTCAGCCCGAATTTGACGAACTCAACACCAAACTGATGGGTCTGAGTATTGACAGTATTCATTCACATATGGCCTGGGTTAACAACGTGAAGAAAAATACCGGCGTGTACTTCCGTTTCCCGATTATTGCCGATATCGACATGAAGGTGTCCAAACTGTATGGTATGCTGCAACCCAATGAGCATGAAACTGCTGCTGTGCGTGCCGTATATTTTGTCGACCCCAAAGGTATCATCCGTCTGATCATGTACTATCCACTAAATGTTGGTCGCAATATGGATGAAATCCTGCGTGTGCTGAAGGCATTGCAGACATCTGATAAACACGGTGTGGCCATGCCGCTTGACTGGCAGCCAGGTGATAAGGTTATTGTGCCTCCACCGGTTGATCTTGACAGCATGGATGAGCGTGAGAAAAGCACCTATGATATGGTCGATTTCTACCTTGCTAAGAAAGAATTGTAAATATCTTTCGACCACAGAAACTACCAAAAATGAACCGTTCCGGACTGGAGCGGTTTTTTTGTATGAAATGGTTTGAATATTAAGAATATTCTCATTATAATTGCATAGAATCAATCTAAATAAAAATCATGCCCCGAAAACCCAGTCTGAAAAAAATTGTTGCGCCTCCGGTCTTTATGGGATTTAAGCCATATGGATGCACGGATAAATGTCAGGGTAGTGTGGAGTTGCTTTATGAAGAGTATGAAGCCATTAAACTGGCAGATTACAATTTTATGACACACCAGGAGGCTTGTATATTGATGGGTGTATCACGGGCTACATTTGCGCGGATATATGAAAATGCGCGACGCAAAATTGCACAGGCTTTTGTTGAAGCAAAAGAGATCAAAACAGCCTATGGTAATGTCTGGTTCGATAATCAGTGGTATATATGCAATGCCTGTAATACACGTTTTACACTAAACCGGCCGGAAGATAAAGCCGTCTGCCCGCATTGCAGCTCAACCGATATAAATCATGTATAAGCCCAAAACATCTGAGATATGAAAGAAGAGTTTACAATCGCCATTGCTCTGACAAAAAATCTGCAACTGCCGGAAAACCATTTCGGAGAGTCAGAAAAGTTTCTGATATATTCATTTGACCGGGATAAGCTGCATTTTAAGAAAAGTATCCCAAATCAACATCGCAATGATGATGAGCAGGAACATGGTAATCCGCAAAAAGGACAAAACATAGCACGCTTGCTGCAGAATGAGAGAGTTGACTGCGTAGTTTCCCGTTTTTTTGGCAAAAACATCCACATTATTTCGGAACACTTTCTTCCCGTAATTTCACCGGTGAATGATATCAAACAGCTTGTTAGTCTTCTGGAAATCAATGCAGAAAAAATCATTTTGTCCACAAGGACACATAAGTTGCATCCATCGGGCAAAGCATTGAAATTATAATGAAAACCGTGGATAAAAACATATCACGAAGAAATTTTTATGCTTTTATCTGGCATGCCTCTCTGCTGGCCATAGCCAAAAATTTTATGGATGTGGACACGGTAATCCCAGCCATGTTGCTTAATGCAGGTGGCACACAGGTGCATGTAGGCATACTCACGGCCATCATGATCGGGGGGTCCCGCTTTTCACAATTGTTTTTTGCACCGCTGATGTCGGGAGTGAGCCGTAAAAAGCCTTTCCTGCTAGGTGCCATTAATATGCGGGTATTGTCCCTGCTCGCCATTTCCGTGTTGTTCCTTAGTCTGGACAGGCTTTCCACAGAATGGCTGATTGCACTTATTTTTATCATCATTACAATTTTTTCACTGAGTGGGGCATTTGCCAATATACCTTTCACCGACATTCTGGGCAAATCAATACGGGACAGCAGAAGGAAACAGTTTTTTTCACTGAAACAGATTATTTCCAGTGCCGGTATCTTTGGTTCTGCTTTTTTTGTGCGTGAAGTGCTGAGTCAGCATGAATATCCTTCCAATTATTCGTATGTTTTTGCCTATGCCGCCGGGTTTTTGTTTCTCGCAAGCCTTGGCTTTTGGGCACTACGGGAGTTTATACCAGGGGATTTCAAACCACTGAAGCAAAAATTTACCGATGTTTTTAAAGAATTGAGGGCTGATAAAAGACTGCAGTATTATCTGATCAGTATCAATACACTTGGGCTTGGCTATGGTATCATGCCATTTGTTTTGCTGTATTCCCGTGATTTCAGAAATCTGGATGCGGCTTTTGTGGGAAATCTCCTGATTGCAAAAACTCTGGGTTTGATTGTTGCCGGATTGTGGCTTTTTTACAGGGCAAATAAAGTCAGGTATCATAAGATGATGAAGGCCATGGTTATCCTGGGTGTCATATTCCCTATGGTGGCATGGTTATTTCCCGGATATCTATTTATTTACCTGCTAAGCTTTCTGGCAGGTGGGATTTTTCTCAGCCTGTATCAAATCATCATCAACGGAGTCCTGCTTGAGATATCGAGCATACATAACAGAAGCATATACACAGGTATTGCCGGTGCCGGCAGTATTTTGCCAGTATTGTTCCCCTTGTTCGGTGGTGCATTGATAAGCTGGCTTGGTTTCCATGTATTTTTTGGACTGTATACAGTTTTTATGATAATCAGTATAATATTTATTCAAAAACTCAATTGTAAAAAATGAAAACACTTTTTTTGTATTGTAAGGAATTTGGCTACACGCCGACAAGCAAGACCCTCGATTTTGTTCCGGATGCCGGGAAGGGAAAGACATTTTGGGATGTGCAAACCATCTTTATTCAGATTGAAAAAGAAGATGAAGAGAATGAGAATCCGGTATTCAAAAAGCTGGTCAAACAGATCAAATGGATCATGAAAAAAAATGAATCACGGAAACTTGTGTTGCACAGTTTTGCCCATCTCTCGGACAGCAAGGCCGATCCACAGTTTACTATGGATTTTCTCAACCGGCTGGAAGAAAGGATGAATAACTCAGGTTTTGAAACAAGCCAGACACCCTTTGGTTATTTTCTTGATTTGAAGCTGGATGCTCCGGGCTTTTCACTGGCACGTGTTTTTAAGGCATTTTGATATGAGAAACCTGGCATATACAGCCGCCCTGATGCTTTTTACGGCGATTCCCGCAATTGCCGGAGTGAATGATACCATACGCTACCGACCCATAGGATATTATCATACTCCGTACACACCGGATACCGGCGCTCCCAGGCAGGGCATTTTGCGCTCAGACTCTGTGGCAAGTATTGTTTTGAAACCGGAGTACGGGGGTGAAGCGCTGGATTTTCTTGATTGGTTTGAATACATTATCGTGATTTACCATTTTGATCTTGTTACCAATTGGGAGCCCCACGTGGAGCCACCTGAAGCCAATCATGAGCATACATTTGGTGTATATTCCACAAGGAGCCCAAAAAGACCCAATCCCATCGGGTTTTCTCTTGTAAAACTCGATAGTATTTCAGGAGATACCCTTTATGTTCGTGGTGCTGATGCCTTTGATGGAACACCTGTCCTTGATATTAAATCCTATATCCCCTCGGTGGATCAAGTGAAATCATTGCAAAATGAGCTGATTGAAAAAGAACTTGGACATCACGATGAAGATTTTATTGAAACAGAAGATTCTGTATTTTACAAATAATGTATATGAAAAAACAAAAGAAATTGTATCCCGATTCCGGCGTGGAACTTACTCCGGTTTTATCCCGCTATTATGACACCATCCTGAATTTTGCCAGCTTTGGATTATACAGGGGGTTCATCCGGAAAGCCATCAGTGATATGGATATTCAGCAGGAAGATGATATTCTGGATCTGGGTTGTGGCACCGGCAGGAATGCCTGCTTAATGCGTGAATATCTGTCGGATGAAGGGAGTATCACTGGGGTGGATATTTCGGAAAAAATGGAAAAGCAATTCCAAAAAAAATGTGCTGGTTTTGATAATGTGAGCTTTCACAGGAAAAGAGCGGATATTCCTCTGGATACCGGAACGCAATATGACAAGGTGGTGGTGAGTTTTGTGATTCACGGATTTCCCCATCAGGTGAGAGAGAATGTCATCGCGAATGCATATCAGTTGCTGAAACCGGGCGGAAAGTTTATTATGCTTGATTTTTCTGAATTCAGCATGGATTCAATGCCCTGGCATCATCGCTTTGTTTTTAAAACAGTTGAATGCCCGTATGCGTTTGATTTTGTGGAAAGAGACTGGCAGAATATTTTGTCAAATGCTGGTTTCCGTGCGTTTGAATCTCATGAGTATATGAAAAATTATGTCAGATTGTTAATGGCGGAAAAACAATGAAAAAGACTGTATTCATCAGTGGCGCCACAGATGGTATCGGCAAGGCAACAGCCCTGTTGCTTGCCGGTAAGAATTACCGGCTGCTGGTGCATGGCAGAAGTGACCGGAAGCTGAAAGAATTGCTATCAGAACTTGAGGGAATTGGTTCATCACTTCAGCACAAAGCATACCGGGCTGATTTTACCTCCGGATCTGATATCCGGGAGATGGTGCAGGATATCCGGGCAAAAGAAAAAAGCATTGATATTCTTATCAGCAATGCCGGAGTGTACGTGCCCGAGAAAAAACTCGTCACATCACAGCAGATTGAGAAAACCTTTATGGTCAATCAGCTTGCGGCCTTTATGTTGATCAAAGGATTGCTCCCACTGATGAAAGGGGGCGGGGGAAAGATACTGCAGGTAGCCTCGATGATACATGCCGATGCATTGGATTTTGAAAATCTGATAAACCCTGAGCCATATGATGCGGCAAATGCCTATGCAGAGTCAAAACTGTGTAATATTATGATGGTGAAAGAAATGGCTGCAAAACTGAAAGATAAAGGCATTTTGATAAACAGTCTGCATCCCGGTGTTATCAATACAAAACTGCTCAGGGCCGGCTGGGGCTCTATGGGCTCATCTCCAAAGAGTGCGGCCGAACATATTTTCCTCTGTATCCAGGAACAAAATCCTGAAATCACCGGTCATTTTCTAATGAACGGGCAGATTGCCCCGGCAGCAGAATTTTCAGATAATTCACGAAACCAGAACAAATGCCGGCAACTCAATCGAGCTTTGTCATCAATATGAAAACCTGCTGTGCAATGCTTGCCGTAATTTTGCACCTTTGTTCAGATTTTGTATTTTCAAGAATATGTATCAGTACCTTAAAGATATACCGGAACCATTTTTGCTGAATCCCTGGAAACATCACCTCGGATATATGCGCCGGCAGATTACTTTGCTGCGGCTGGCTGATTACCGGACGGTCAGGCAAAATCTGCTGGATATCGGGGAATCTGTAACCGATGTTTACACCGGAAGCCTGTCAATACAAGCTGTGTGCAATGATTTGAAAAGCAGGCTTCAGGCTAAAGGTGTTTTTGACAAACAAGCTTATTATCAATGGCTCACCGGGGTTTCCATTTACGAGGTGCTGCCTGTTTCCGACCAATCGCGCTGGCTGATGCGGCCGGGTAATGATAAACGCTACATTCACATTCATCCTGCAAAAGTCAGCAAACATGTGTGCCGGCTCAAAAGTCAGCAAATAAAAACAGCCATTTTATACCTGATTTTCCGGACAAGCAAAGCAGAAATCTCACGTCTTGACCTGATCAATCAGTTGCGGGAGGATTATCTTGAACTGCCACCCTTAATATCTGAGTCAGAATCACTCTTGTTCATAATTGGCTTGCTGGATGATACCGATAAATAAAACTGACACATTTTTGCTCTGACAAATTGTGTTCTGTTGCCCCAAAGCCAAAATTTTCTGTATTTTTACATCGAAAGGAAGGCATATGCATGTAAAACACATATCCATACTGAACTTCAAGAATATCGGTGAGTTTGAAGCTGATTTTTCTCCCCGGTTTAACTGTTTCCTTGGAGACAATGGCGTAGGTAAAACCAACCTGATGGATGCAATTTATTATCTTTCCTTTACCAAAAGCCATTTCAATGCTGTTGACAGACACAATATCCGCCATGGCGAAGATATGTTTGTCATCCAGGGAAACTATGATGTCAAGGGGGAAGAAATCAAGATGCTTTGTGGTTTAAAAAAGCACAGCAAAAAGCAGGTAAAACGCGATGGCAAGCTGTATGAGAAATTTTCCGACCACATTGGTTTGCTGCCACTGGTGTTTATTACACCGTCGGATACGGACATCATTCATCTGGGCAGCGAGTTGAGGCGTAAATACCTGGATGGTGTGATTTCTCAGTATGATAAGTATTATTTGCAGCAGCTGATTCAGTACAAACGGGCGCTTGAACAGCGAAATGCCTTGTTAAAAAAGCTGAGCCCCGACAATCCCTATGATGAGGATGCTTTGTTGATTTGGGATGAACGGCTTGTGAGTTCAGGTGCTTATGTGCATCAAAAGCGCAAGGAAGCTGTAGATGCTCTGATACCAATATTTAACAAGTATTACAGTCTGATTTCAGGCAAGGCGGAAAACGTAAAACTGACCTACAAATCCAGGTTGTTTGATAAGCCACTGAATGAATTGCTGAAGGATAACAGGCAGCGTGATCTGCTCATGCAGCATACAACTACCGGTATTCATCGTGATGATGTGGAATTTGAGCTCAACGGACATCCCTTGAAAAGAACCGGTTCACAGGGACAGGAAAAAACACTGATTATTTCCCTTAAACTTGCCCAGTTTGATTTTATTTTCAAAACCATTGATATCAGGCCACTTTTGTTGCTGGATGATGTTTTTGATAAGCTGGATGCCAGTAGAATAAGTCAACTGGTAAACCTGTTGTCAGATGAAAAGTACGGACAGGTTTTCTTTTCTGATACGAGCCGGGAAAGATTACCCGGATTACTGAAACATATTGATGTAGACGTGCGTATATTTAACATTGAATCATTTAACACAAAAACCAATGAAATTACACAGTCCGATAATTCTGTTAATGATGCTGTTTCTGACACTCACAGCTCAGGGGCAGAATGACCTTCAGGAAAAACATAAAAATTATCTTACAGGCCATTGGAAAATTGATACCATGTATATGGATATGGATTTGTCAGAAGAGTATATGGTAGTTTTTAAAGAAAAATTCAAAGAGCTTAAAGAAAAGACAGAGTTTATTTTCTATGCAGACGGAAGATATAAAAAACTTTCCATAGATCCTGAAAGGACAGGCAAATGGCGTATTACCCCCGATGGAAAAACCATCATCATTGAGTTTGATGATTCTGAAGAAGTGTCACGGACCCGGATTAGCAGCCTGACTGAAAATAAGCTGGATATGCAACCTGCCAAAAGTGCTACCAATAACAGGGTGTTGCTTTATAAAACAGAATGATGTTCATGGACAACGGATTGCGCATAGCTGTTGATTTTGATGGTACCATTGTGGAACATGCGTACCCCGACATTGGTAAACCCTTGCCCGGTGCCTTCGAAACGCTGATATCGCTAACCGAAATGGGGCACAAAATTATTCTCTGGACTTTTCGTGATGGTGATTTACTGCAGGATGCTGTTGAATTTTGTATGGAACACGGCCTGATGTTTTGGGCAATCAATCAGTCTTTTCCTGACGAAGAGTTCAATCAGTTTTTGTCCAGGAAAATTATAGCCGATGTTTATATTGATGACAGAAATTTTGGCGGATTTCCGGGTTGGGATGTTGTATATAAAGCCATCGCTGATGATAAACTATATCGTCAGTATGAGAGAACGCACAAAAAAAGAGGCTGGTTCGGCCGGAAGCTGATCCGCTAAGCCTAAAAAAGGGGAGTCAGCCCGCCGGCATCATCCCCTCCATGATTTTTAAAAAATGTGCTTTTTTACACTATTTTAAGAGTGCTGCATTTTCTATCAGACCAATGTATTCCTGTCTGTACCCGTGCGTGTCCCTGCCTTTTGCATTGCGTGCCAGTTCTAATGACTGTTCGTAATCTCCTTCACCTATGAATTCACTATCACGCATCAGCATGCCAAACATGGCAATGGATGCTGCCAGATTAAAATTCTCGCTGTTGCTGTCTGATATAAGCTCAGAACGTTTTATGGCTTTGCTTATCAAACGGCTGCTGGTCTCATCCGGTGCCTTGTAGCGTAGCTTCAGGGTCATCAGGTCATTTGAGCTTTTTGTTTTCCGTTTTTGATATATCAGCTCATCTACATCACTGATTTTTTCTTTGGTCCCGGCCGGAATTATCTCATAAAGGGCGGTTACAGCATGACCTGCTCCGATTTCACCCGCATCTTTTTTGTCATCATTGAAATCTTCTTTATTAAGCAAACGGTTTTCATACCCAACCAGTCTGTATGCTTTGACCTGAGCAGGGTTGAATTCAATCTGAATTTTTACATCTTTGGCGATGGTGTATAAGCTGCCCCAGATTTCTTCGCCAAACATTTTTTTGGCCTCAAGTATGTTATCAATATAGGCGTAATTGCCATTGCCTTTGTTGGAAAGGCGTTCCATCTTGGAGTCTTTGTAATTGCCCATGCCAAAGCCCAGTACAGTCAGAAAGACACCATCGTCCCGTTTGCTTGCAATCAGGCGTTCCATTTCAGCGTTGCTGCTGGGGCCAATATTGAAATCACCGTCTGTGGCCAGAATAACACGATTGTTACCATTGGGAATGTAGTTTTCTTTTGCCACTTTATAAGCCAGTTTTATGCCTGCGCCACCTGCAGTGCTTCCGCCGGCTTCCAGACGATTCAGTGCTGCCCGGATTTTGTCTTTCTGACTGCCCGGAGTGGATTCCAGCACAAGGCCCGAGCTGCCGGAATACACAACCATAGCCACTTTGTCTTCCGGCCTGAGTTTGTCAATCAATATGTTGAAGGATTTTTTCAGCAATGGCAGCTTGTTGTGGTAATTCATCGAGCCGGAAACATCAATCAGGAAAACTATATTGGATGCAGGTATGGCTTCAGGTTCCATTTCTTCACCCTTTAGCCCGACCATCAGCAAATCATGCTCTTTGTTCCACGGGCATTTTCCCAGTTCAGTGTTGACGGAAAATGGATGGCCGTTTTCTGGCTGTGGATAATCGTAATCAAAATAATTGATCATTTCTTCAATGCGTACTGCATCTTTTGGTGGCATCTGGTTGTTGCGGATAAACCGGCGAACGTTGGCATAGGATGCTCTGTCCACGTCAATAGAAAAAGTAGATAAGGGATCATCCACAACCGCTTTGAACGTGTTTTCTTCAATATAATCGTAGGATTCTGTGTTGTGCTGTACCGGTCTTCTTTCATAAGCCATATGCGCATGTCCTCCGGCCATGGATTTGTTTCCGGAATATCTGGACCTTGATGGTTCTTCAAACATATCGCAGGATATGCTTATATCAGAGTCTTCTTTTTCATCTTTAACAACATTTAACTCCTCCACAACCTGGCTTACAGGTCTGAGCACAAAATTCAGGCTTATTTTCGATGAGCTGCCGAGGATAATCGATTGGGGAATGGACTTTTTGTATCCCTTTTTGGTGGCAAATGCCTGGTATGAACCGGCATTGAGGTTTTTAAACCGGAAATGCCCGTCGGAATCTGTTTTGACAGAATCCACAGGACTGGATTGCCTGTACAAGTGTACCACAGCATTTTCAAGCGGCTGGTTGTTTTTGTTTTTAATACTTCCGTTGATTTCTGCCTGGGAGAATCCGCTCAGGCTGAATAGTAATCCGATAATTAAAGCACTTAATGATTTCATATCTTTTATGTTTTGGTTCCTTATTTCCCGTATAGATGAGTCAATTTCAGGAAATCCATAAAATCCGGGAGTGATTTTTACTCATTTGTGCATTCGGTTTTGCTTAAAATATTGTATCATTGTATGATCATATCCGGCCTGTGCCGAAGTAAAGCAAGAAAAGATGCGAAAAATAATTCGAGGCATATTGCCATACCTGATGCTGGTAAGTAGCATGCTCATGGCATCAGACATTAGTGCCCAAACGTCAGATTACTGGGTTTTCTTTAGCGATAAGGAAGGGGTTGATTTTATTCCCGAAAACTTTTTTTCAGAAAAAGCAATGCAGAGAAGAAATCTGCAGGGAATTGATTTTACTGAAAACGATAAGCCGGTATCTGAGCATTATCTTCAGCAACTTACTCCTTTGGTGGATGAACTTACCGGCAATACGCGCTGGTTCAACGCTGCCTGGGTAAAAGGTGGTGCAGAGCAAATGGAAGCTGTAAGAGCCCTGCCTTTTGTAAAATCTGTGCAGCCGGCCAGGGTCTGGCAGCAATCTGCATGTGCGTCAACAGGCTCAGAATACCTGGCAGATCTGGATCTCATGCACCGGCAGGTCAACATGTTTTTCCCCGAAATACTGAAGGAAAAGTCCCTGAACGGCAAAGGTGTGCGCATAGCTGTGCTGGATGCAGGATTTCCTGCAGTGAATACACACAATGCTTTTGAGCACCTGCGTTCCAATAAGCAAATCATTGCCATGCATGATTTTGTGAAAGATAAAGAAACCGTCTGGCATGGAAATGCCCATGGCACCATGGTGCTGAGTTGCATTGCCGGAAAAAGAGAAGGAGAAATTATGGGCCTGGCTCAGGCTGCTGAGTTTCTGCTTGCCCGCACCGAAAAAAACTTTGAGCCTTACCGTGAGGAAATCCACTGGCTCGAAGCCATGGAATGGGCCGATAAAAAAGGTGCCGATATCATCAACTCATCCCTGGGATACACATACCACCGGTATTTTCAACCGGAAATGGACGGAAAAACCAGCCTCGTGAGCAAAGCCGCCAATATGGCTGCAAAAAAAGGCATGCTGGTTGTCAATGCAGCCGGTAATGAAGGCGATGGCGGGTGGCGCGTGGTTGGTACTCCCGCCGATGCCGACAGCATACTGACTGTAGGCGGGGTAGATCCCGATGATAACCTCCACATCAGCTTCAGCTCGTACGGGCCCACAGCCGATGGCAGACTTAAACCCAATGTTGTGGCTTCAGGAAAGGCCCTGGTGGCAAATGAAAAAGGCTATACCACTGCTTACGGTACATCCTTTGCCTCACCGCTGACCTGTGGGTTTGCAGCTTGTGTGAAGCAGGCGTTCCCTGAATTGTCCGTGATGGAGCTGATTGAGAAAATTGAATCTGCCGGTAGTCTGTACCCGTATTACGATTATGCACATGGCTATGGTATTCCCAATGCCTGGAAATTGTTTGCCGATATGCCTGAACAAAAAGATCCCCCGTTTATGGTGATTGAAGAGGATGAACAGGTATCTGTGATGATTCCTGCATCAGAGCTTGCCTCCGGAGGTTTGCATACCGGCAGTTATCTGTTTTATCATATTGCAGACCCGGATGGTTCCATCCTTGAATATAAAGTGGTCAGGGTGTACAAAACAAAGCCGGTTAGCATTCCGAAAAGCCGGCTGGAAGGTCGGGTGCTGAGGGTGCATTTTGAAAGCTATACACATGAGAAAAAATATTGATATGAAATACTTATTGAGTTTTATACTGACGATTTGTTTGCTGTCGCCCCTGACAGCTCAGACAGTGGTGCTTGAAGATGATGACCCCAAAAAAGTGTATGAAGAAACTGACTGGGGACCAAACCAACAGCATTTTGGATATTGGTTTGTTAATTACGGACTTCCGGTGCCTGTCAGTACTGAGAGCAATCTGAAAACTGCCGCTTCCGGTCACTGGAACTTTGGTTATGCCTATAAAATGAAAACATTTGCATTTATGGATATTGGCGGGGAGTTGTCTTACAGCAATTATTTTTATGCCCTGGATGAAACCAGCAGGGAAAGTGTGGCTCCTTCAAAAGAATGGGATAAAATCCGAAGCAAACAAAACGGCATGAAAGCCAATCTCTTTTTACGCTTTTATATGACGCCCAGGAGAGGGAATTACCTGGGAACATATCTTGATCTGGGTTTTTATACCGATTATCACATGAGTTCTGGTTGGGTGTACAAGCTGAAGGATGATTTTATTCGCGAGAAAGTAAGCTCAAAACAAAATGAAGATTTTGAACCCCTGACATACGGGCCATCCCTGGCTTTCGGACGGGATCAGTTTAACTTTTTTGCGCAGTACAATCTAAACAGTGTCCTGACAGCAGAAAGCTCATTTCCTGAGATGCCGGCTTTTGTCTGCGGCCTGAAAATCAATATGTACAGCGCTTTTTGATTGGTCTCCCAATTGTACAAAAACACAGTGACACACTTTTTTGAACACTCCC
>JBNJGS010000014.1:0-52040 GCA_051747965.1 Bacteroidota bacterium
CTCAGTACTGAATCCGCCGGCAATTTCACGGTAGTGAGAAAAATGAAAACCCAGATCCGTGAGTACAACTTTTTCATTCTGATCCTTAAAATATCCGTTGCCATACCAGGCCAGTTCAAATAAATCCTTAGGGAGGCTTATCCCTGCATCAATTTTTTCAGTGATGTTGAATGTCAGATAAACGTCATTTTTTGTTTTGATTCCAACATGGACCAGATCAATATGAGTTTGCATCTGGATATGGTTTGTTGTTTTCATCTTATCCAGCAGATTCTGAGGATCATATACCAGTGAATCGGATTGATCTCCTGTGCCGTGGTGGATGAAATCGTTGTACTGGAACCCATTGCTGGAGATGTTCATGTACATGGTTGGCGGGACCTGCCCAACAACCGGTAGCAATAGCCCACCTATGGTGAGATCATAATCTGAATTTACTGAGGGATTCATGTAAGTGGTCTGGCTTACACGATTCATGTGATAAAATGTCTGACCCTGTTGAGCAATGGCCACTGAAGAAATCAGGAGCATGCCTGTTATTAAGCCGGAATATTTTTTGAAGTTATGCATGGCAAATGTTTTTCAATTCAATTGGATTCTTTTATTCTTCTTCATTATTGAGTGTGTCCAGATCCACCTCCACATCAAGATCAGCTTCAACGGCAATGCTGAAATCCACACCGTATTCAGGGAAAACCTTGATGAGCTCATCTTCTGCTGCGCTGGTTGTAGATGCACTCGCTTTATAAAGCAGGTATTTTGTTGACATGATTTTATCAAGCATTTCACCTGTTACAGTAATTTCTGTACTTTTCATGGATTTGCTGATTACTTTGCCGTCATTGTCAATTTCTGCAGATTTCAGGATGCGGTTGTCAGGGTCTTTTATTATGGAATCAAGGATGACATGATCCTCATCCATGAAATATGCCTGGGCGAGTGCTTCAACGGGTAAGCCATTGTCAATATTTAATCTCAGCATCAGCCGCTCGATCATGCCGGGATCTTCAAATTCTTCTTCCAGGTTTAAGTCTGTTGTATCCATTCCATGGAAACGGTCAATATAACCCCACAAAGGCAATTCTACCTGCACATCGGCAATAAAACGGGAGTCATCCCAGACAAAATTGTCATGGCTGGCTGCCCCCCCGGGATTGGTATGGGCATGAGCAATAAACTTAACCCAGGCCGGGCGCTGTTGTATTACTTCACTGATGTTACTGTTGCCATGGTTTAGTTCCAGACTGTCCTCCACAAAAGTACCAAATTCGGTAGTGTGTGTCATGTTGTAAGGATCTAATGAATCCATGGGAAGGCCTGCGCCATAATCCAGTATGTTGTAATGCTGATTGTAATAACTCGAGTAGGCAATGACTGAATCAAAATAAAAATTGGTTGGAATACCATAAGAATTGCGGTAGTTAACCTTGAATTTCGGATCTTCAAACCAGAAATCATCAATTTCCCATTCATCCCCGGGATCAAACAGGTCAATGTCAATTTTTCCGCTTTCATATATCAGTGTATTGTGTCCGAAATAACCGAACATGGCTTCGTGATCCGGTTCCAGCAAATCTGCCTGCAATTCAAGGCTTCCTGTATTGTCACCTCCGGAATGAATGATTGTCATACTCACTTCTACCGGAATTTCATTATAACCCAGTGCGGTTTGGGTTAAATCCACATGATATCCGATAACGCTGTTATCCAGGCTTTGATCAGAGCTGCCATATGGAAGCAGATTTAAGGTTTCGGTGAATGCAGCTCCGTTTTTTGTTACTGTAGGAAATGTCAGTGTTACTTCTATAGCGTGCTGGTAGGTAGAAACAGCCGCCAGTGACATTTTGCCGTGATCAAGCCAGATACTGTCAATTTCTGCATCGGGATTAAAAAGATCAAACTGCAGGTCATAGGTGTAATTGACTGTCATCTGGTCACCACTGCCAAAACCGGTGAAATCAATATCAGAGCTGCTGATGGTTTTTTGCAGCTGCTGATTGCCGATATCCATAATTTCAGAAACAGTATCTGATTCAGCAGTTTCAAGATACATGAGAGATAAATAGCCCTCGTCATTAATCTGAAGTCTCCCTACGGAATCATATGCATTGAGGGCGTCAACCATTTCCAGACTCCCGAAAGCAATAGGGGCTGCCAGGCTTGGCTCCCAGTGAACCTCGTTGGTGAGCTTGTCAAAATCAAAACTATCCTTAATGCAGGAATGAGTGATGACAACGCTTCCCAGAATTATCAGTGTAATGAATAAGTTGCGTAAATGTTTCATAATTAGGTTATTTTACTTCGTAATTATACAAAAAATAGTTGTTGCCACCAACAAATAAATTAAAATTATTGTTTCCGGTGCTCAGATGTGTAATGCTGAAAGGGCTGATCCCTGTCAGGGGAAATCCGGGATGTAGCTCTCCGTCAGCGTTTATCAGATATATTAAATTGCTCTCTTTGTCAACAATTCCGATTTTCCGGTTTTTTGAAGAAAATGCGTAAAAACCGGGGGATTCTTTTATTTCATTGTCAAATTTGTAGTTGAGTATCTGTTTTTTTGACTGACTGTAAACATCCAGATGATCTTTGTCAAGAAAGATATAATCCGGATTCCGGTCTCCGTCAAGATCCCTGAACATAAAATAATGTTCATTGCTGTATTCTCTGATATGTGTTGAGTCAATTGTGCCGTCCATATACAAACTCATTACTGTTCCCCGCTTGTTGGTTGTTACAAGGCGGGATTTGGTTTTATCCGGTTTTTCTTCAAAGTAAAACCGGTTATTGGTAGATGCAGCGAACTGCTGTTTTGGTTGCAAACGTGTTTCACCCCGGCGGTTGAGAAGATAAATCCGGTACTTATCATGAAAAACAACATAATCATTTTTTCCGTTGCGGATATGCTGAGGGGTTTGTCTGACTGCATATTCTGATTGCTCAAATTCCCAGCCCGGTACAAGGTTTCCCTCCTTGTTGTACATATAAACAACCCTGTTCTCTGCAGGTACCAGAATCCGGTATCTACGGTTGTTGTCGTAGTCAAACAATGCCAGTCCGCAGCTTGCCGGTGAACGCAGGTTTACAGGAAAACGTTCCACATGATTGCCCATTCTGTCAATCAGATAAATGCGACTGCGAGTGTTGAAAAGATACTGCAGTTTGTCATTTCTGTATCTGTCAATCTGATGGACATCGCTTATGATGGGCTCATTCAACGGCATTTTCCAAAGAATATGACCTTTGTGGTTAATCAGGTAGATGTTGTTTTTTTCATCCTGAATGAATAGTTCTTTTTCCCCGCTTTTATGGTTTTTTACTATCTTCGGTTTCATTGTCATGGCTGTATCAAGGCGACTTTCCCAAATGGTATGAGGTTTCTCGTATTGGTACTTTCGGTGTTTGATGGCTACATTATGATACACCATGTCATCACTGACAATTTGTTGTATGGCAATTTGCTGATGTTTTTGTATTACCTCTTTGGCCATGTTCGCCTTTTTTGAAACACCGGGGTTCAACAACATACTAAACCATGAAAATCCCAGGCCTGTGTTCAGGTAAAAATAAGTCTGATATTCACGCGAAAGATTTTGTTTGAATTCCTGATAATGCTTGTTTTTGGCAATGCTCCGGTTGAGAAGGTAATCATTTAACAATCGCTTTAGAGAATTTGTATCCGAAGCAAAAATGATGGTGTTTTCAAGCAAAACACAGTATTCGGGATTTGCAGGTGCAAAAAAACTGCCGAATAATATCTCCGGCCAGTTGGTAATGGGAAACCTATATACAGTATATGAGTGTGAAGCATCCATCACCAGAGTGGAGATATATTTGTCCTTATCCTGTTGTGTATGTCTTGTGTATGTCCTGATAAATTCCTCAATGCGTTTTTCGGCTTCAGAGGCAGATTGTGTTTTTAACAGAAGATAAGAATTTTGGTATATATCAAGCTGGTTGATATTTGAGACGGCAAAACAAACCTGATCATCTGTGAGAGAATTGATGAGGTCAGCAAATTCAAAGCCGGTGACAGAATTGAATTCTTTCAGATTGTCCTCATAATACCTGGCATGGTGGTGTTCTTCAAGGAATGCATTGCGGTATTTTGATAAGGCTACGCTATTACCAACACTCATGGCATAAAACATGGCTGTGTTTTCGGGCAGAATGCTTTCAAAACCTGCTTCTGTGGGAGGTTGCTCAGAAATATGGCCCAGATAACTCATTGTGGAATCTGAGGCCAGGGCAAAACCGTTGAGCGTAATCAGTGATTCTTCCAGACTCAGGTCAAGCTCTGCCCAGGAGGCATAATGCTCCAGCCCGGGATTTTTCTCCCCAATGGATGGTTTGATGAAAGGGGCCAGTAAGTGGTCCAGCCGTGAAAAATTTACATAAACATTGGCCAGCTCCTTTATGCCGGCAGTGGCATATACATCTCTGAACTCCCTGTCGTCAAGCAGAGAACCATCCAGGGTACTTTGCCTGATGGCGTCTTCAACCAGAAGTGAATTGCTGCTAAATACCAGGTTACCACGGATAATACTGTAAGTGATTTTTTTGCCGCCTTGAACTGTTACATCAAATACACTTCTATTCTCATAAACACGTTGATGGATATCGGTAATATCATGCAGACTTTGGATATCTTTTTCAAGATTTTTCTGTTTCATGGTTTCTGGCAGCTCAGCCACAAAAAGGCAGCCGAGTTTGCGTTTACCAATATCATGAATGGAAGCAATCAGGCTGTTTTCGGATAAAATCCTTTGAAAAGCATCATGCGAGGAGGAAATGCTGTCCAGCCACAGTATCTGATTGTTTAACCGGGCAAAAGGCTTTGTGCTTGTCAAATCCTCCCAGTAGGACGGCCTGGTTTTTAGAAAATCGATGAGCTCTTCGGTTTCCCTGATTTCTACCACCAGATTGGCATTGACAGGCACCAGGCTGATGCTTTTGCTAATTTCCTTGTCTTTCCCGCTGATGTCCGGGAACAAGTACACAGCAAGTCCTAAAATCAGGACTACAGCTATGCCAGCTATGATTCGACCTCTTTTCATTACCAGCTATATTTCCGGCAAAGGTACAAAGAGTTTAGAATTATAATCCTTGCCGGGGGGTTTAATTAAACAGTTTAGGCTTACGCAGATCTTTTCTTGGATTAACGCAAACAACAGGTATTTTAGCATCATTGGCAATGATTTTTTGCTCGCCTGCACCAAACATGAAATCTGTCCATCCAATATTTGCCGTTGTCATTACCATGATCATTCCCGCAGAAATTTTTTCTGCAAACCTGATGACTTCCTCCGGGAAATCTTTGGCATTGGTTTCGATATTAACAGTATAGGGTATGTTGTGCTCGTCAAGTATCCGCTTTGCAAAAGCGATATTGTTGTTGATGGTTTGTTGGATATCTTTAATTGAGGATAACTTTTTTAGTATCCTTACATGCAGATCGTATTTGTCAGCAAAATATACAACCCATTTGAGCTTTTCACGGCCTTCCATATTGCTGTCAAAGGGCAATACAACCTCTTTAAATTCATTTACCGGCTTGCGTTGAACCACAAGGAAAGGAATGTCTGAGCCTACAATAACACGCAATGCCTTACTGCCAAAAATTTTCTGCGTTCCAATCATGCCGTGCGTTCCCATGATCACGAGTTCGGCTTTAACTTCTTTGGTATATTCATTGATGGATGAGTAGATATGCCCTTTTTTTACAAAAACTTCTATGGGTGTATCTCCCTCCAGCTTTTTTTCGCTGATTTCTTTTTCAATCTTGGTTTTTAATGCTTCCTGATCGTCTTTGCTGCCACAAATGTGCAAGCAATGGATTTTGCTTCCTGCTGCTTTCGTATACCGCTGAGCATGGGCAAGTGCAGCCTCTGATACTTCGGTAAAATCCCATGTTACAACAACAATTTTTTCCTTATTTTCCATAATTCAATAATTTAATGCTACATTTACTAAAAGTAATAATTAAGCTTGTTATTTAAAAATGTTTTGCCGAAAAAATACAGCACTTCCTGTCTTATTGATAATCAGCCTGCTTCTGATTCTGCCTGAGCTCAATGCACAGGTAAATCAACTTGGTGTGCCAAAGATAACAAATTTTGAATCCCGTGATTATGGTTATGAGAGTCAGAATTTCGATATAGAACAATCTGATGGGGGCCTGATGTATTTTAGCAATGTTAATGGCATTCTGGAGTATGACAACAGTTCATGGAGGCTTATCAGGATGAATGGCACACCTCATATGGATATTGACTGTTCAAAGCGGATTTTTGTTGCCGGACACAACCAGATCGGATATCTTAAAAGCACCCTGCAGGGAACCGAATTCGTTCCCCTGAAAGACGAAAAATTTGGTAAAACACCCCAGGTTAATGATGTGGTTGCCCTTTGTGGAGAAGTCTTTTTCGCATCAGATACATGTATTTATAAATATGCCAATGAAAAACTCACAGTTTTCAAAACCCATGATGATGAGCTGGATATTTATGGGGTGGGCGGACAAATGCTGGTTTGGATGGCAGGTGAAGGACTTTTCAGATATGTGGATCAGCAGTTGCAACATATACCTGAAGCTGATGATTTTAAGGACTATGGTTTCCGGGGCATTAGTATTTTTGATTCCAGAATTATTGTGAAACCCGAAAGAACCCGGGGCCTGCATGTTCTGGATAATGGAAAATTATCGAAGTTTGATACCCAGATAAATGAAATGATTGAGGAGGGAAATGTTACAGGCTTGCAGAATTTCAGGAATAGGTATCTGCTTATAAGCACCGAAGTAAATGGCCTTTTTGTACTCAATAAAAAAGGACAGCTCATGTTTCACCTCAACAAAGCCAGTGGTTTGTCTGATAATCACGTGACCAAAATGTTTGTTGACAGGGATAAGCAATTGTGGGTGAGTACATACAACGGACTGAGCTATGTGGAATTATCTTCCCCATTTACATATTACAATTTTGACGAACGACTCAATGTTTCCATCCTTGCAATCAATAAGCGGAAAGACAAGTTGTATTTCTCAACAAACCAGGGAGTTTACTGGGCCAATACCGGGCTCGTTAAGGATACAATACCAGTAAGATATTACGGCAATAACGGGATATTTACCAAAATTGACGAACTGAATGTGCGTGTGAAAAACCTCGTTACATTTGACGAGCACCTCTATGCCTGTACCGATTACGGAGTTTATCTGATTCAGGATAACAAGGCTGAATTTCTGATGGAAGGGAATGTTGAAACCATTGTGAAAAGCACCTTTTACCAGGATCAATATTATATAGCATGTTCTCAGGGCGTGAAACTTGCCGAAATAAAGCCTGATGGCAGAATAGAGCTTATCGGCAGAATCAGGAATCTGAATTACGATATCCGCACAATAGCAGAAGCAGGAAATGGGCATCTTTGGCTTGGCACAGACAATGATGGTGTGTTTACAATAGAATTTACAGAAAGCCGGCAGTTGAAACCTGTGGTTATCCATATACAGAGAGGATATGGAATGCCGGAAAATTACGATTGGGTTGATGTTTATAAAACCCGTAGCGGTATTTTGTTTTCAACCTTTCAGGGAGTATACCGTATGGATAAAGAGGAGGGCTTTGTGCTTGATGATAAACTCGGACTTGATTTTCAGGATAAAAACCGATGGGTATATCCGATTTATGAAGATAAGCACGGAGATTTGTGGTTGAGTAGTGGTAGAAAAGACAGTTATAAAAAGAAAACGGGGGTGGCAGAATACCGCAGTGAAAATCAATCTTATAGCTTCAACGAATACCCCTTTCAGCTGATTTCTGATAATACCATAGAATGTATTTTTGTTGAAGAGGATAATACATGGTTTGGAAGTATCAATGGCATCATTAGGTATAATCAGTCTGTGCATCCTGAAAAGAATCCAGTACATACCTGTGCAATCCGACACTTTAGTGTTGATTCAGATACTGTATTGCTTGATAATGCCATGCTCACTTCGGGTGCAGAACAAGGATCAAAGCCGGAGCTGAATCACAGACAAAAAAACCTTCGCTTTGAATATACTGCCCCGTTTTATCAGGCTGGGGGAGATGTCGTATATCAAACCCGATTGCTGGGGCTGCAGGATGGATGGACAGAATACAGCCAGGAAAATTTTAAAGAATATACAAACCTTGGAACCGGAGAATATGTGTTTCAGGTCAGAGCGAAAAACCCCTATGGTGAAGTGTCTGATCTTTGTAGCTTTGGATTCAGCATCAGGCCTCCCTTGTATTTTGCCTGGTGGGCATTTGTGATTTATGTATTGCTGATTGCTACATTTACCTACATGCTTACAAAGCGAAAAGAGTATCAGCATGCGACCGAGAAATACCGGCTTGAAAAGATCATTGCAAGCAGAACTGAAGAATTGTTGAAACAAAAAGAGCAGACTGAGCGCCTTGTCAACAGAATATTGCCAAAATCCACAGTCAAAGAAATAACCGAAAAGGGAAAAGCCACATCAAAGCGCTACGAAATGGCCACCGTTTTGTTTGCAGATATTCAGAATTTTACCCGCATTGCAGAAGAAACACGGCCTGAAATTTTGATTAAAATGCTTGATAAAATCTTTCAGTCTTTTGATCAGATAATTGAAAAATTTGATATCGAGAAAATTAAAACCATAGGCGATGCATATATGTGTGCCGGTGGAATACCCAATGAAAACAGCACCAACCCAATCGAAGTTGTGCTTTCTGCTTTGGAAATGCAGCGTGTAGTAAAACAGATCAGCAGGGAAGATAATGCCAGTTTTGAAGTCAGAATCGGCATTCATACAGGGCCGGTTATCGCAGGTGTGGTGGGCACACAAAAAATTGCCTACGATATCTGGGGCGATACGGTCAATATTGCCAGCCGGATGGAAACCTATGGTCAAATCTCAAAGGTCAATATATCAGCAACTACCTATTCTCATATAAAAGACTTTTTTCAATGTTTGTACAGAGGAAAAAATCCGGTTAAGCAAAAGGGAGAATTGGATATGTATTTTGTGGAAGGTATCCTGCCGGAACTTGCTAAAGATAAAGCGCGCTACATGCCCAACCACGATTTTATTGTGAAAACACAAATGGTGAGATTGCAGGATTTGCAAAATGATATGTTTGAAAAACTGGAGAAAAACCTTCCCAAAAATCTTTACTATCATAACCTGAAGCATACTGTGAATGTGTATTATCAAACGGAAATGATCGCCAGATCAGAAGGGGTGAGTGAAGAAGAAATGTTGTTGCTGAAAACTGCCGCCCTGATGCATGATGCAGGTTATTTGGTGAGTTATGATCATCACGAAGAAAAAGGAATGGAATTAACCCAGAATACCCTGCCAACCTATCATTACAGTAAAGATCAGATAGATAGAATTTGTGAACTGATTATCGCAACAAAAATGCCTCAGAAACCCAAAAACCTCCTCGAGGAAATTATTTGTGATGCAGATCTGGACTACCTTGGAAGACCCGATTTTATCCCAACCTCACAAAACCTCTTCCGGGAACTGTTTGAAAGAAACAAAATAGGCACAATAGAACAGTGGAATAAAATGCAAATGAAATTCATGGAAAAACATCGCTATTTTACCGCAACTGCCAGACGTGTAAGGGAACCTGAAAAACAAAAGAGACTGGCTGAACTCAAACAAATGTTATAATAGAATTTGTTCGCCGCCGGGATTACAGGGTCTCTATCTCATCTTCGCTGAATTCCTGGATGTTGTCTTTCAATACCTGACGTGCTTTCAGTAAATCTTCCTGTTTGATCAGTACTTTGGCTGAATCAATTTGCCTGAAAACAGAAGATGATGTCACTGAAGACTCTATCCCTGCTTCTGATAAAAGTGATTGTAAAATGTGAGCCCGGTGTGTATATTTAAACATGGCCAGACTTATTAAATTGCTGCTATTATCCATAGTCGTTTCTTTTTGTCTTTATCTATTCTAACGTAAAATATGCACTTATGTTTACAATTTTTTACCTGACGATAATTATATATCTTTGAACAAAGGTTTTTTGCTGATGAAAAAGCATGTTGATTATCTTGTCATCGGGTCTGGTATTGCCGGCCTTAGCTTTGCGCTTAAGGTGGCAAAAAGGGCCAGTGTTTGTGTGGTTACAAAAGCCTCTGTTGAAGATACAGCCACCTCTTATGCTCAGGGTGGAATTGCCGCCGTTACCTATCCTCCGGATGATTTCGAAAAGCATAAAGAAGATACCATTGAGGCAGGCAGTCATGTTAACAAAAAAGAAATTGTTGATATGGTCGTCAGGGAAGGCCCCCGGCAAATCAATAAACTCATCGAATGGGGCGCAGAATTTGATAAATCCAAAGACGGACATTACAACCTGAACAAGGAAGGCGGACACTCCGAAGAGCGCGTGTTACATCACAAAGATAATACCGGAGAGGAAATTCAGCGGGCACTGGTGAATCAGGTAAAAAAACATCCGAATATTGAAATCCTTGAATCTCATTTTGCCATAGATCTGCTAACCCAACATCACCTGGGTAAGCTCGTTAAAAGAAATAACAGCGATACAGAGTGCTATGGGGCATATGTGTTTGACAAAACCCGGAAAAAGATCTTTACTGTCCTCTCCAAAATTACATTGCTTGCTACCGGTGGTTGTGGAAACGTGTATCAGGCTACAACCAACCCGCCGGTTATTACCGGAGACGGAATTGCTATGACATACAGAGCCAAAGGCCAGATTGATAATATGGAATTTGTACAGTTTCACCCCACATCATTGTACAACCCCGGAGAAAAACCTTCTTTTCTGATTACTGAAGCCATGCGGGGAGCCGGAGCAATTCTGAAGGATATCAGAGGAAACAGCTTTATGGATAAATATGATAGGCGCGCTTCCCTGGCACCGCGGGATGTGGTGGCACGTGCTATTGACAGGGAAATGAAAATCAGCGGCTCAGCCCATGTCTATCTGGATGCAACATCACTGGGAGAGGACAAACTACAATCCTCTTTTCCCAATATCCTGAAAAAATGCCGCAGTATTGGCATTGACCCTGTTAATGAATATATACCGGTAGTGCCAAGTGCTCATTACCTTTGCGGAGGCGTCAGTGTGAATGAGCACTCTGAATCCAGCATACGTAATCTCTATGCTGTGGGAGAAGTCTCCTCAACCGGATTGCACGGCGCAAATCGACTGGCATCAAACTCCCTGCTTGAAGCCGTCGTGTTTGCAGATAATGCAGCCAGACACAGCCTGAAGAATCTGGCAAGCATACAATGGATTGATAGTATTCCCGACTGGGACGATACCGGTACCACACCAAACGAAGAAATGGTACTCATTACGCAATCACTGAAAGAAACGCAGCAAATCATGAGCAATTATGTCGGGATTGTCAGAAGTGATCTTCGCCTCAAACGTGCTATCGATAGATTGCGAATTATATACAACGAAACCGAGGCCTTGTATAAAAAGTCCCGGGTGACCGTGAAAATTTGCGAGCTTCGTAACCTCATTAATGTTGGGTACCTGATTATTAAAATGGCCCAGGAAAGAAAAGAGAGTATTGGTTTACATCATAACATTGATTATCCAAAAGAATAGAAAGTGAATCAATGCAACGAAATAAAGATTTTTATCATCTTGAGTACAAATAAGTATAATTTAAGAATTATTAAGAAATCCGATTTACTGTATGAAAAATAAATTAAAAATGTTGATTCTGTTCATTGGGATCACAGGGATGGCTGCAGCCAGCCATGTACCCAGGGACATCGCTGAGACAGTAGCAAAGAATTTTTATCACCAGCGTGTAAATGTTGTGAGTGAAGTCGGCTATGCCGATATCAATCCCCGTTTGGCAAACACACAAAGCAAACACGGTGCAGATGCTTTTTATATTTTTGAAGTTAACAAAGATGCCGGATTTGTGCTGGTTTCGGCTGATGATGCTGCCAAACCGGTACTTGCCTATGCATTTGAAGGTGAGTTCAATCTCAACAATATGCATCCCGGACAGGAAGATATGCTCAACTGGTATGCGGAACAAATAGCATACCTGGCCAATGAAAACGTGAAAGCTGAGACTGATGTCAGCAAACAATGGCAGGAACTTATCAGTTATTCACCCGGAAAATCAGGCAAAAATCTGCGAAATGTTGAACCTATGATGCTGGCTGAATACAATCAGGGATATCCTTATAATCAGCTTTGCCCGGAAGATGCGGCTGGCCTTGCCGGCCATGTTCCCGTTGGATGCGTAGCTACGGCAATGGTACAGGTTATGAAACACTGGGATTACCCGCAAACCGGGACAGGTTCTAAAAGTCACTCCAACTGGATGAATGGCGGGTATGGAAACATTACCGTAAATTTTGCCGAACAGTCCTACAACTGGGAAAATATGCCTTTATCTGGTTCAGGCCTGAATGATGACCTGGCACTGATAAATTTCCATGCCGGTGTAGCAGTAGGTATGTATTGGGGGGCAGATGGATCTGGTGCTTCTGCCGGTAGTGTGCCTAATGCACTCAAAAATTATTTCAGATATGATGAAAGTGCCGAGCAGGTCGATAAAGACTATTACGGAGATGAACAGTATAAAACCATACTGAGAGAACAGCTTGATGCCGGCATGCCTATGGTTTATTCCGGATCACCTCAATCCGGTGCAGGTCATGCCTGGAACTGTGATGGATACCTTGATGACGAGTTCCATATGAACTGGGGCTGGGGTGGTGGCGGTAACGGCTATTATACCCTGGATAACCTGGTTTCCTCAGCTACTCCGGGTGGCGATGATTATAATTTCATCTATGGACAGGAGGTGACAATCAATATCTATCCCGAATCAGATTACCCTGCTTATTGTACAGACAGCAAAACCATTTCCGGACATCAGGGTGCTTTTGGCGATGGCAGTGCTGATCAGAATTATCAAAACAACAGCAGTTGTGAATATCTCATATCACCTGATTGTGGCGAAATAATTGATCTTAGATTTGAAAGATTTGATTTGGCTGAAGGTGATGTTGTCCATGTCTATGACGGTGCTACCAACGATGCCCCCCTGCTTGCCAGTTTTGATATGGATAACCTGCCTGGAAATACAATGGTAAAGGGAACCAAAGCCCCGATGCTCATTGAATTCCTTACCGATGGAAGTGGCACAGCTGATGGCTGGAACGTGAGCTTTGACAGCGATTACTGCAAAACAAATATCAACTATACAGAACCAACCGGTACTGTAAGTGATGGAAGCGGGGATTGCGATTACCAGAAATCAACTGTATGTACCTGGTATATTGAGCCTGATGGCGCAGAATCCATTGCCCTGGAATTTACCGAATTTGACCTGGGTGGAAGCATAGACTATTTGCAGGTATATGCAAATGGAACAAGTGATCTTGTTGAAGAATTCAACGCAGAAAATGTTCCTGACGAACTCGTGGTGAATGCTCCTCTTGTTTATCTGCAGTTTTATGCCGATTCCGATGATGATGTCGGTGCAGGATGGTCACTTAATTATGAATTGACCAGTAGCATAGATAATGCCGAAACAGTCAAAGGAGTTACTCTATTCCCCAATCCGGCCAACGAACAGGTGAACCTTGCCTTCTCCTTGTCCAGGCCTTCAATGGTTGAGGTGGAAATACATAATATGTTGGGAAAAACCATTGGTAGCGCTGTCGTCAACGGAAATGCAGGGTATCAGAAAATTGACCTTTCTTCCCTTATCAATCTGCCTGACAACGGGATATTCCTTGTTGATATTACAGCCAATGAGGAAACGGTTACCAAAAAACTGAGTATCCTTAAATAGTGAAATAACATGCATTAAGGAAAGGCCACTGATGAATATTCAGTGGCCTTTTTTAATGATCTCGGGCCGGATACACCTGATTATTTGAGTATGAAAATCCTCATGTGTACATATGACAGCTTAGCGAAATCTGATCTTTAGTCAGAAATTTGCTGCGAAACAAAAAACAAACAAAAATTGATTGATACTTGGATATATTCATTAATTTAGCACTCCAAATCAATCAGAGACGAAAATGAAATTTCACATTATTTTACTTGCCGTATGTGTTTTCCTGTGTAATGTTTCATGTGATCCGGGATACAATAAAGATTCAAATGATACAACACAAGAGATAGATAATCAGCATCTGGTGATGGCTACGGCCTGGTACCAAAAATCTGCTGAAATGGAAGCCTGCTATTATCAGGCATTTAAACACGCAGAGATCGCTTTGGAAAACCAATTGTCTGCAGATGAGTCAGAAAAGCCCAATGCAGTGGTTTTGGATATTGATGAAACCTTGCTTGACAACAGCCCTTTTCAGGTGAAAATGATAGAAACAGGCAAACCATATACTCCGGAGTTCTGGAAAGAATGGACAGATCTTGCACAGGCAAAAGCCCTGCCGGGTGCCATAGAATTTCTGAATTATGCCGCTCAGTCCGGTGTTACTGTCTTTTACATCTCAAACCGGCGCGAGGATGAGCTGCAGGCTACCATGGAAAATATGGAAGCTTTGGGTTTTCCTGAAATACACGAAAGCCGGTTTTTCCTGAAAAAAGAAAGCAGTGACAAATCCAGTCGTAGGGCACAGGTAAGGAATGATTATGATATTCTTCTTATGGTCGGCGATAACCTGAATGATTACAGTAATTTTCTTGGTGACAGGGAAGAAAATTTTGGCAAAAACAAGCTGACAGAATACAAGGACATATTGGGCACTGAGTTTATCATCCTTCCCAATCCCATGTACGGAAACTGGGTGGATGCACTCAGGGAAAAATCCGATGCGGAATCTTATCAAAAGTTTATCAGAAATCTGCCCGACCTTCTTGATAGTTATTAGTCAAAGTATTATCTATCGTGTTTTCCGGCCGGAAATGATAAATTAACATAAATTTAGTTGTTTTTAAATACTATTTTTTTGTTTCAAGTGTTATAAAAGTGATGTATGAGGTTCATCTTACTTATCCCGGGATAATTAGTTGAGTATAAACTGATAAATATGCAGACTCCACAACAGTAAAAAAACAGATGTAAAGTGAAATATAACTGGTCAAAATATAAAGTACTTATTGTCGAAGATGATAATGTGAATTATCAGCTTCTGCGGGTTTTTTTGAATAAAACAGGTATTGAAATCATTCATGCCACCAATGGCTCTGAGGTTATGGAGCTGTTTGACGAGCTGACTCCGGATATCGTACTGATGGATATTCAGCTACCGGAGGTAAACGGGATTCAGTTGACTGAGATGATGAAATCCCAGCATCCTGAAATTCCTATCATCGTACAAACCGCCAGTATCCTGGAAACACAAATTCAGGAAATGATGGAGAAAGGATGTGATGATTATCTGATGAAGCCCATCAGCCGGCATGATTTGCTACATAAAATCGAATATCTGCTGAATTCAAAGTAAGATTACTACAGTGCAGAACAAACTGCCTACTCTTCACTCTTGTACAATATCAGCATCTGATCATACCTGAGCATATCGTGCCTGGATAAATTATTCCATTGCCTGATTTCCTCTATTGTACAGTTGAATCTGATGGCAATTTTATGAAGGGAATCACCCCGTTTAACCAGGTATTCCGTTCTTTTGGTTTTTTCTTTAGCGGATAGTATTGCTGGTTTGATGCCGGCAATTTCCTGTTTTTTAAGAATAAATGCAATAACCCCGGTTCGCGGCAGTATTAATGGATAGCCATGACTGTTTCCGGGTATGATTTTTTGCCTGTAAACAGGATTCAGTGCTGTAAGTATCGCAGGATCGGTATTTATCTCCTCTGCTACCTTGTCAAGGTAAATTTTTTCTTTTACATGTATTGTATCTGTCTGATGATAATGCATCAAAGGAACAGCCGCTTCAATACCAAAATCCTGATGATAAGCAAGCACATAATTCATGGCAATAAAGGCCGGCACATATATTTTCATTTGTGCACTCATTTGTGGTCTTATTTCCCAGTAATCTGTTTTTTCTCCGGCCCTCGCAATGGCCTTCTCCACGGCTCCCGGACCCCCATTATATGCTGCAAGGGCAAGATGCCAGTCGTTGAAAATCCTGTATAAATAAGAAATGTACTCACAAGCTGCTTCAGTTGATTTGTGAACATCGCGCCTTTCATCAATCCAGGCGTCCATGCGCAGATCAAACAGCCCGGCAGAACCAGGCAAAAACTGCCACAGACCTACGGCACCACTTGGAGAAACTGCATTGGGGTCAAGTGCCGATTCTACAGCTGCCAGATGGCTGAGTTCCGGTGGCAGATTATGGACATTCAGGTAATGGCTAAAGATGGGATAATAATATTCCTTTCTCCCCAGAATGGCAGAAATCTTTTCCGGATTCTCAAGGGCATATTTCTTAATGTAATCTTTGACTGAAGGGTGATATTCAAGCGGAATTTCTGTGGATTCTGATAAATGACGTAAGCGAGCCTCTATCAGTGAATCATTATTGGCTGCCTCTTCTGCGCTATAGTCAGAATGCTTTTTGTCCGCCGGCATGCCTGCAACAATCAGTGAATCATACATGGCGCTGGTCAGGTAACTCATGATGCCGAGATGCTTCCCTTTGTGTTCACGGATGGTCCGCGTATTCTCACCTTCCCCCGATGTCTCGTTTTCCCCGTCAGTCAGATTAAAGGACATCAGAAAAACCGAAAGAATAAGGAGTATCGTTAAAAGCCGTGTAAACTTGTGCATCTGTTTGATCATAAATTAAAAACTGCCACGCAAAGATAATATGAAACTTCTACCCATGGCAGGAATTCCTGATGAATATGGCCGGTATAGCTGATCTGTAATGTTTTCAACACCTGCCGTAAATACCAGACTTTCGTTCAGTGCATAGGCAATTTTCAGATTCAATGTGACCCATGCAGGTGAGTACAGTCCGTCAGGATTGAATTGCTCGTCAGGAGGTAACTGCTCCTGGGCAACAGCATATTGGGGGTCAGTGGTGTACATGTGATTTTTGCCGTGCTCTTCAGGACTTAGCATTCCCGGTGAAATTTCTCCGTTGTAAGAGGCATACAAATCCGCACTTATCTGTCCTGCCCTGTACATCAGATGTGTGCTCCCATACATGGGCGGAACATGCCGGTATGGGTTGCCATCCTGATCTTCACCATGAATTATCGTGAATACAGACTTAAGTGAAAGGTTTTTAAAAAGATCTGCAAAAACACCGGTATTGAATCCATAGACATTTACCCTGCCAATATTCTGAATGGCCTGTACTCTTGACATTTCCCCGTCATAAATGATGCTGTCCCTGCCATTGAAGGTGTAATTTTCCCTTACCATTGCATTGCTGAGTATGGTGTAAAATCCTCCGGCTTCCAGGCGGACAATATCACCAAAGGTTTTGCTGATATTCATATCTGCATTGTATGCATATTCGGGTTGTAAATCATCGTTGGGTACTACTACATTGCCAGGTTCTGAATCAAAAACTTTGCCGATATCATCAATGTTTGGTGCCCTGAAGCCGGTACTCAGATTTGCTGTAATACGAAGATCCGGCTGGGGGTTCCAGCTTAGTCCGGCCATGGCATTGGGCGAAATGGTGTTCATTTTTATTGTTGAGAAGGGGAAATCATAAAATCTGCCGGAAAAAGGTGAGAAGGCATAAACTGCATTTAAGCGGGCTCCGGTAGTGAATGCAATGTCTGAGCCTATTAAATGCCGGTAGCTTGCATAGAGGGCAGCACCGGAATAGTCAGAATTGTCAGGGTAGCGGCTGGCAATGATCTCTTCTTCTGCATCGACAATGTTTTCCCGGTAGGCATCTGAAAAAACCTTACTCATGCTGCCCTCAATGCCGTAAAAAATGGCGTTCCGGCTGTCAAGGGCTTTAAAGGCATCTGCATTTATGCTGGCTATACGTACATTCTCACTGCGATGCCTGAGCCAGTCTGAATTTGCTTTGCGATCGTGCCGGCTTTCCTGATAATCCTGATAGGAAGCCTGTACTTTGAAATCATCCCACAAAAAAGTTTTGTTACGGGTATCATATTTCAGGGAATGGGCCATCCAGGTTTGGGGGCCGTAATACCATTCTGCATATTTCAGTCTCCCATCCGACTTTTGAATCAATCTGTCATAACGGGGAATATCCGAAGTGGTACTGTAATAAAAATTGTATTGAAGGCGGCTGTTATCATTTATCTTATAAGCAAATTTTTGCAGAAGGTGGGTCTGATTAAAGCCGGAACCTTTGGCTACATAGGGATCATAATTTGGGACTACTGAATCACCGCCGTTTTGTCTGTCAGAGAGTGATGTCTGGAGATAGTCCTGTTTCCTTTCATCAGACACACCGGTTTCACCCATGCGCAAATTCCCGTAATCCGCATAGGATATACTTGTGAGAGATGAAAATTTATCCCAGCCAAGGTTTACATGAAAGTGTCCTGTTTTGCCGTTATTACCGGAATTGTAACGTACCATACTCTTGCCTGTAATCAGCAAACTGTCCTTTTCAGAAAAGCGGGGCCGGTAAGCATGAAAATCCATTACACCACCAATGGCATCGCTGCCGTAGATTACAGAGCCCGGACCAAAAATCACCTCACTGCTTTCAAGTGCATTGGGATCAATCGCAAGAACATTCTGCAGATTGCCGTGCCTGAAAATGGCATTGTTCATACGGATGCCGTCATAGACCAGCAGTACTTTATTGGTGGCAAAGCCCCGGATCATCGGCGAACCACCGCCAAGCTGTGATTTTTGAACAAAAACTCTACCTGTGCCTGAAAGCATGTCTGCACTGGTCTGGGGTTCCATCATCTGTATTTCGGAAGGGGAGATAACTTCGATTTTCATTGGCACTTCTTCGCGCTTCTGTTCCCACCGGTTCGCTGAAATTACTGTTTCGGCCAGTTGAATGACACTCGGAAACAAAGCTATACGATAATCATAATTTTTGATTTCCTCCGTGGTCAGCAGAACACTCTGGTATGAGGTATGCTGAAATAAAAGGCTGTCCCCCTTATTGAAATTATCCAGAGAAGCTTTTCCTTTGTTGTCGGTCAGCGTGGAGTGGGTTTCACTGAAATTAACAATGGCTACATCCGGAATGGCTTTTCCTGTGGTTTTGTCATAAACCTGAATCGTCTGAGACATGGCCACAATTGAGCAGAAAACAATCAGTGCAAGTGTAAATAATCTTCTCATTATCATTTTTTAAAATTAGACAGGTGCATGCATGCAAAAACCATGCGAGATTATGGTGAAGTTCTGTTGTTTTTAAACAGGCAGGATTTTTTATTCTGCCAGGGCCATATCTACTTGTTTTTTTTGCACATCAACTTTTATGATTTTTACTTTCACATCATCACCAAGCACAAAAGTTCTTCCTTCGTATTTACCTACAAGGCGGTAATTTTCGTCATCATAGATGTAAAAATCATCTTTGAGGCTACGGACAGGCACAAGTCCTTCACAGCCGTTTTCCTTGATTTCCACAAAAATGCCCCATTCTTTCACTCCGGAAATAATGCCTGCATATGTGTTTCCTATACGTTCATTAAGGTATTCAGCCTGTTTGAATTTTACAGAAGAGCGCTCGGCGCTGACTGCTTTTTGTTCCATTTCGCTGCTGTGCTCGCAAAGCGATTCGTATTTGTTTCTGTCAGCACTGGTCTTGTTGTCAAGGTATCGGGTTAATAGTCTGTGAACCATCATATCCGGGAAACGACGAATGGGTGAGGTGAAGTGGGTGTAGTGATCAAATGCCAGTCCGTAATGCCCGATGTTTTGTGTGGAATATTCGGCTTTTGCCATGGTTCGTATAGCCAGGTTTTCAATAACATGTTGCTCGGGTTTATTCCTGATGTTTTTCAGAAGTTTATTCATTGAAGCCGAGAGGTTTTTTGAACTTTTGCCTGAAATGCTGTATCCGAATTTTTTGATGAAAGACGAAAAGGAAATAATTTTATCCGGATGAGGTTCATCATGAACCCTGTATACAAAGGTGAGCTGTTTTTTCTGCTCCTTGCCGATAAATTCCGCCACCTTGCGATTGGCCAACAGCATAAATTCTTCCACCAGCCAGTTGGCTTCCCGCATTGTTTTGAAATAAACACCGATTGGTTTTTTGTTTTCATCCAGTTGGAATTTTATCTCGTCCCGCTCGAAATTGAAGGCACCGTTTTTATAACGCTTTGCACGCAGTTTCTCTGCCATGTTGTGGAGTTTCATGATTTCCTCAGAGAGTGGCCCTTTTCCACCTTCAATAATTGCCTGGGCATCATCATATGTAAAACGCTGATCGCTGTTGATGATGGTACGGGTGATGTGATAATCCTTTACTTCGGCATTATCATCCATTTTTAAGATAATGGCATAACAGAGCTTGTCTTCATTGGGCCTTAGTGAACAGAGCTCATTGGACAAGCGTTCAGGCAGCATCGGCACAACCCTGTCAACAAGGTAAACTGAAGTGGCACGGGTTTCGGCTTCATCATTGACGATGGTGTTTTCTTTAACATAATGAGTGACATCTGCAATGTGTACACCTACCTCCCAAAGGCCGTCTTTTGTTTTCTTCAGGGACAAGGCATCATCAAAATCCTTTGCATCATCGGGATCAATGGTGAAAGTCGGTACTTTCCTGAAGTCCTCACGTTTTTTAATTTCGGCTGCAGTGATTTTGTCCGGTATGTCACCTGCTGCTTCCGCGATTTTGTCAGGAAATTTGTACGGCAGATCATATTCAGCCATGATGGCGTTCATTTCCACATCATTGTCACCTGGTTCGCCCAGTACTTCAATCACTTTGCCTTCCGGGCTCCGGTTTCTGGATGGCCATTTGACTATTTCTACTATGGCTTTGTCTCCGTTGCCTGCTTCTTTGAGATTTTTGGGCGAAATGAATATGTCGAATGGAATGAATTTGCCGTCGGGAATCAGGAAAGCAAAATTGTCTCCTTTTTCAATGATGCCTACAAAACTGTCTTTCCTTCTTTCCAGTATTTCCACTACCTCTCCTTCATAGGAAAAGCCCTTGCGCTTGGCATACAGTTTTACTTTCACCAGGTCGCCATGCAGGGCCGTGGAAAGATTCTTCCAGGTTACCAGCACTTCCTCGTCAATATCTGTGGTGAGTATGGTGGCAAAACCCTTTCTGGTTATTTTTACCTTACCGACAACATGGCCGGCACGCGATTTGATCTTGTATTTGCCGGGATGAACTTCAATCAGACTGTTTTCTTCCTTCATCTCCTCCAGCAATGTGCCTATCAGTTTTCTCTCCTGCTTATCATGGATTTCCAGAAGTTTTGAAACCTGCTTGTAGTTTAAGCTACGTTTTGGATTGTAGGCAAAGGTGTTTAGAATTTGCTGTTTGAGTGCTTTCTTATTAATGCTTTGATTGTTCTTTTTTATTTTCTTACCCATAATGGCACAGATTTTGAATGTTGTTTTCGCAAATGTGTAAATTGATTTGCAACATAAGAATTTTGTTGTAATTTTAAAGAAAATTTAATAATTTAATTTAAAAACCAGTATCATGAAAACAAGGACACTGTTTACAAACGTTTTGCTGATTGGATTTGTTTCCACAGCTATGATTTTTACCTCTTGTAAAAGGGACAAAGAGACAACTGAGTCTGCCAGTGAAGGTTCCACGGTAGTTTCAATTCCATGCCAGAGTGAAGGCCGTTCAGACAAAGAATATTTCAGAGCAGATGCGAGTGCATCTTCTCAGGATATGAGTCTCTCACGGGAAAAAGCCCTGACAGCTTCAAAACAAAGGCTTGCCGGTTTTATTGAAACCAAAATCAAATCTGTTACAGATCGTTACGTTAATGAAACAGAATTTGGTCAGAACTCTCAGTTCGAAGCCAAATTTGAAAACCTGACACGCGAAGTTGTCAAACAGAAACTGGTAGATGTTGCCGTAGTATGTGAAGAAACACACAAGGAAAAAACCGGCAAATTTACAACCTATGTTGCTCTTGAGGTGAGTAAAGATGCCATGCTGAATGGTATTGAGAACAACCTTTCTCAGAATCAGAAACTGCAGGTTGATTATGACAAACAGAAGTTTGAGGAAATCTTCAACGAGGAAATGGAACAACTCGAAGAAGAGGGTGGATATTAAAAGTATGCTTACAAACATTGTAAAAGCGTCATCCTTTGAGGGTGACGTTTTTATTTTGTTAAAATGTATGATAATCTATGCCTGATTCCTTATCTTTGCAAAAAAAAATTAATGGGAGAAAAATTAAGGGACAATGAAAATACCGAACAATTGCTGGAAACAATCAATGAAGCAATTCTCAATAAAAAAGGAGAAAAACTGATAAATATTGATCTCCGGCAATTGGACAATGCTGTATCCAAATTCTTTGTCATATGTCACGCAAATTCTGATGTGCAGGTGAATGCCATTGCAAATGAAGTACTCCATCAGGTAAAAAAAGCTACCGGCGAAAGTGTCTTTAATAAAGAAGGAATGGACTATTCAAACTGGATACTCCTGGATTATGTGGATGTGGTTGTACATATCTTTAAAACAGAATACCGCGAATTTTATCAACTCGAGAATCTATGGGCGGATGCACCATCAAAAGAAATTACGCCCGGTATAAAATAATCTAAACCATAATTGGCGTTAATGGTTTAACAATTGTAAGAAATATCTGAATATGTCGAATGAAAAAGGAAAAGGGTTCGGGGAAAACAACAAAAATCCCAACCCTGATAATAAGCAAAATAAAACCCCCGGTAACGGGAAACCAAAACTGCCCTATTACTGGATTTTTGGTGCTGTGGCTATCATATTGATTGCCATGCAATTTATGAATACCGGCGGCGGTGCTGAACAAATAGACAGACAGCGTTTTGAGAATACTATGCTTGCCGGCAATGATATTGAGCGGGTGGTGGTTGTTAATAAAGAACGTGTTGAGATTTATCTGAAGGATGAAGTCCTGGACCAGGGCAAATACGAAGATGCTACTACCGGAGGTCTGCAAGCCGGTCCGCAGTATTATTTCAATATCGGCGATGTGGAAACTTTCGAACGCCAGCTTGCAGAAGCACAGAAAAATGTACCTGAGGATAAACGTGTGGTTGCTGAATACCGCACCGAACACAATTATATGGGTGAATTGCTCACCTGGCTACTGCCCATTGGTATTATCATAGCCCTTTGGGTATTCATGTTCCGTAGAATGAGCGGAGGCGGACAAGGGGGCGGCAACCAGATATTTAATGTCGGTAAATCAAAAGCCCAGTTGTTTGATAAGGAAAAGGATACCAAAGTTGATTTTAATGACGTTGCCGGCCTGGAAGAAGCAAAAGTTGAGGTTATGGAAATTGTGGATTTCCTGAAAAAGCCCAAAAAATACACCGACCTGGGGGGACAAATTCCCAAAGGTGCGCTGCTTGTAGGCCCTCCGGGTACCGGAAAAACCCTTATCGCAAGAGCAGTTGCCGGTGAAGCCAACGTGCCGTTTTTCTCAATGTCAGGAAGTGATTTCGTGGAAATGTTTGTCGGTGTTGGAGCCTCAAGGGTGCGTGACCTGTTTAAGCAGGCCAAAACCAAAGCCCCCTGTATCGTATTTATTGATGAGATTGATGCCATTGGCAGGGCCAGAGGTAAAAATCCCAATATGGGATCCAATGATGAGAGAGAAAATACTCTCAACCAGTTGCTTACGGAAATGGATGGTTTTGGGACCAACTCCGGAGTGATAATTCTTGCAGCTACCAATCGCGCTGACATGCTGGATAAAGCTTTGATGAGGGCGGGCCGATTTGACCGTCAGATACATGTGGAATTGCCGGATCTCAATGAACGTGCTGCCATTTTCAAAGTGCATGCAAAACCACTTAAGCTAAGTGAAGATGTAGACATCGATCTCCTGGCAAAACAAACCCCTGGTTTCTCAGGTGCCGATATTGCCAATGTCTGTAACGAGGCTGCTTTGATTGCCGCCAGGAACGATAAGGATGCCATTGAAAAAGAGGACTTCCTTGCCGCTGTTGATAGAATTGTGGGTGGTCTGGAACGCAAAAACAAGATTATCTCAAAACAGGAAAAACGAACCATCGCATATCATGAGGCCGGACATGCTACCGTCAGTTGGTTGCTGGAACATGCCAATCCCCTGTTAAAAGTTACCATCATCCCAAGAGGCAGAGCCCTGGGAGCAGCCTGGTACCTGCCCGAAGAACGGCAGATTACAACCACAGAGCAAATGCTTGATGAAATGTGCTCAGCATTGGGAGGACGCGCATCAGAAGAAATTATGTTCAGCAGGGTTTCCACAGGAGCACTCAATGACCTGGAAAAAATTACCAAGCAGGCAGTGGCTATGGTTACCTATTTTGGCATGAGTCCAAAAATAGGAAATATCTCATATTATGACTCCAGTGGACAGTCTGATTATAATTTCACCAAACCATATAGCGAAGAAACTGCCGAGCTCATTGATAAAGAAGTAAAAAATATTGTTGAAGAACAATATGAGCGCGCAAAACAAGTATTGCTTAAAAACAAGGAAGGTCTGACAAAGCTGGCAGAAAAACTGCTTGAGGAAGAAGTGATCTTCAGTGAAGACCTGGAAAAAATCTTTGGTAAACGGAAAGGCGAAGAGGAGCGGGAAAAACTGATACAGGAAGCTCGCAAGGACGACAAAGACAAGCAGGACAAAAAGGATAAAGCCAGCAAAACAAAAGAAGCAGCTTCAAAAGCCGGAGAAGAGTCTGCTGAAGATACGGACAAAGAATCCGGTGTAGATGAATCAAAAGACAAAAAGGAATCCGGCAAAAAAGACAAGCATAAAAAAGACAAAGAGGATGACAAATAAATCAGATTGGGTAATCGCTTTTACTACCGCCCAGGGATATTTGGCTGCTTTGGCAGAACAGGCTTTGGAAAACCAGGGCATTGAAACTGTCAGAATGGATAAAAAGGACAGCTCTTATCTTTTCGGGCAGATTGATGTGATGGTGAAATCTGATGACGAGTCCGAGGCAAAACAAATCATTGCCGGATTTAAAAAAGACCTGGACATTGAATAAGTTACTTAAAAGAAGCATATCGGGATTGTTGTATGTTGCTATTGTAAGTCTTACAATCAGCGCTGCCTGGTATTTGTGGTTTGCACTGGCAATTGTGATAAGTTATATCCTTGTTCAGGAATTTTCTTACCTGATGCATAAGGCCGGTATCCCGGTATTGAAACCTGCTGCTTCCATTGCCTCATTGTTTTTCCTGTTCGGGATATTTTATTTCTGGTTTTTTGCGAGGCTTAATATTGTGTTTGCATTGTTTATGGCTGTACCTCTTGTTTACCTGTTGGTGCGGAGCCTCACAGGCAGGGAAGGCATACGTGGTTTTGTCAACAGTGTTCTGGTGAGTTTTTATGTCTCACTGCCCCTGGCTATGACAGGATTTCTGTTGCTGGTAATCTCTGAAACGCCTTTTTCACAGATGGGAACAGATGTATTTCATCCTGCATACCACCCGGGCCTGTTGCTTTCTGTCTTTATTATGATCTGGGTATTTGACAGCTTTGCCTATCTGCTTGGTTCAGCATTTGGAAAACATAAAATAGCTCCCCGGGTATCTCCGAAAAAAAGCTGGGAAGGCTTTCTGGGAGGTCTTGTGTTTTTATTCCCCGCCGTATATCTGCTCCACAGATTTTTTGGAATCATGAGCATGTCTGAATGGCTGGGAGCAATGGTGATCGTATCTGTTGCCGGCACACTCGGAGATTTGTTTGTCAGCCAGCTGAAACGTATGGCAGGGGCAAAAGACAGTGGTGTCATCATGCCGGGACACGGTGGATTGCTGGACCGCTTTGACTCATTTCTTCTTATCCTCCCCGTTTTTAGCTTGTATGTTATCCTGATTGCATAAACAGTTGAACACGATTGTTTTTTATCCTTCAAAATGTTCTGTCAAATCAACAGAAATATCTTTGTAAGATTCTTTTTTCCAATGGTTTTCCTGAAATTTTATCCATAAAAAAAACCGCCTTAAACAAGGCGGTTTTTCAATGTCTTCTCTTGTGTTTACCTTTATTCAATAATATCAAGTTCTTCAATGATGTTTGTAGCACCACCGATTTTTTCAATTACCCACAACACATAACGTGAATCAACATTGATGGTCCTTTGCAGTTCGGGATTGTAAATCAGGTTGCTGCACAGCCATTCCCAGTTGCCGTCAAATGCAAGGCCCACGAGCTCTCCATTGCCGTTGAGGATCGGGCTGCCCGAGTTTCCTCCTGTAATGTCATTGTCTGAAATAAAGCAAACCGGAAGGCTGCCCGTTTCATCAGCATAGCGGCCGTAGTCTTTTGCATTGTACAATTCAACAAGCTTCTCAGGTACCTGAAACTCTTTGTCGTCAGGATCCCATTTTTCCATGATGCCTTCTATATAAGTCATTTCTTCATAATGAACAGCATCTGCAGGATCATAATCCTTAACTTTTCCGTAAGTCAGGCGCAATGTAGAATTTGCATCGGGATAAAACGCTTTTCCGGACTGGAATTCTCTCAGACCGGCAATGAATTTTCTTTCATTGATCTCAATATCATTCATTAGGCTAACATAGGATCCCTGTGATGACATCATGCTTCCATAAACACCATTAAATAACATGACCATGGGGTCTTTTTCCAATGTTTTGCCTTTGGGTTTCTCCAGAAAATCCTCCATGCGTTCTTTGCTTGTAAAGATAGAATTCTCATAAACATCTTCAATGAATTCCTCTATGGCCAATTCAGTGTTATCAGCCTTGTATTCTTCAGTCAATACTGTTGTAAAGAAGTCAATCTGTTGTTCCTCGTCCAGATCATTGGCATAAGCTTTCATAAGCGCTTCAAGAATCTCCCTGTCCATATCCTGATGATAATTGTCAAATTGTGAGTCCAGCGATTTTTTCAGGCGCTCCGCGCTTTCTTCAATATCCTCTGCATTCTTTTTTTTGTCTTCAAGTTGCTTCTGCAGATTTTTGAACTGTTGTACATACATCAACTTGTCGCTGGACTGAAGTAAGCCCAAAGATATATAAATCATTTTCTCGGTCACCGGGGCAAATTCCTGATATTTTATATCGAGGGAACTCACAACATCAGCATATTTTTCTTCTCTTTCTTCTTTGGCATTCACCCATTCCATGAACTCTTCCTGCAGTTTTGTTCTGCGTCCGATGGCATCTGTATTTCTGAGATTTTCGGCTTCACCTTTGAACATTTTGTGTCCGTTGGCAAGACTTGCATATTCATCTGCAAGTTCCAGACGCAGTTCTTTATCTGCGTCCATGTATTTTTCCATGATTTCCAGTTTGGTTCCCAATAACCGCACTACCATGGGATCAAAAGTGTTCATTTTATATTTCATACCGGCGTCGGTAAGGTAGCGCTCGGTTTGGCCGGGATAACCCATTATCATTGTGAAATCGCCTTCTTTTACGCCTTTGATGGAAACCGGCAGATGATGCAGGGGCTTGTATGGAATGTTGTCTTCTTCATACTCACCGGTAGCATTGCCTTCCGGCGACATATAAACACGGAAGATGCTGAAATCTCCGGTATGTCTTGGCCACATCCAGTTGTCTGTATCGCCGCCAAATTTACCGATGGAAGAGGGGGGAGCACCAACAAAACGCACATCACCAAATTCTTCGTAAACAAAAAGATAATACTCACCACCCAGGTACATTTCTTTGACATTGGCTTTGTAATCATTGTCTGCCATTGCTTCTTCCTCTATTGTACTGATGTGTTTTTTTATCAGCTTATTGCGTTCGCGCTCATCGGTGTCAAAATCCACGCCTTCAAGTACTTCTTCTGTGACATTATCAATGCGTACAACGCGTGAGACACTCACACCTGGTACGGGAATTTCTTCTTCCAGGCTTTTTGCCCAGTAACCGTCATCAAGATAATTGGTTTCGGTACTTGACAGGTTGGCAATGGCCTCGTAACCACAGTGGTGATTGGTAAACAACAAACCTTTGTCTGATACCATTTCGCCGGTGCAAAATCCCTGACCGCTTTCGCCCAATAGCTGGAATATAGCGTCCTTCAGACTGGAGTTGTTGATGCTGTAAATCTCTTCAGGGCTAAGTTTGAGACCCAGTTTATGCATGTCAGTGTAGTTCATTTTACTGATATGGCCGGGAATCCACATTCCCTCATCGGCTTGTGCCATGGTGAAAATGGCAAATATCCCGATCAGTAGTAAGCTAATTTTTTTCATATTATTCAATTTTAATTATGATGTTTCTGAAACTTCTGATAAAAGTACAACATTCAAACGAAAAATATGCTTCCGCTTTGTTAATATGTTCTTAAGAAAAACATTTTTATCTGCAACAAGGATAGTCAACAGTGAATACCATTGGGTTGACGAGGGAATAAAACCGGAGTAAAAATGCTCCTGGTTTTTCCATTATCCCCTGATAATCCTCAATCCTTGTCCTGTTGTTTATCGTATAATGCCCGTATAACGCAAAATCTGTCATTGAGCTGCCATTATTTTAGCTGAGCAATTTTATTTTTCAATTCTTCATTGGATAGTAACTGGGAGGCATGGTGGAAATTCTCCTTGTCATAAATGGATTCATAAACAGATTTCAAATAAAAATAGCGTAGTTTTTCATTTTTGATGAAAATACTGATTTTCATAGCATATTGGGTTGGAAAACAATATTTCTCTGCATATTCAATTCCAATTTTAGATTTTTCTTCATCTGAAGGTATTTTAACAATTGCGTTTGCAAAAGCATAAAACGTTTTCTCGCTCATCAGATTTTTACAGTTTTTTGCCCCTGTATAGTTATCAAATTCGGGAAATAGTATGTCTGAGCTCTTGGGGTTTACTGTATCTGTAAGCCTGCTGTCTGCTTGTTTGTCTTTCTCATTGCTGTCCTGATCACCAGCATCATCCGTATTGGATTGAGATGATGATTCTTCTTTATTGTCAGACGTCTCTGTTGTTTCGCTATAATCATGATAGTCAGATTGCGTGTCGTATTGTTTGTCCTTCTTCCTGTCTTTGAGTTGCAGATAATCTGCATAGGAATCCAGATCGGTTGGATCCACATGGTATTTGACACTTTCTTTCTGTATATAATTCCAAAGAAGATCGTAATGGGTTTGCTTTTCCAGTCCACTACAAATCCTTAATGCGTTGGATTTGTCCGATAATTTATCAAAAGCTGTTTTTGCATATACCAATTTGTAATCTTCAGAATCAAAGTAATCAAGGGTTTTATAAACCTGGTTGGCTGATATGTATTTCCGTTTAAGTTTTCTTTCAGCAGCTTTGATTCTCCGTTTATCATTTCTTTGCCGCTCAAGTTTCTTTTGATAAAAATGATATGACAAACAACCCATGGGTTTGTGTTCCTCGATTTGGCCCTGACCATATGAAAGACCAAAAGCCAGGCTAAACAGCAATAACAGGGATATGTGTTTTTTCATTTTGTTTTGAATTGATTATCAATCAAAAATAACTCAAATATCATTCCCAAACAATCCTTTCATTTTATCTTTTTCATGTTTTGCTGGCTTGATCTGAAAAGGAATTGTTTAAAAACCTGCAATGGCATGAAAAAATGCGGTGTAAACAAGGTCCTTGTTTACACCGCCAATGCTTATGAGGATTTCCTTTTTCAGGATTATTTCACAACTACATTAATTATTTTTTTCGGGACAAAAATGAATTTCACCAGTTGCTTGCCTTCTGTCCATCTTTGTGCTTTGGGATGTTGCATTACAGCTTCCTGAACATCATCCTTTGGCATATCGTTGGGCACTTCAAGTTTGAAACGCATTTTCCCGTTGAATGATACCGGATATTCAAAACTGTTTTCCACCAGTAGTGAGGCATCAAATGCCGGGAATTCTGCATCCACAACAGAATCGGAATTGCCAAGCAAATGCCAGAGTTCCTCAGCCAGATGGGGAGCAAAGGGTGCAAGCAAGATGGTCATGGGCTCCAGTATCTCTTTCTGATTTGCATTTTGTTCCGCCAATTCGTTGGTGGTAATCATCAGGGTGGAAATGCAGGTGTTGAATGAAAAGCGTTCTATGTCTTCTCCTACTTTTTTAATGCAGGCATGCAGGCTTTTGCGGGCTTTATTATCTGCCTTGTTATCTGATACTGCAAACTGATTGTCTTTATCGTGGAAAAGGCGCCAGAATTTTTTTATAAAACGGAACACTCCTTCGATGCCGTTTGTATCCCAGGGTTTATGGGCTTCAATCGGACCCAGGAACATTTCATACATGCGCAGGGTGTCAGCACCGTATTGTTCCACCAGATCGTCAGGGTTCTGAACATTGTACTTTGATTTGGACATTTTTTCCACTTCCCAGCCGCAGATGTATTTGCCGTCTTCCAGCTCAAATTCTGCATCGGCAAATTCAGGTCGCCACTGCTTGAATGCTTCGATATCCAGCACATCGTTGTCCACAATGTTTACATCCACATGCATGCGGATGGTGGGGTATTGTTTGCGCAGCCCGTAGCTGACAAATTTATTGGAATCCTTCACGCGATACACAAAGTTGGAACGCCCCTGAATCATGCCCTGATTGATGAGCTTTTTGAACGGCTCTTCTTTCACGGATAAGCCCAGATCAAACAAAAACTTATTCCAGAAGCGTGCGTATATCAGGTGGCCGGTAGCATGCTCAGCACCGCCAATGTACAAGTCCACATCCTGCCAGTAACTGACAGCTTCGGGTGAAAAATACTGTTCCTGATTGTGCGGATCCATATAGCGGAGGTAATAGCCGCTTGAACCTGCAAACCCGGGCATGGTATTTGTCTCCAGCGGATGTCCTTCTTCGGTTTTCCAGTCTTTGGCCCGTGCCAGAGGTGGCTCACCATCTTCGGTGGGCAGGTATTTGTCAACCTCCGGCAAATTCAGTGGTAACTTTTCCTCACTCAGTGTATCCGGAATGCCGTTTTTGTAATACACGGGGAATGGTTCGCCCCAGTAGCGCTGACGGCTGAAAATGGCATCACGCAGCTTGAAATTGACCTGTGCATGACCGATTTGTTTTTCTTCCAGGGCTTCTGTTACTTTCCTGATGGCATCTTTCACCTGCATGCCGTTGATAAAATCCGAATTGATGATGCTGCCTTCTTTGGAATCCTTGCTGTCTGCCCATGCAGCGGTATCTTCGGGCTTTTCGCCTTCAGGAACCACTACCTGTTTGATGGGCAGGTCAAAGTGACGGGCAAATTTAAAGTCACGGCTGTCGTGGGCAGGTACTGCCATGATGGCGCCTGTGCCATAGCCTGACAACACATAATCGGCTATCCAGATGGGCAGTTTTTCACCGCTGAGCGGATTGATCCCGTATGCGCCTGTGAACACACCACTTACCTCTTTGGCATCGGTCTGGCGTTCACGTTCGGAGCGGTTTTTGGCTTTTTCAAGGTAATCAGCTACTTCGGCTTTTTTATCCTCGGTGGTGATTTTGTCCACCAGTTCATGCTCGGGAGCCAAAACCATATAGCTTGTGCCCCAGAGTGTGTCCGGGCGGGTAGTGAAGACTTCTATGGTATCATCGAATCCCTCCACACCAAAATTCACCGATGCGCCAATGGATTTTCCAATCCAGTTTTTCTGCATTTCTTTCAGCGAATCGCTCCAGTCCACTTTGTCAAGTCCCTGCAGGAGGCGTTCTGCGTATGCCGTGATGCGCAGCGACCATTGCATCATGCGTTTGCGTTCCACAGGATGCCCACCGCGCTCGGAAAACCCGTCTTTCACCTCATCGTTGGCAAGTACGGTTCCCAGTTCGGGACACCAGTTTACCATGGTTTCAGAGAGGTAAGCCAGGCGATAGTGCATCAGTATTTCTGACTGTTCCTTATCGCTCATCTGTTGCCATGCATCGGCTGAAAATGGCTCATGGGAATCACCGGCTGCATTGATATTTTCGCTGCCACTGGTTTCAAACCGGTAAATCAATTCTTCTACCGGACGTGCTTTCTGCATATCCTTGTCGTACCAGTGTTTGAATAGCTGAATGAAGGTCCACTGTGTCCATTTATAATAGTCCGGGTCGCAGGTGCGCACCTCACGTGACCAGTCAAAGCTGAAACCAAGCTGGTCAAGTTGCCGGCGGTAACGTGCAATGTTTTTCTCGGTGGTTACAGCCGGATGGGTGCCGGTTTGTATGGCGTATTGTTCTGCCGGTAATCCATAGGCATCGTAACCCATGGGATGCAACACGTTAAAGCCTTTGAGGCGTTTATAACGGGAGTAAATATCGGATGCAATATAACCCAGGGGATGACCAACATGCAAACCCGCTCCCGAGGGGTAAGGAAACATGTCCAGTACGTAATATTTGGGTTTTGCTTTGTCTTCTGTAACTTTGTAGGTCTGGTTGTTACGCCAGGTATCCTGCCATTTATTCTCAATCTCTGAAAAATTGTATTCCATAACTTATCTCTTGCGATGGGTATTTGTGCCGGCGAATTTAGCAATAATTTAGCAAGCGTGAAAGTTGCCTTCTGTCAAGCTTGTGTTTACCGCTTTATCAGACAATGAAATGAATGCTTATTGATTGGTGAAGTGTAAACGTATTGTCCTTCTGTAGGTTTTCGCAGTTGATACTGGTGCTTCTTCAACTTCAGCATGGTCTTTTCATGTAAATTTGTATGGAATAGAATTTTGTTTAGGATTAAAACCAACAATAATTAACTTTGTGTTTTAATAAATTTTTCAATATTCAACTGATTATGAAGGTAATGCTTTTAGGTTCAGGTGGCAGGGAACATGCCCTGGCATTTAAACTAAGTCAATCAAGAGAACTCGACAAATTGTATATCATGCCCGGGAATGCAGGTACAGCGCAGTTTGGTAAGAATCTTAAACTCGGCCTGTTGGATTTTCCCACCATTGCCCGCAAGTGTATTGAGAGAAAAATCGATATGCTGATTGTAGGCCCCGAAGCCAGGCTGGTTGAAGGCATCAGGGATTATTTTGAAAAGCATCCTTCAACCCGGGATATCATGGTTGTTGGTCCGGATAAGGTGGCTGCCGGCCTGGAGGGCAGTAAGCATTATGCGAAAAAATTCATGAAGCAGTATAAGATTCCGACTGCAGCCTACATGTCTGTCAATGCATCTACTCTCAAAAAAGGTCTGGCTTTTCTTGACAAACAGAAAGCACCATTTGTGCTTAAGGCAGATGGCCTGGCCGGAGGAAAAGGGGTGTTGATATGTGAAGACAAAAAAGAAGCGGAAGCCCGTTTGAAAGAGATGCTTGATGGGAAATTCGGCAAAGCCAGCGAAACCGTTTTGATTGAAGAGTTTTTGCGTGGCATTGAAATGTCTGTTTTTGTTCTCACCGATGGAAAGAATTATCAATTGCTACCCGAGGCCAAGGATTACAAGCGTGTTGGAGAAAAAGATACCGGCCTGAATACCGGTGGCATGGGGGCAGTTTCTCCGGTGCCTTTTGCAACTGAGGAATTGATGGAAAAAATAGAAACAAAAATCATTCAGCCCACCATAAGAGGCATCAACAGACGCAAGCTTGCATATACCGGGTTTGTGTTTTTTGGCTTGATGATTGTTGAAAATGAACCATATGTTATTGAATACAATGTGAGAATGGGTGATCCGGAGGCAGAAGTTGTCTTGCCCCGTATCAAATCTGATTTGCTACAGCATTTGCATGCTGCCTGTACCCAAAACATTAAAAATGAGAAAATTCAATTTGATGAGCGTGCGGCAGGCACAGTGATGCTGACTTCAGGTGGTTATCCTGAATCATATGAAAAAGGAAAAGAAATTACCGGCCTGGATCAGGTTCATGAGAGCCTGCCATTTCATGCCGGAACTGAAGAAAAAGATGGCAGGATATATACAGCCGGTGGCCGCGTGCTGGCTTTAACATCTATGGAAGATGATATAAAATCTGCCCTCAGGCAGAGTTATGCAGCGGCCGAAAAGGTAAAGTTTGACAAAAAATATTACCGTAAGGATATAGGTTTCGATTTGTAAAACCAATTATGAAAAACCAATTGTGGCTCAGTAAAAATCAACCTTCTGTATTGCTTGTGCTGATATTGTTCAGCGCATTGATATGGGCGCTGCAATGGTTTTTTCCACCTGAATCTTATCAGCAAATACATCATATGCCGGGCTTGCTGGTACAGCATACCCGGGGCTTTGATTTGCCTGAATACATCAACATTGCTCTGGGTTATCCCCTGTATCTGTTCAGTTTGTTTTTGTTGTACAAAATCAACAGCCGGTTTCAGATTATACCGCAAGCCAACTATCTGGTATCCTGGGTATATCTTTTTATTACCTGTACAGATTACCGTTTTTTGCATTTCTCACCTGACCTGATTGCTGTTAATTTGCTTCTGCTTGGATTGTATGTGTTCCTGCAAAGCCAACATACCCGGAGGTCTTATAAAATCATGTTTTATACAGGGTTTTTGCTTTTGTCTGCAGCCCTGCTAAACGCCATTGCCCTGGTGTTTATTATTTTCATTTTGTTTTCCCTCCCGGTGATTAAGGCCCCGGACTGGAGAGAAACCGCCAATTTTTTGCTGGGCATAGCTACCCTTGCTGCCATTACATCCGGAGTGCTATATCTCACCGATAATTTCGAATTATTGCATCATATGCCTGGCTGGAAGGCTGTGTTTCCCGGAGCTGGTATTCCTGACTACAAGGTTTTGCTTCAGGATTTTATTCTGGGATTGTTCCTGATCACCGCTGTGTTTTTTCTCATAACGCGCTTTGGTTTTCTGAAAATCAATGTCAGGAGATATTTCCGGGTGCTTGTGATTCTTACCGTTTTTATGCTGGTTTTGTATTTTGGCAGCGGGATGATGATTATGTTCAGGTATTATCTTGCTATTCCGGTTAGCTTCATACTTACCCATTTTCTTGTAAACACAAAGCAGCGATTTCTTGCCGGAAGTTTTCTCCTGTTTCTGGCCTTAATGATGATGGTTTCAGAAACCCTTGCAATTATTAATAATCTGAGTGCATTCAATGGATAAAATAATCACTATATAAAATCGTTCTATCAGCATGGCAAAGAATATTTATAAGCAAAAAAAACGCTGGAAGCTGCTGCTTTTCTTTATTGCTGTACTGATTGGTGCCGGGTCGCTCTTGTACACAAATCACCTGATGAAGCAGTTGTCAGAAGAAGAACGCAAGCGTGTTGAACTGTGGGCACAGGCAAACAAAGAGATACAAAAAGCCAATCCCGACCAGGACATTTCTTTTATTTTTCAGGTATTGCTTAGCAACAAAACGATTCCCGTGATGCTGGTGAATGAAAAGGACAGTATTATTTCATACCGGAATATTGATTCCCTGAAAATGAAAAGTCCAGAATTCCGCCAAAACATACTGGAGGAGATGAAAAGCAATAAGGAACCCATCGAGATAGAATTACTCAATGGCAAAAGGAATTATATATACTACAAGGATTCCACCCTGCTGACCCAATTGTATTATTATCCGTTTATCCAGCTGGCGATCATCAGTTTATTTGTTCTTGTATCATATTTTGCATTCAGTACATCACGTAAGTCTGAACAAAACCATGTGTGGCTTGGCATGTCCCGTGAAACTGCGCATCAACTTGGTACACCCATCAGCTCTTTGATGGGTTGGATTGAGGTGATGAAAATGGAAGATCCCGATAATCCGATGATACAGGAAGTTGAGAAAGATGTCAACAGGCTTGAAAAAGTGGCCGAACGCTTTTCCAAAATAGGATCGGCACCTGCTTTATCAAAGATCAGTCTCCGGAATTCTTTGGAAGAATCCATCGCTTATCTGAAAACCAGGGTTTCAAATAAAATCAGATTTTCCATAGATTTTGTTGATTGTGATGATGTGAAGCCCGCTTTGAATAAAAATCTTTTTGAATGGGTGATTGAAAACATCTGTAAAAATGCCATAGATGCTATGAATGGTGAAGGCAGGATAAGCATTCAAGTCAGAGAAGTTGACAATGATGTGATGATAGACATTGCTGATAATGGCAAGGGTATATCCAAATCCAAACAGAAAACTGTTTTCCAGCCCGGCTATACGACAAAAAAACGTGGGTGGGGGCTTGGTTTGTCATTGTCCAGACGTATCATTGAAGATTATCACAATGGCCGGATTTTTATTAAGCAATCGGATCCCAGGACGGGTACGGTTATACGTATCATACTGAAAAAATCAGGCTAAAAATCCTGCAGTTCGATTCAATTCATTAAATTTGCAAATTCATATTCTTATGTGGAATGATTTTACTATGTTTGCAGTCAATTTTTTAGCAGCTGATGAGTAAACAGGATTTAACATATCAGATACAGCATTCTTCTCTGGAAAAGGGCTCGCATGAGTTTGAATTTCAGGTAGATGAGAGATTGTTCGCCCGTTTTGGCAGCGAGGAACTTCTCAATCCTGATATTCATGTAGATGTTGTATTGCACAAAGAAAATGATCGATTAATGCTGCATATGGAAGCTGAAGGCACTGCAGAATTACAATGTGACCGGTGCCTGGATTATTTTACGCATCCAGTGAAAGCAAAGCAAAGTATCATGGTGAAATTTGACGAGGAGACAAATTATGATCTCAATGAAGATTTTGTCATCCTTGACAAAGACAGCAATGCCATTGATATTGCATACCTGATATATGAAATGATTATCCTCAGTCTGCCGGTGAAACGTGTTCATCCCCCGGATGAAAACGGCAATTCCACCTGCAACCCTGAAGTTACCAAATATATTGCCGGTGAAAGTAAGCTTGGTCCGGATGAAGAAGGCGGATCAGATATGACTCCGGGCGATGATAGCTGGAAAGACGATTTAAAAGATTTAATTAATTAAATACTAAGGAAAAATGGCACATCCTAAAAGAAAACAGTCAAAAACAAGAAGAGACAAACGCAGAACCCATTATAAAGCAAAAGCCCCTACCATGGGAACTTGCCAGAATTGCGGAGCGACAGTAAAATATCATCATGTATGTCCTGAGTGCGGTCACTACCGTGGTCAGCTCGTTATTGAAAAAGATATTGATATAAGCTAGGGTACTGCATGAGGATTGGCCTCGATATAATGGGAGGCGACTATGCTCCCGAAGCATGTATTGACGGTGCTGTTCTTGCTCAACAACAATTAAAACAGGGAGACAAGCTGGTGCTCTACGGGCCACGCTATGTCATCCGCGAGTTGTTGAGCAGAAGAAAGGCAGACCCTGCTGATTTTGATATTGTGCATGCCCCGGAAGTCATCAGTATGCACGACCATCCGTCCAAGGCATTTTCACGTAAAAAGAACTCCAGCATGGCGCAGGGCTTCAGAGGCCTTGTTACCGGAGAGGTTGACGGGTTTGCCAGTGCAGGAAATACAGGGGCTATGTTTGTCGGGGCTATGCAGGCCGCCAAACCCATTCCCGGTATTATCCGGCCTGCCATTGCAGCATGCTTTCCCGCACTTGAAGGAAATAACAAACTTATCCTGGACGTTGGGCTTAACCCTGACAGCAAACCTGATGTGCTTTACCAGTATGCAATACTGGGAAGCATCTATTACAAGCATATTCACAAAGTTGATGCGCCCAGAGTGGGATTGCTCAATATTGGCCGTGAGGAAAGTAAAGGCAATCTTGTCAGTAAATCTGCACATGAAATGATGAAAGACAGCCATGAATTTAACTTTATTGGCAATGTGGAAGGCAACGAATTGTTTGACCACAATAAAGTTGATGTAGTGGTGACTGACGGTTTCGCCGGAAATGTTGTAATAAAACAGGCGGAATCCTTTTATTCAATTGTAAAAAAGCGTAATATTGACGATGACTATTTTAACCGCTTTAATTTTGAAAATTATGGCGGAACCCCTATACTTGGGGTGGACGGAAATGTTGTTATCGGACATGGTATTAGTAATAAAAATGCCATTGCCAGCATGGTATTGCAAACTGAAAAACTGATTGAAGGCCGTTTGTCTTCACGAATTAAAGAATATTTCAATTATGAATAAGAACAGATATAATGCTGTTATCACAGGTGTTGGTGGTTATGTTCCGGATTATGTGATGACAAATCAGGAACTCGCAAAAAAAGTGGAAACTTCTGATGAGTGGATCATGACCCGCATAGGGATCAAAGAGCGCAGAATTCTGAAAGAGGAAAACGAAGGAACCTCCTTCATGGGCGCCAGAGCTGTGAAGCAACTTCTTGAAAAAACCAATACCAATCCTGATGATGTGGATCTGGTAATCTGTGGCATCGTAACCCCTGACATGCAATTTCCGGCAACTGCAAACATCATTTCTGACAAAGCCGGTATTAATAATGCTTTTAGTTATGACCTGAATGCCGGTTGTTCAAGCTTTTTGTATGCTTTGGTGACTGCATCAAAATTTGTTGAAAGCGGTACACATAAAAAAGTCATTGTTGTCGGCGCTGATAAAATGTCATCCATTACGGATTATACAGACAGAGCTACCTGCCCGATTTTTGGTGATGGAGCTGCTGCTGTAATGCTGGAACCCACAGAAGATAAAGAGTACGGCATCATAGATTCTTTCATGCAGGTTGATGGCTCAGGCCGGAAGCATCTGCACCAGGTAGCCGGCGGTTCGCAAAAGCCTGCCTCATTTGAAACTGTTCTTAATCGTGAACATTTTATCTACCAGGAGGGTCAGCCAGTTTTTAAAGCCGCCGTTTCCCGCATGGCAGATGTGTCTGTTGATATGATGAAAAAACACAATATCGCACCTGATGAGCTTGATTGGTTCGCACCACATCAGGCCAACATGCGTATTATAGAGGCAACAGCCAAACGCATGGGCATCAGCAAGGATATTGTGATGATTAACATTCAGAGATACGGCAATACAACATCTGCTACCATTCCACTTTTACTCTGGGAATGGGAAGACAAAATGAAAAAAGGCGATAAGCTCATCATCTCCACGTTTGGAGCAGGGTTTTCCTGGGGTGCTGCATATGTCCGCTGGGGCTATGGAAAATAAGAGACAAGACTTTTGTAAACAAAGAACCGGAAATGATCACTTTCCGGTTTTTTTGTGCTGCTTCGCGAAGCATGAGTCGTAGGATGTAGCAGCGACGCACGGCTGTGCGACTCTTCTATATAATAAGAAACGTTCGATTAAATTCTGTTGAGACAGGTGTTTACCGGCTGGGGCAAGTTTCCCGACACCTGTTTCAGCCTGTGGGTGCAAGCTGTTTTACAGGCGAAGCCAAGCGACTGCCGGCGGAAAAGAACCAAAAAAAACTGCCCCGTAAATACGAGGCAGCTTCATCAAGATATTTTCAGAATGATGCAATAATTTAATCGTCATCATCCTTGTCTTCAGGTTGACTGGCATCAGGATTTGAAATAGAATCACGCATGCTGGTATCAGCCTGTATGTTTTTCATTTTGTAATAGTCCATAATTCCCAGATTTCCACTGCGGAATGCTTCGGCCATGGCTTTGGGAACCTCGGCTTCGGCTTCAATAACACGGGCGCGTTTCTCCTGTGTGAGTGCTCTCATTTCCTGTTCTTTGGCAAATCCCATGGCACGGCGTTCTTCGGCTTTTGCCTGGGCTACTTTAAGGTCAGCTTCTGCCTGATCAATCTGCAGTCCTGCACCAATGTTTTTACCAATATCAATATCTGCAATATCGATGGAAAGAATTTCAAATGCAGTACCTGCATCCAGACCTTTTTTCAATACTACACGTGATATACTGTCAGGATTTTCAAGTACAGCTTTGTGTGTGGTTGATGAACCGATGGAAGATACGATACCTTCACCAACACGGGCAAGTACGGTTTCTTCACCGGCACCTCCGACAAGTTGTTTGATGTTGGCACGTACAGTGACCCTTGCTTTGGCAATTACCTGAATGCCGTCAAGCGCTACAGCGGCAACCGGAGGTGTATTAATCACCCTCGGGTTTACTGACATCTGAACAGCTTCAAAGACATCACGGCCTGCAAGGTCGATGGCTGTTGCCATTTTAAGCGGCAGGTCAATATTTGCCTTGGCCGCTGATACAAGGGCATGCACAACCTTTTCCACATGTCCTCCTGCCAGATAGTGGGCTTCGAGATCATTCCTCCCAAGATGTAAACCTGCTTTTGTTCCTTCAATCATTGCTCTGACAATAACGGCCGGCGGAACTTTTCTCCAGCGCATAAAGATCAGTTGCAATAATGAAATCCTGACTCCGGAAACCAGAGCCTGGAACCATAGTCCAAGCGGAATAAAATACAAAAACAACCATAAAAAGACAATGGCTCCGCCGATAATTAATACATAACCTAGTGTATCCATAATATTTATTCTTTAATTTTCACGTATACTTTATTGCTTGCAACATCTGTGATAATGAGCTCAGTGCCCGGGTCTATCAGACCACTGTGAGATTCTGCCTCAATTTCAATATCATTGACTATGACCTTACCTGAGGGGCCAAGCCTGGTGATGGCTTTTGCCGTGTCACCGGGTTTGATGCTGTCTTTCTCATAATATTCCATTCTGGAATCTACCGATTCATTCAGGGATATTTTTTTCCAGGTATTTGATTTCAGAAAAAAGACAATGGAAATGATGAGAAGAAAAAGCGAACTGCCCAGTGCCCATAAGCCTGCAGTTGTTCCAAGTGAATCAAAGGCAATGTATATGCCTGCACCGACAAGGATGACACCTCCGATGCCGGCAACAGTAGTGCCTGGTATAACGAGCAATTCCAGCCATATCAGAATAAGGCCGAGAATGATTAAAAATATGACTGCTCCGACTCCCATTATTGTATAACTACTGTTAATCCCTTTTCAATCAGATTGTCTTTCATTGGCTTTAGTTCTGAAAACTTGCCTGACTTGATGTCACAGCGACCCTTGTAATGTGTAATATAGGCACATTGCTCGGCCTGGGTTACATCATGGTTGCAGACATCAACAAGGCATTCAATGACATAATCAAACGAATTGAAATCATCATTGTGCAATACCATAAACCGGTTTTTGTCGGCTTTTTGTTTTTCAGAGCCCGATAAATCGGGGTTTTGTTTTGTCTTCTTCACCATATGCACAAATTTAATAATTTTTCAGAATAAGTAATGCATCTCTTGGCGTGATTTTCAAATTATTACGATATGCCACCATAAAAGCATCCGGAATTACCCGTATTACCTGCCTGCGTAATATCTGTCTGGCTCCGGCATAAGAATCAAAACCACTGAGCTGATAATGGTAATACCTGCCCTTGCGGAAGCGTATGATCTGATAGGGTGCAAATTTTTGCTGCCATTCCCGCATTATTTCTGCATCAGGTCTGCCCCTGAAAACTCCCAGCTGAATCCGGAATTCAGGTTTTACTCCTGCTGTGTCAGAGGCTTCATTTATACTGATTTCTGTGATACCCGGCAGAGGCTCATGTCTGTTTGCCTGATTTTGTCTCTCTGCCAGCTGATCATAATCTTCACTGCTGAAATGTGTGATGAAAGCATCCGGAATGTCACGTTTTACCTGCTGCAGTGGTGTTGCGGCCTGAGCACGGCTGTCATACCTTCCGTGAAAATAGCGGTAATATCCTGCATCTGTGCGATTGTAAAAATCTGTGCTGATGCCTTTGACATCAGGGGCCTGCAGAACCTTACTGTAAACACCGATTTGTATGGTATAAAAATCTCCATTGATATTGGCTATGGCATCTGCAAGTACCGGTTCCCGCTCATCCCCGGCTTCTTCTGTTGTTTTTGCTTCCTGCATATCTTTTTCATCATTCTCAGCGAGAATGTCTGTGTCTTGGGTCAGAATGCTGAATTCTGCAGGCAGATTTTGCTCGTATGTCTGATATTGCCGGGCCTGAAATAGATTCAGCCGTTTTCCATCAAGATAAGCAACGGCAAATGCATCTCCAAACCCCAGATTTTTGACTTTGGGTAATGCTCTTTCCCATGAACTCCGGTTATAAAACTTTCCGGCCAGATAGCGGTACAGATTTCTTCCGGTAATCTTTTCATCCACCACAGGTTTCATGCTGCGAAATGTGTTTCCCTGAAGGGGTTCAGCCAGTGCTGCAAATTGAATGCGGTAATAAAACTCTCTTTCGCCGTTCGTATCTGCAGCCATGTTGTCACCGGTATCATTTTCGATGGTTTCTTCTTCTTCTTTCCTTTCATTTGTCCCGCTATTCTGATTTCTGTCCTCAGCATTGTCCGTGACAGGATCTTCAGCAAGGTTCTCAGCATTTTCTTCCGATTCTCTCTTGTCTTTTTCTCTGTCTGTATCAGTATTTGCATCTTCAGGCGCTGTGTCTTCTGTCTGCTGTGTTTCTTTTGTATCCTGCTTTTTATGATTTTCTTGCTGTTCACTCAGCAAATCCGGGTCCGGCACGGGCAATGGCCGGTAATGTCTGACAGCTTCTTCAAGCAGGGATTTGTCCTTTGATTTCTGCTTGTCTTTGAGTCGCAAATGATACAGGTTATTGGCTTCTGACAAAATTCCTTTTGCCCTGGCTATATTGGCAACTCGCTGAGATTCATTCATGCTGCTGTTGTTTGCTGTTTCCGTGCGGATTTCAATGGCTAGATTTTGTAAACTGTCAATGATCTGGTCTGATAATTTTTCAACAGGTGTGCTTGCTGCCGGAACAAGCTCTTCATGAATGTTTCCCCACAGGCGCTCTTCTTCAAATTCCGCTTTGCGTAAATCCAGTTTGTGCTTATTGATGCGATTTCTTAAGCGTTCTGCACGCCGTTGTTTTTTCTTTTCAGACCATCCCTTGTCTGCAATGTCTTCAATTTTATTTTCTGCTGATGCAATTTTTTCTTCGGTTGTGTTTTTATCTTTTCTAATGCTTTCAGCAATGTTGTGTTGTGCCTGCGTAAGCGGGAGTTTGTCTGCTTCTGCTTCATCCCAGGTGCTCAGTGCCTCCATCTGTGTTGTGTCACTGAAATCCATATATCCGCCATTGATGATTTTAGCCTGTATGTCATACCACTCTGCCGGTAATGACTGTCGTGGATTCTTTCTGGCAGCGTTGATGAGTTCTTCCTGCTTGTTTATTACAGCAAGTTTTTCCTCATAATCCATTGCTTTTCTGGCAAGCTGGATTTTTCTTTTTGCCGGGTTTGAAGCTGTTGTGTGCGAGGAAGGTGAATCTTCCGGCATTTCCGGAATATCGGAATGTTCTGTTTTTCCTGTTTCAGCCAAAAAATCAAGCAGTTCATTGTTGTCCTTCATGCGCTCATTCATCCTGATTTCTTCTATGCTTATCAGCTCAAGAAGTGATGATTCCAGTTGATAATCAAGCTTACTTTTTTCCACCTGAAGTTCGGATTTTTGCGATGGAATGTTGCTGCTCTTGATTTTTTCTGTCAGATTCTCTCCGGCTTCCGAAAGGCTGTCGGTTTTGTTGAGGTAATGCTCTTTCAAAGAGACAGAGAAGGCTCCTCCTGCAGTTTGTTTCTTGCCCCCGGATTCCGGAAGGTCAGTGATGCTTTCAATATGTTTGTCCTGATAATCTTTGTATTCCAGAGCTGTGGGGATATCCGGAGGTGTGAAATCGCTTAGTTCTGATCCGGTTTTTTCCTGTGACAGATTGTTCAGTATTTCCAGTGCTTTTTGGGATTTTTGTGTTGCTTTTTCGTAAAATACCATTTTCCTTACCGGGTTTGTGTTGTTTTGTCCGGCCAGTGCAAATCCTTCAGCTTCTTCCAATAGATTTTCGGCATTCTGCAGGGTACTTTCATCCCCGGCATCAAAGAGTTCACTGCTGCTGGTTGTATTGAATGCCTCGGTCAACTGATCCAGGTAGTCTTTGCGGATGTTGATGATGGATTCTGCCGTTTCAAGCAGGTTTTTACGGTTCCCAGGCAGACTCTCATCCCTGGTTTGCATCTTTGAGCGCAGGTTTTCTGCCTCATTCTGAATGCTTGCAGGTTGATAAACCCGGGAAAGCTCCTCCCTGAGTTCAATGATTGTGTTTTGTTGTTGTTCCTGTTTTTCTACTCCGGCCGGTATATTCTTCTTATCATCATTTTCATCATCACCGGAGCCTGTGGTTGCCTGCTTATCCTTTTCCTTGTTTTCCGCCAGGCTTTCATGCTTTTCCTGTAGTGATGCCAGTTCCTGATGTAAGTCCTCCAGTTTACCGGCTTTGTCAAGTATGTCTTTATTCAATTCAGCAATTTTTTCATCTTCACTGCTTGCATTGATTTGTCTTTTTAGTTGTGTAATGTCCGTTTGTGTGTTTTTGAATTCTGCTATTTTGTCTGACAGTTCCTGATCATTCCCCGTATCAGAAAAGGAGAGATTTTGAAGCCCCTGGTTGGCCTGCTCCAGTTTTCCCGAGACATGTACATGATAGTCTTTGTCTTTATACCATGGTGTGATGCTGTATTGGTCTTTTACCAGTTTTTGTGCCTGGTTGCGTTCGCCTGAAAGTTGTGTGATGCGCTCTTTTCTTTGTTTGAAAGAAATCCTACTGAATTCCCGTTCATTGATATGCACACTGTCTGCAGGCTGATTGTCCAGGTTTGAAAATACGTCCTCAGCCGCTGCAATGGTGGTTTCAATATCACGCAATTTCAGGCTGTCAATATGCAATTGATATGACAGGTCAATGTATTTTTTTTGAAGTTTGGTTTGGGCTCTTCTCAATGAATCATTGATTGCAAAATCCTTTTCAGTGAATGAATTTTTGATGTCTGCTTTTTCCTTGTTGGCCCGAAGCTCTTCTTTTATGTCATGATACTGTTTTTCCAACGCCTCCAGCTTGTTTTCTTTTTCTTTCTTTTGCCTGTTGAGTTTTGCCGGCATATCATAATTCTGATTTGATTTTATGATGCTTTGATTTTGTTGGTGAATATCCTCCAGACCGGAGATTACACTTCCTGAAGGGAGTCTGTTTTCAGGGAGATTCATGCTTCGGTATGTTTCTTTCATTTCGTTGATATCCGACTTGAATGCATTGAGATTTCGTTTGAAATCAGCGTGAAGATCCACAACAGAAAGCAGGCGTGTTGTATCACTGTCTGCCTGAGCTTCCAGGATGATATGTTTGATACGCATGAGATCGGAGCGAAGATTATGATGCATTTCTGTCATGGTTCTGAAATCTTCCTGAACTGTGTGTTTCAGATTCTCATATGCACTGAACTCACTGTTATCTGTCTGGTCTTCATCCTGCTCCTGCTTCTGTTCATTATTGTCTTCCTGTTCATTATTGTCAAAGGTTTGCTCATCCCTTTTTTTCATGTCCTCAGCGAGCAGATTTACATCAAGCCTTGAAATGTTTTTCAATTGTCTCAGATTTTCAACTTCTTGTTTTACAGGATCTTGTTGGATCCTGATATAATAAACATTCACCCTTGGGCTTTCTGAATCCCGGTTTGATGCGAAAACAGCATTGTCATTGAGGGAATCTCTGACATAGAGAATATCGTCCAGTGGGCTGTTGATCGGAAAATCCATGTTTCTGGGTATGCCCCATTTCCCGGTAGATTCGTTGTAATTGCTGACAAAGAGGTCGTATCCACCCATGCTGTTATGCCCCTTGGAGCTGAAATAAAGTTGTTTTCCATCCGGAGACAGAAAGGGGTAAGCATCATCCTCATTGGTGTTTACCGGGTAGTCAAGTTTGTATGCTTCTCCCCAGGAGCCATCGGCTTGTCTGTCTGCAAAATAAATATCTTTTCCCGTGTTTCCACGATTGCCATAGCTACTGAACATGAGCTTGTTGTTGGTTTCCGATATAAAAACAATGGGGTTTTGTTCATGCTTTTTATCGTAGCGTGTCTGCAGGGATTCAACTTTTTTCACAAATTTGCCGCCGATACCATCCACATTGTATGAGTAATAGAAGTCATCAGGACGAAGGCTTTTTTTATTGATAATGTCAGGATTGTAGGCATATTCTATGAGTTTTTTACCATTGCGGGCCATGAGAATCTGCCGGTTTACCGGAAACTTATCTCTCTCCCTTCGGGGAAGGTCTCGGGGATTAAAATTATTGTAATGATATAAGGCTTTATCAAATAGATACTGCAGATGATAAGCCAGGCCCAGATAATAATCTATTTCAGGAATGCTGTTTTGCTCTTTTGCAACATTCAGGTATTCAATGGCTTTGTCAATATCCTGGTTCAGCTTTATCTTGCATGCGGCATATTTGTAACGAAAATATGCTTCATCAGTATGCAGGCTTAAGAGTTGAGAATAGATGCCTGCAGCTTCCTTGTATTTCTCGCTATTCATATGAGATTCTGCGGTTTCAAGAAGGCTCTGTTCCTCCTCATCCAATTCTACAGTCTGGGCAATAGCAGGCATAAGAGATAGGCATGCCATGAGCAAACTTATTCCGCAGACAATTGTTATTTTTCGCAGATAATTCAAATGAATTTATTATCTTTCAGATTCTTTATAAAAATAACATTTTTTCACTGTAGTAAAAAGCCTGATTTTACATACCTTCGTTTTGGTGTATAATTGAGGCCTGAAAAGTAAAAAGTTTACGGCAAAAATTACGAAATTATGACAAAAAAAACACTTGCCCCCGGAGATAAAGCGCCTGATTTTACCGGGATTGACCAAAATGGCAATAAGATTTCTCTCGCGGATTTCAAAGGGAAAAAGCTTATATTGTACTTTTACCCAAAGGATAACACGCCGGGTTGCACATCTGAGGCCTGTGATATGCGTGACAATTATAACATGTGGCTAAAAAAGGGCTATTCTGTTGTTGGTGTAAGCAAGGATTCTGTAGATTCGCATGAAAAATTTGCGGACAAATACGATTTGCCCTTCCCCTTAATCGCGGATGAAGACAAAAGCATCATCAAAGATTACGGCGCATGGGGTGAAAAAAACATGTTTGGGAAGAAAACAGAAGGCACGAAAAGGACTACCTTTGTGATTGATGAAAATGGAATCATACAAGAGGTTTTCAGAAAAGTTAAATCAAAAGAACACACAAATCAGATACTTGATAAAATAAAACAATAAAAATTATGGCAGATAAAGACAAAAAACAACAAGACATTAAAGCTGAGAAACTAAAAGCCATGCAACTGGCCGTTGGTAAGATTGAAAAAGATTTTGGCAAAGGCTCCATTATGAAGCTGGGCGATAAAGTTGTCGCAGATGTGCCTGTAATTTCTTCCGGGTCCATTGCCCTGGATCATGCCCTGGGTATCGGGGGATATCCACGTGGGCGGGTTGTGGAAATATACGGCCCTGAATCATCCGGAAAAACGACACTGGCCATTCACGCCATTGCTGAAGCGCAAAAAAAAGGAGGCATTGCCGCCATTGTTGATGCCGAGCATGCCTTTGACAGATTTTATGCCGAAAAACTGGGTGTGGATGTGGAAAATCTTTTCATATCACAACCCGACAACGGTGAGCAGGCTCTTGAAATTGCCGATAACCTGATTCGCTCCGGAGCCATAGATATCATTGTAATTGACTCCGTTGCAGCCCTTACTCCCAAAGCTGAGATTGAAGGCGAAATGGGTGATTCCAAAATGGGTCTGCAGGCCCGCCTGATGTCACAGGCTCTGCGGAAACTTACCGCCAACATTAACCGTACCCAGACCACTTGTATTTTCATCAACCAGTTGCGGGAAAAAATAGGGGTGATGTTTGGTAATCCGGAAACCACAACCGGAGGTAATGCTCTGAAATTTTACAGTACCATACGTGTAGATATCCGTAAAGCCGGTCAGTTGAAAGATACAACAGATGCTACCGGGAACCGTACGAAAGTGAAAATCGTGAAAAACAAACTTGCTCCGCCATTCCGCAAAGCTGAATTTGATATCATGTTTGGTGAAGGTATTTCCAAAATCGGTGAAATCATTGACCTCGGGGTGGATTTTGATATCCTGAAAAAAAGTGGAAGCTGGTTTTCCTACGGTGATACCCGTCTTGGGCAAGGTAGAGATGCTGTAAAGCTATTGCTGCAGGATAACCCGGAAATGAGTGATGAAATTGAAGAAAAAATCCGCCAAAAGCTTAAAGAAAAAAACAAATAAATCCATAAAGGCATGGCGGGAAGATTTCCTGCTGTGCCTTTTTAATAATAATGTATGATGATAACAAAACGAATTCTCCCCGGACTCCTGGTGTTTTTGCTTGGCCTGTTTTTAATTACCGGGTGTAAGCAGGACAAACAAAAAGATGGAGAAGAAGGTGATGAACCGAAAACTCAGGAGCAGACCGATTCGCTTACCGACAGTGTGGATATTGCAGGGCTCTCTGAAAAAATAAGGGAAAATCCGAGAAATCCACAGCTATTTGAAAAACGCGCTGAATTACACGCCGGTGAGGGCAATTACAAGGAAGCCATCAATGATCTGGAGATATCCCTGAAACTTGATTCCGTGAGTAAATCTACTTATTATTCGCTGATTGATTACCATATGCAGCTGGGACAATCCGGGAAGGCCAGAGAAGTTGCCGAAAAATGCCTGGAAATTCATCCCAGGGACAAAGAAAGTATGCTTCGTCTTGCTCAGATTTACTATTATGTGAAAGATTATAATAAAGCCCTGTCCTACATCAAGACAATCAAGGAATTTAATCTGCAGGATGCAGATACCTATTTTATTCAGGGATTGATATACCGGGAGGCAGGGAAGCCAGGGCTTGCCATATCGGCATTTCAGCGGACAATAGAGTTTGATGAGGATTATATTGCGGCATACAACGTGCTGGGGCAGCTTTTGGCTGAGTCTAAAGACCCCCTGGCTCAGGAATACTATCTTGCAGGTCTGAGAAGAGCTCCGGACAATCTGGAACTGCATTACAACCTGGGTTTTTATTACCAGCAGAGCCAGGCCATTGACAGTGCAATGCATCACTATAATTATATAATTGACAATATTGATTTCCAGCATTACGGTGCTCATTACAATAAAGGTTTTATCGCACTGGTTTACCAGGATGATTACCAAACAGCAGTGGATGAATTCAGTCAGGCACTGAGTATAGACAGTACCGCCCATAAAGCGTATTATAACCGTGGCTATGCCCGCGAACTGATGGGTGAATTTGAAAAAGCCCGGCAGGATTACAACAAGGCCCTCAGCATAAGGGAAAATTATGAGCTTGCCATACAGGGACTAAACTCACTTGACCAGAAAATGCAGTAATGGTAAGGAAAAATGACTGACAAGGCATCCATAGTGAAAAAGTTAAAATCACAGGGGTTTTTCTGGAGTTACACCATTGAAAATCCGGATGCTGTGCCTGATGAAATTCTCATTGAGGAGGTTTTGAGGTATGGGGATGTTGAAGATATTCAATGGGCTTTTTCATGGTATGGGCGGGATAAAGTTTTCATGATGTGGAAAAAACACCTGATTCCGGACAAAAGAATTTACCGGCATAATTATTATTTGAGCAGGGTGTTTTTTGACATAGATGAGCCACACGCGTTTTTAGAAAAGAATGCCAGAATATTTAGTAGATTTAAGTGGCAAGGAAGATCATTTTGTTAATTCGTTTAAATCGTGGAATGACGACATATTACATAAATAATGAGGTTTATCCAGCAGCCCACCGCAGGCGGCTAGCCGGACGCTAATAGCCGCCAGCCTGCCCACCATATAAAATATAACACCGGCTGGCAGGGAGGTGGAAAAGCTGCCCAAAAAATGAACAATAAATAAACGTGTATATCAATTAAAAATCAGCTAATTATGAAAAAATGTTTTGCAATAATCAGTGTGCTGGCCCTGGCCTTTTTTGTTGGCTGTATGCCGGAAAATCAAGAGGAAAGCAGTGCAGAAAGCATTGACAACAGCCTCACGCAGGAAGAAAAAGATGGTGGTATTCTGACACCTGAAATTCTTTGGAAATTTAATCGCATCGGGGCTGCCCATTTGTCTCCCGACGGTACTGAAGTGCTTTATACCATGACAAAATATTCGGTGGAAAAAAATACCGGTCGTACCCACATTTATAAAGTGCCGGTTGAGGGGGGAGATCCTGTTCAGCTCACTTCCGGAGAGGCATCCTGTCATACACCGGAATGGATGAAGGATGGCAAGCAAATTGCCTATCTGAGTGCGGATGATTCCGGCACCCAACTGTGGAGCATGGATGCTGACGGCAAAAATGCCAAAAAACGAAGCGGGGTTGAAGGTGGTGTGAATTACGTGGACGTGGCACCCGGAGGTGAGAAAATTCTGTTTTGCAAGGATGTTAAGATGAACGAACTGGCTGAAGACAAATACCCCAACCTGCCGGAAGCCAATGTGCATATTGCTACCGACCTGATGTATCGCCACTGGGATCACTGGGATGACGGAACCCGCTCGCATATTTTTGTGGCAGAATTTGGTGATGAGCTCATTACCGAAGGCAAAGACATCATGGAAGGTGAAAACTATGATGCCCCGCTGAGCCCTTATTTTGATTTTTCTGAAATAGCCTGGAGCCCTGATGCAAAACACATTGCCTATACCTGTAAAAAAATGAACGGGGTGGATTACAGCATCAGTACGGATTCGGATATTTATTTGTACACCTGTGAAAGCGGTGAAACTGAAAACATCAGCGCACCAAATCCCGGCTACGATAAGCATCCCGTGTTTTCACACGACGGCAGCAAGCTGGCCTGGGAGCAGATGAAAGAAGCCCGCTATGAGTCAGACCGCACGCGCCTTGTTGTATATGATATGACAAGTGGTGAGCTGAGCAATTACACGGAGGATTTTGACCAGAACGTATCCTCCATCAACTGGTCTGATGATGATGAAACGATATATTTCATTTCCGGCATTGAAGCCACGTATCAGGTGTATAAAATCAGGCTCGCCAACGGTATGATTACTCAGCTTACTGAGGGCAGACACAATTACGGTGGTTTGGATGTGCAGGGAAACACCCTGCTTGCCGGCAAGACTGCCATGGATATGGGCAAAGAGCTTTATGCCCTGACACCGGAAGGCAAAGCCACCCAACTGACACAGGTAAATGCGCATATCTATGATGCTCTTGATATGGGAGAGGTGCGTAAGGAATGGGTAGAAACCACCGATGGCAAGGAAATGCTGGTGTGGGAATACCTGCCGCCAAATTTCGATCCCAAAAAAGAATACCCCGCGATACTGTATTGTCAGGGCGGACCACAGAGCGCTGTGTCTCAGTTTTTCTCATACCGCTGGAATTTCGCCATCATGGCGGCCAACGGTTATGTGGTGATTGCCCCCAACCGGCGCGGTTTACCTACCTTTGGCAGCGAATGGAACGAGCAGATTTCCGGTGACTATCCCGGACAGAACATAAAGGATTACCTTTCAGCCACCGACGCATTTAAAACCAAAGCCTATATTGATGAAGATAATATAGGTGCCGTGGGTGCATCTTATGGCGGGTATTCTGTGTATTACCTGGCAGGTCATCACGAAGGCCGTTTTTCTGCATTTATTTCCCATTGCGGGATGTTTAACCTGGAGAGCATGTACAATTCCACGGAAGAATACTGGTTTGTAAACAAGGACTTTGGTGGTGCATACTGGGAAGAGGACAACGCGGTTGCTCAGCGGACCTATGCCAAATCACCACACAAATTTGTGGACAAATGGGATACCCCGATTATGATGATTACGGGTGAGTATGATTTTCGCATTCCCTATACCGAAAGCCTGCAGGCTTTTAATGCAGCGCAATTGCATGATGTGCCCAGCAAGCTGCTGGTGTTTCCGGAAGAGTCTCATTTTGTGCTACAGCCCCAAAATGCCGTGCTGTGGCAACATGAGTTTAAAGGCTGGCTGGATAAGTGGCTGAAAAAGTAAGTTCACATAAGCAAAACAAAAAACCGCCCCGAAAGGCGGTTTTTTGTTTTGTGATGGCTTAGAGATGGAAACTGCTCTGCAAATATGTTCATGCGAGTGATTTTCACCTGACTTGGGAGGTGAATAGGTGATGTTAGTTGGTTAGAAGTCATATCTTTTTTGGTTCTACTGCAAATTTT